>NZ_JBIAWF010000028.1:0-108734 GCF_042895325.1 Streptomyces sp. NPDC001407
ACCACACCATCTCGCCAGCACGCGGAACATCCGGGCCCACCAACGCCGGATGCGACTCCCCCGCAGCCAACGCCTCAAGCGCCCCCACCCGCTCCGCACCCACCACAACAGCACGGTGCTCATGGGACGCACGCGTCGTCAGAAGCGACCAACCCACCTCGGCCGGATCCGCTCCGGTGACAGCCTCGCTCAAGCGGTGCGCCTGCTCGCGCAACGCCTCCAGGCTGCGCGCCGACAGCACCCACGGCACCAGACCATCAGCAGGCTCCAGCTCCCTTGCCGGTTCCTCCGGCTCGGGAACATGCTCAATGATCAAATGCGCATTGGTACCGGACGCGCCGAACGACGACACCCCCGCCCGACGCGGCCGATCCGACTCAGGCCACGGCACCGCCTCCGACACCAGCCGGACCGGCCCCGCCTCCCAGTCCACATGCGGCGACGGCTCATCCACATGCAAACTCGCCGGCACCACCCCACGCCGCATCGCCATCACCATCTTGATCACACCCGCCACACCAGCAGCAGCCTGGGTGTGCCCGATGTTGGACTTCACCGACCCCAGCCACAACGGCCGCCCATCCGGCCGCCCCTGGCCATACGTAGCCAGCAACGCCTGCGCCTCGATCGGATCACCCAGCGTCGTCCCCGTACCGTGCCCCTCCACCACATCCACATCCGACGCCACCAGCCGACCACTCGCCAACGCCTGCCGGATCACCCGCTCCTGCGACGGACCATTCGGCGCAGTCAACCCATTACTCGCACCATCCTGATTCACCGCCGAACCACGCACCACCCCCAACACCCGATGCCCACGACGCCGAGCATCCGACAAACGCTCCAGCAGGATCAGACCGACACCCTCCGAGAAGCCGACTCCGTCCGCCGCTGCCGCGTACGGCTTGCAACGGCCGTCGGGTGACAGGCCACGCTGGCGGGAGAAGCCCGCGAACACGTCGGGGTCGGCCATCACCGTCACGCCACCCGCGAGGGCCAGATCGCACTCGCCCTGCCGCAACGCCTGCGCCGCCAGGTGAATCGCAACGAGCGAAGAGGAGCACGCGGTGTCGACCGTCACCGCCGGGCCTTCCAGGCCCAGCGTGTAAGCGACCCGGCCGGAGACCACACTCCCCGAGCTCGCCAGATAGGCGTAACCCTCCAGTTGGGCGTCGGCCTCGGGGAATGCCTTGCCGTAGTCGTGGTACATGACACCCACGTACGTACCGGTCAGCGTGCCCTTCAGCGAAGTCGGATCGATGCCCGCACGCTCCAGCACCTCCCACGACGCCTCCAACAGCAACCGCTGCTGCGGATCCATCGCCAACGCCTCACGCGGACTGATCCCGAAGAACGACGCATCGAAATCACCCGCGTCATGAAGGAACCCACCCTGATCGCTGTAGCTCGTGCCGGGGTGATCGGGGTCGGGGTGGAAGAGCCGGTCGAGGTCCCAGCCACGGTCGGTGGGGAAGGCGCCCATCGCGTCCTGCCCGGACTCGACCAGATCCCACAGCTCGTCGGCGGAGGACACCCCGCCCGGGAATCGGCAGGCCATGGACACGATGGCGATCGGCTCGTCCACCCCCACGGTCACAGGAAGCACAGCAGGTGCGGCGACCGGGCCACCCAGCCGCGTGCACAGATAGGCGGCCAGTGCCTCGGGCGTGGGGTGGTCGAAGACCAGCGTCGCGGGCAGTCGCACATCGCTGGCGGCCGACAGGCGGTTGCGCAGTTCCACCGCCGTCAGCGAGTCGAAGCCCAGGTCCTTGAAGGCGGCGTCCACCTTCACCTGGGCCGCCGAGCCGTGGCCGAGCACCGCGGCGACGTACTCGCGTACCAGGCCGGTGACGGCGGCGAGGCGGCCCTCCTCGTCGAGGCCGGCGAGGCGGGTGGCGAGCGCGCCGTCGGTCGCCCCGGTGGCCGCCACGCGGCGTCGCGCGGTGGGCGGGGCGAGGGTGCGCAGCAGCGGGGAGAAGCCGTCAGCCGTCGTGCGCGGGTCGAGGTCGGCCGCCAGGACGTACGGGCGGCCGTGGCCGCGGGCCGCGTCGAGCAGGGCCAGGCCGCCCTCGGTGGTCAGGGGCGCGAAGCCGGTGCGCTTCATGCGCGCCAGGTCCGTCTGGCTGAGCTGTCCGGTCAGGTCGCTGGTGGCCTGCCACAGGCCCCAGCCGATGGAGAGGCCCGCGAGGCCCTGGGCGCGGCGGTTGCGCATGAGCGCGTCGCAATAGGCGTTGGCGGCGGCGTAGTTGGCCTGGCCCGGGCTGCCCAGTATCGCTGCCGCCGAGGAGAAGACCACGAAGAACCCGAGTGGCAGGTCACGTGTCGCTTCGTGCAGGTGGTGCGCGGCAGCCGCCTTGGCCGACCACACCTTGGCCAGGCTCTCGGGGGTCTGCGCGGTGACGACGGCGTCGTCCAGGACGCCCGCGGCGTGCACCACACCGGTGAGCGGGTGGGCGGGGTCGATCCCCGCGAGCAGTTCGGCGACCGCGGCGGGGTCACTCACGTCGGCCGCCACGACGGACGCCTCGGCACCCAACTGTCCGATACGCTCGACGAGCTCGCTCGCGCCCGGCGCGTCCGTGCCGCGCCGTCCGGCGAGGAGCAGGTGCCGTACGCCCCATTCACGTACGAGGTGCTCAGCCACCGCCCCGCCGAGCACACCCGTGCCGCCGGTGATGAGCACGGTGCCGTCCGGGTCGATGTCCTCGGCGGTGCTCTCCGGCGTGCTGTCGGCACGGGTCAGCCGGGGCACGCGGATCTCGTCGGCGCGCACGGCCAGTTGCGGCTCGTCCACGTGTCGCGCCGCTGCCACGGCGGTGGCGAGCGTGTCGTCCGGGCCGAGGTCGATGAGGGTGAAGCGGCCGGGGTTCTCCGACTGGGCGCTGCGGATGAGACCCCATACGGCTGCTGCGGCCGCGTCCACCTCAGTGTCGTCGTCGGCCGCCGTCGCGCCGGTCGTCACCAACACCAGTCGGCTGTCGGACAGTTGTGAGCACGCGAGCCAGTTCTGTGCCAGGTCGAGGATCTGTGCGGCGAGCGTCAGGCCGTCCTCGTCCGCGCCGTGCTCTACCGGGGCGGCCACGAGCGGCGGTGCCGGGTCGCCCGCCTCGACGGACGCCATCAGATCCGCGAGGCCGGAGCCGTTTTGGCCCAGGGCGACCCACGTGCCTTCCTCGGCCTCCGGCTGCCCGGCGGCGGATGCCGACGGGGCCCACTCCAGGTCGAACAGGCCACTTCGCGGGCCGCGAGTCGCCGCCTCGGTGAGCCGGTCGATGTCGGCCGGGCGCGAGTGCAGGCCCCGCACGGTGAGCACGGGGGCGCCGACGGCGTCGGCCACGGTGATCCGTACGCCCTGCTCGGCCCCTTCGCCGAGCGGCGCGATGCGCACCCGGACCGTGGTGGCCCGCACGGCGTGCAGTTCCACGTCGTTCCAGGCGAACGGCAGCCAGATCCGCGCGCCGTCGGAGGGCGGCAGGAGCAGCGCGGCCGGCTGGAGGACGGCGTCGAGCAGTGCCGGGTGGATGCCGAAGCCGTCCGGGTCGCCTGCTTCCTCGGGCAGCGACACCTCGGCCAGTACGTCGCTGCCGTGCTTCCACAGCGCCCGTACGCCACGGAACGCCGGCCCGTAGCCGTATCCTGCCCGGTCCGCTCGTGCGTAGAGGTCCGTGACGTCCACCGCTTCGGCGTCGGCGGGGGGCCAGGCACCGTCGAGCATCCCCGCGTCGCGGCCGGCCGGTTCGGGGCTGAGCAGCCCGGCCGCGTGGCAGGTCCATGGGTGCGTCGAACCGAAGGCGTCGTCGTCATCGGGGCGCGAGAACACCTGGACGTCACGGCGGCCACGCGTGTCGGCGGCGTGCACGACGACCTGGATCTGCAGGCCCCCGGAGGCGGGGAGCACGAGCGGCGCCTGGAGGGTCAGCTCCTCCAGGGTGGGGCAGCCCGCCTCGTCGGCGGCCCGCAGCACCCACTCCACCTGCGCGGCACCGGGCACGAGGGCCTGGCCCGCCACGACGTGATCGTCGAGCCAGGCGCCCGACTGCCGCGACACCCGGCCGCTCAACAGCTGGACGTCCCCGCTGGCCAGGCCCACCGAGGCACCCAGGAGCGGATGCCCCGACGCGGCGAGCCCGAGCCCGGCGGGGTCGCCTGCCCGCCCGCCGGAGGGGGCGAGCCAGTAGCGCTGGTGCTGGAAGGCGTACGTGGGCAGGTCGACCGTACGAGGCGCCGGCTCGGTGGGGAACCAGCGCCGCCAGTCCACGTCCGCACCCACCGTGAACGCGTGCGCGGCGGACCGCGTCAGCTGAAGAGTGTCCCCATGGTCGCGGCGCAGGGTGGGCACCACCGTGGCGGAGACACCCGCCTGCTCGATGGTCTCCTCCATACCCATGTTCAGGACCGGGTGAGGGCTCGCCTCGACGAAGACGCGGTAGCCATCCGCCAGCAGGGCCTCGACCGTGTCCGCGAAACGGACCGGCTGCCGCAGATTCGTGACCCAGTAATCCGAGGACAGCACCTCGGAGTTGACCCGCTCGGCCGTGACCGTGGAGTAGAACGCGACATCGGTAGCTTGCGGCTCGATACCGGCCAGACGATCGGCCAGCAGATCCGCGATCCCGTCGACCTGGGGGCCGTGCGAGGCGTAATCCACATCGATGAGACGGGCGCGGAGCTCGCGCCCCTGCGTGTCGGCCACGACGGCAGCCACCTGCTCCGGAGGTCCGGAGATCACGGTGGACGAAGGGCCGTTCACAGCAGCGATACCCACCCCGGCGTGCCCGTCGATGAGCTCGGCAGCCACCTCCCGGCCCACCCCCAGCGAAGCCATCGCGCCACGCCCGGCCAACTGCCGCAGAGCATCACTGCGCACGGCGACAATCCGCGCCGCGTCCTCCAACGACAACGCACCGGCCACACACGCAGCCGCCATCTCACCCTGCGAGTGGCCGATCACCGCGGCAGGCCTGATCCCGTACTCGGCCCAGACGGCAGCAAGAGAAACCATCACCGCCCACAGAACCGGCTGCACCACCTCCACCCGCGACAGCTCCTCGCCACCGCCGCGCAACACCTCCGTCAGCGACCAGTCCACATACGGCGACAACGCCCGCTCACACTCAGCAATACGCGCCGCGAACACCGGCGATTCATCGAGCAGTTGGGCACCCATGCCCACCCACTGCGACCCCTGCCCCGGAAACACCAGCACAGGCCCCGGACCCACATCCCCCGCCACCCCGGACACCACATCCGGCGCGACCTCACCCGCCGCCAGCGCCTCAAGAGCCGCGACCGCCTGAGCACGATCCCGCCCCACCACCACGGCCCGGTGCTCGAAAGCCGACCGCGACGTCGCCAACGACCAGCCCACATCCAGCAGAGAGGACTCCTCCGACGCGAACACACCCAACCGACGAGCCTGCTCCCGCAACGCCTCACCGGTCCGTCCGGACACCACCCACGGCACTACCGCACCCGGCTCGGGCTCCGGCGCATCGACCGTGGCGTCGGCCTCCGGCGGCTCCTCCAGGATCACATGCGCGTTCGTCCCGGACATCCCGAACGCGGACACTCCCGCCCGGCGCGGCCGCTCGCCACGGGCCCAGGGCACGGGCTCGGTCAGGAGCCGGACGGAGCCGGAGGACCAGTCGACGTGCGGGGTCGGCTCGTCGGCGTGCAGGGTGGCGGGCAGCAGTTCGCGCTGGAGGGCCATCACCATCTTGATCACACCGGCGACGCCGGCGGCGCCCTGGGGGTGGCCGATGTTGGACTTCACCGAGCCGAGCCACAGCGGGCGGTCGTCGTCGCGGTCGCGGCCGTAGGTGGCGAGCAGGGCCCCGGCCTCGATGGGGTCGCCCAGCCTGGTGCCGGTGCCGTGCGCCTCCACGGCGTCCACCTCGGCGGCGCCCAGGCCCGCGTTGGCCAGGGCGGCGCGGATGACGCGCTCCTGCGAGGGGCCGTTGGGGGCGGTGAGGCCGTTGCTCGCACCGTCCTGGTTGACGGCCGAACCCCGCAGGAGGGCGAGGACCTTGTGCCCGTTGCGGCGCGCGTCCGACAGGCGCTCCAGCAGGATCAGGCCGACGCCCTCGGAGAAGCCGGTGCCGTCGGCCGTCGCGGCGAACGGCTTGCAGCGGCCGTCGGGCGAGAGGCCGCGCTGGCGGGAGAACTCCGTGAACATGCCCGGGGTCGACATCACGGTCACGCCGCCCGCCAGGGCGAGGCTGCACTCGCCCTGGCGCAGCGCCTGCGCCGCCAGGTGCATGGCCACCAGCGACGAGGAGCACGCCGTGTCGACGCTGACCGCGGGGCCTTCGAGGCCGAGGGTGAAGGACACGCGGCCCGACAGGACGCTCAGGGCGTTGCCGGTCAGCAGGTGTCCCTCCACCGACCTGTCGGCCTGGCCACTGCCGAAGCCCGGGACGCCCGCGCCGACATAGACGCCGGTGGGGCTGAGCTTCAGGGTGGCCGGGTCGATGCCGGCCCGTTCCAGGAGCTCCCAGGCGGTCTCCATGAGCACCCGCTGCTGCGGGTCCATGGCCAGCGCCTCGCGCGGGCTGATGCCGAAGAAGGAGGCGTCGAAGCCGGGTGCGTCGTAGAGGAATCCGCCGTGGCGGACGTAGCTGGTGCCCGGGTGCTCGGGATCGGGGTGGTAGAGGCCGTCCAGGTCCCACCCGCGGTCGGTGGGGAACGCGCCGATGGCGTCGCCGCCTTCGGCGATCAGCTCCCACAGCGCCTCGGGCGAGCGGGTGCCGCCCGGGAAGCGGCAGGCCATGGAGACGATCGCGACCGGTTCCTGGTAGCGCTCCTCCACCTCGCGCAGGCGCTGGCGGGTCTGCCCGAGGTCGACTGTCACCCGCTTCAGATACTGGCGAAGCTTCTCTTCGGTAGTCGGTTCAGCACTCGGCATCGAACGTCACTTCTCCATCAGCGAGGGGCACGGAAGGGCGGGCCACCGGTCAAGGGATGTCAGAGCTGCTCCTGAACGAGGCGCATCACAGCTCCCGGTCGATGAACGCGAACATCTCGTCGTCGGAGACGTCGTCGAGCGCGTCCAGCTCCGTCGCGCCGCCGGCGGTGCGGTCCACGCCGTTCAGCTTCGTCAGCAGGGCGTTGAGCCGCCGGGTGATCCGGCCGCGCGCCTCCTCGTCCAGCGCGAGCGTGTCCAGGCCGGACTCGATCCGGCCGAGGTCGCTCAGGACCGGGTCGGCCGCGTCCTTCAGAGGCGCGGGCGCGCCGTCGGGTGACAGGAGGGTCAGGAGGTGGTCGACGAGGGCGGCGCTCTCCGGGTAGTCGAAGACGAGCCCGGCGGGCAGCTTCAGGCCGGTGGCGGCCGAGAGCCGGTTGCGTAGTTCCACGGCGGTGAGGGAGTCGAAGCCGAGTTCCTTGAACGAGGTGTCCGGGCGGATGGCGTCGCGATCGGTGTGGCCGAGGACTCCGGCGACGTTTCCGCGTACGAGATCGAGCAGCAGGCGCTGCCGTTCGGGGACGGGCAGTCCCGCGAGCCGGTCGGCGAGGCCGTCCCCGGAGGGCGCGCCGGTGGCGGCGGTGGGGCGCCGGTCGCGGCCTCCCGGCACCGTGGTGGCCAGGGCCCGCAGGAGGGCGGGCCGGGATGCGGCGGGCTGCGCGGCGACGGCTCGCGCGTCGAAGTCGACCGCCACGAGGTGCGGGCGGCCGTGTGCGCGGGCGGCGTCGAGCAGGGCCAGGCCGCCCTCGGTGGTCAGGGGCGTGAACCCGGTGCGCTTCATGCGCGCCAGGTCCGTCTCGCCGAGGTGTCCGGTCATGTCGCTGGCGGTCTCCCAGAGCCCCCAGCCGACGGACAGCCCCGGCAGTCCGGAGGCCCGGCGGTGCTGGATCAACGCGTCGCAGTAGGCGTTCGCCGCGGCGTAGTTGGCCTGCCCCGGGCTGCCCAGCGTCGCCGCCGCGGAGGAGAACACGGCGAACAGGCCGAGGCGCAGATGCCGGGTCGCCTCGTGCAGGTGGTGCGCGGCGGCGGCCTTGCCCGCCCACACCCTGGCCAGGCTGTCGGGGGTCTGCGCGGTGACGACGGCGTCGTCCAGGACGCCCGCCGCGTGCACGACACCGGTGAGCGGGTGGGCCGGGTCGATCTTGCCGATCAGCTCGGCCACGGACTCGGGGTCGCTCACGTCGGCCGCGACGACGGAAACCTCGGCGCCCAACTGCCCGATGCGCTCGACCAGTTCGCTCGCCCCCGGCGCGTCCGTGCCGCGCCGTCCGGCGAGGAGCAGGTGCCGTACGCCCCATGCGCGTACGAGGTGCTCCGCGACCGCCCCGCCGAGCACTCCCGTACCACCGGTGATCAGGACCGTACCCTCGGGGTCGAGGGGCGGCGGGATCTCCAGGGCCAGCTTGCCGGTGTGTTTGGCCTGGCTCATGTAGCGGAACGCCTCGCGCGCCCGGCCGAGCGGCCATGCCCTGACCGGCAGCGGCTTCAGCACCCCGGAGGCGAACAGCTCGCCCATCTCCGCCAGCATCTCCCCGATCCGGTCCGGCCCGGCGTGCGGCACGAGGTCGAAGGCCCGGTACCAGGCGCCCGCATGGTCGGCCGCGACCCGGTCGGGGTCGCGCTTGTCGGTCTTGCCCATGTCGACCATGCGTCCGCCGTCGGCGAGCAGCCGCAGGGAAGCGTCGGTGAACTCGCCCGCCAGGCTGTGGAGCACGACGTCCATGCCCCGGCCGCCGGTGGCCTCCCGCAGGACGTGCTCGAAGCCGAGGTCACGGGAGGAGGCCCGATGGGCGGCGTCGATGCCCATCTCCTCCAGCACGGCGTGCTTGGCGGGGCTCGCGGTGGCGTACACCTCGGCACCCAGGTGGCGGGCGATCTGGGTGGCGGCCATGCCCACGCCGCCGGTACCGGCGTGGATGAGCAGCGACTCGCCCGCCGCGAGGCGGCCCAGGTCCACGAGGCCGTACCAGGCCGTCAGGAACACCACGGGCACCGCCGCGGCCTCCCGAAGGCTCCAGCCCTCGGGCACCGGCACGACCATCCGCGCGTCCGCGATCGCCACCGGCGCGAAGGCGCCCTCGAACAGGCCCATCACGCGGTCGCCGACGGACAGACCCGTCACGCCGGGGCCGACCTCCGTCACATAGCCGGCGCCCTCGCTGCCCGCGAAGGTGCCCTTGTCGGGGTACATGCCCAGGGCGATCAGGACGTCGCGGAAGTTCATGCCCGCCGCCCGTACGGAGATCCGCACCTGGCCGGGCTCCAGCGGTGCGAGCGCCTCGGGGGCCTCGATCACCGACAGGCTCTCGACGGTGGCGGTGCCCACGGTGCCCAGCCGCCAGGCGGGGGCGCCCACCGGCGGGACCAGCTCCGTGGCGGCCCCCGCGGGCAGCATCCTCGGGACGAGAACGCCGCCGTCGCGCAGGGCGAGTTGGGGCTCGTCCTGCTTCTCGACGACGTGTCGCAGGACGGCCGGCGGGAGGTCGTCACCGTCCGCGTCCACAAGGGCGAAGCGGCCCGGGTGCTCGGACTGCGCGCTGCGCACCAGACCCCAGACGGACGCGGCCGCCGGATCGACATCAGCGCCGTCGACGGTGGCCACGGCACCGCGCGTCACCAACACCAGCCGGGAATCAGCCAGCTCCGGCACGGCCAGGAACTCCTGGACCAAGGCCAGTGCCCGCCCCGCCGTCGCCAGACCGTCACCGGCCTCGACCGGGACGACCACCGCCCACGGCACATCGCCATCGTCCCGCACCACACCGGCCAGGCCCTCGCCGTCCGCGAGCATGACCCAGGCGTCGCCACCCGATGCGTCCAGCTCCGGCACCGGAAGCGGCGTCCACTCCACTGCGTGAAGACCGTCGGCATCGCGAGCGGTCGCCAACTGCGCGGGGTCGGCCGCCCGCAAGGTCAGGGACTCCGCGTCGAGGACGGGCGCGCCTGTGCCGTCGGCGATCGAGACCCGCAGATCCCGCTCGGCCGACTCCCCTTGCGGGGACAGCCGGACGCGGACGTGAGTGGCCTGCTCGGCGTGGAGCGATACGCCGCTCCACGCGAACGGCAGCCACATCCGCCCGTCCTCGGGCCGGTCGACGAGGAGCAGCGGGTGCAGGGCGGCGTCGAGGAGGGCCGGGTGGATGCCGGAACCGCCCGCGTCACCGGCCTGTTCGGGCAGGGCGACCTCGGCGAGCAGGTCGTCGCCGTGCCGCCACAGCGCCCGTACGCCCTGGAACGCCGGCCCGTAGCCGTAGCCGGCTTCCGCGGCCCGCGCGTAGAAGTCCGCGACGTCCACCGCCTCGGCACCCGCAGGGGGCCACTGCTCGCCCATCCGGTCCGGCACGGCTGTCGGTTCGGGGCTCAGCACGCCGACGGCGTGGCACGTCCACGTGCCCGCGCCCGGCCGGTCCGGGCGGGAGTGGACGCGTACGTCACGCCGGCCCTGCTCGTCGGCGGCGTCCACGGCCACCTGCACGGACAGGCCACCGGATTCGGGCAGTACGAGCGGTGCCTGGAGCGTCAGCTCCTCCAGGGTGGAACAGCCTGCCTCGTCGGCGGCCCGCAGCGCCCACTCCACGAGCGCGGCGCCCGGCACCAGGACCGTCCCGCCCACCATGTGCTCCGACAGCCAGGAGGGCGCTTCGCGGGTGAGCCGTCCGGTCAGTACGTACGCGTCGGTGTCGGCGAGTTCCACACTGGCGGCGAGTACGGGGTGCCCGGAGGCGGCCATGCCGAGGTCGGCCGGGTCGCCGGTGAGCTGGGTGGGTGCGTCGAGCCAGTAGTGCTGGTGCTGGAAGGCGTACGTGGGCAGGGCGACGGTACGGGGGGTGGGCTCGGCCGGGAAGAAGCGCCGCCAGTCGACGTCGACACCGGCCGCGAACGCCTGGGCCACAGCACGGGCGAGCTGAGCTACACCACCGTGGTCGCGGCGCAGGGTCGGCACCACTGTGGCGGAGACATCCACCTGCTCAATGGTCTCCTCCATACCCATGTTCAGGACCGGGTGAGGGCTCGCCTCGACGAAGACGCGGTAGCCATCGGCGAGGAGGGCCTCGACGGTGTCCGCGAAACGGACCGGCTGCCGCAGGTTGGTGACCCAGTAGTCCGAGGTCAGCGCGCCGGAGTTGATCCGCTCGGCCGTGACCGTGGAGTAAAAGGCGACATCGGTGGCTTGCGGCTCGATGCCGGCCAGACGGTCGGCCAGCAGGCCGGCGATCTCGTCCACCTGAGGGCCGTGCGAAGCGTAATCCACATCGATGAGACGGGCGCGGAACCCACGCGCCTCGGCCTCCGCGACCACTGTCGCAGTCTGCTCCGGAGGGCCCGAAATCACCGTCGAGGACGGACCGTTCACAGCAGCAATGCCCACTCCAGGGTGCCCGTCGATGAGCTCCGCAGCCAGCTCCGCGCCGACGGCGAGCGAAGCCATCGCACCACGCCCGGCCAACTGCCGCAGAGCATCACTGCGCACGGCGACAATCCGCGCCGCGTCCTCCAACGACAACGCACCGGCCACACACGCGGCCGCCATCTCGCCCTGCGAGTGGCCGATCACCGCGGCGGGGGTCACGCCGCAGTCGGCCCATACAGCGGCAAGAGAGACCATGACCGCCCACAGAACCGGCTGCACCACCTCCACCCGCGACAGTGCGTCACCGTTCCCGCGCAACACCTCCGTCAGCGACCAGTCCACATACGGCGACAGCGCCTCCTCACACTCGGCGATGCGATCCGCGAACACCGTTGATTCATCGAGCAGTTGGGCACCCATGCCCACCCACTGCGAGCCCTGCCCAGGAAACACCAGCACGGGACCGGGCCCCGTCATGCCGGCCACGCCGGACACCACATCGGGCGAAGCCTCGCCCGCGGCCAACGCGTTCAGCCCGGCCGTCAGCTCGTCCTGGTTCCGGCCCACCACCACGGCGCGGTGCTCGAAGACCGAGCGTGTCGTGGCCAGGGACCAGCCCACCTCCGTCGCGGTGGCAGCGGTGTCCCCGGCGAGGAAGTCGTCCAGTCGGCGGGCCTGGTCGCGCAGCGCCTCCGCTGTGCGGCCGGAGACGACCCACGGCATCACCGCGTCCCCGGGCTGCGGGGCCTCCTGCTCCACCGGCAGTGGCGGTTCCTCCAGGATCAGGTGTGCGTTCGTCCCGGAGATGCCGAACGAGGACACGCCTGCCCGGCGCGTGCGCTCGCCACGGGCCCACGGGACCGGCTCGGTCAGGAGACGGACGGCGCCGGAGGACCATTCGACGTGCGGGGTCGGCTCGTCCGCGTGCAAGGAGGCGGGCAGCAGCTCGTGGCGGAGCGCCATCACCATCTTGATCACACCGGCGACACCGGCGGCCGCCTGGGTGTGGCCGATGTTCGACTTGATCGAGCCGAGCCACAACGGCCGGTCCTCGGGGCGCCCTTGGCCGTACGTCGCCAGGAGGGCCTGTGCCTCGATGGGGTCGCCGAGCGTGGTGCCCGTGCCGTGGGCCTCGACGACGTCGATCAGGTCGGGGCTCTGGCCCGCCCCGGCCAGGGCGGCGCGGATGACGCGCTCCTGCGAGGGGCCGTTGGGCGCGGTCATGCCGTTGCTCGCGCCGTCCTGGTTGACCGCCGATCCGCGCAGGATCGCGAGGACGTCGTGGCCGTTGCGCCGGGCGTCGGAGAGGCGCTCCAGCAGGACGAGGCCCGCGCCCTCGCCCCAGCCGGTGCCGTCGGCGCCGGCGGCGAAGGGCTTGCAGCGGCCGTCGGGGGCGAGGCCGCGCTGGCGGGAGAACTCCACGAAGGTGTTGGGCGTGGCCATCACGGTCACGCCGCCGGCCAGGGCCAGTGTGCACTCGCCGCGCCGCAGCGCGTCGGCCGCGAGGTGCATCGCCACGAGGGAGGAGGAGCAGGCGGTGTCGACGGTGATGGCGGGGCCTTCGAGGCCGAAGGTGTAGGCGACCCGGCCGGAGGCCACGCTCGGTGTGCTGCCGGTCATGATGCGGCCCTCGTAGCCGTCCGGCTTGTGGGCGAGGAAGCGGGATCCGTAGTCGTCGTACATGATCCCGGTGATGACGCCGCACGGGGTGCCGCGCACGGCGGCCGGGTCGATGCCCGCGTCCTCGAAGGCGTGCCAGGCGCATTCGAGGAGCAGCCGCTGCTGCGGGTCGGTGGCGGCGGCCTCGCGCGGGCTGATGCCGAAGAAACCGGCGTCGAACTGGGCGGCGTCGTAGAGGAATCCGCCCTCGCGGGTGTAGCTGTGGCCGACCTGGTCGGGGTCGGGGTCGAAGAGTCCGCTCACGTCCCAGCCCCGGTCGTCGGGGAAGGGGCCGATGGCGTCCGTGCCGGTGGCGACGAGCTGCCAGAGCTGCTCGGGCGAGGTGACGCCGCCGGGGTAGCGGCAGGCCATGCCGATGATGGCGATGGGGTCGTCGTCGGTGGCCGCGCCGCGCACCGCCGGCGCGGGGGCCGCCGGGGCGGCGTCCGGCAGGTGGGTGCGCAGGTGGCGTACGAGGGCCCCGGGGGTGGGGTGGTCGAAGATCAGGGTGGCGGGGAGCCGGATGCCGGTGGCCGTCGAGAGGCGGTTGCGCAGCTCCAGGGCGGTCAGCGAGTCGAAGCCCAACTCGTGGAAGGCACGGCTCGGTTCGACGGCCTCGGGCGAGGGGAGGGCCAGCACGGTCGCGATCTGCTCGCGGACCAGGTCGCCCAGGGCGCGGTCGCGGTCGGCTGCGGACAGCGCGGCCAGGCGGGCGCTCCACGAAGTGGGCGCCGCCCCCTCGCCGGTGGCGGCCGCCGTGGCCCGGGGCCTGGGAGTGCGGACGAGGCCGCGCAGGACGGACGGCAGCGTGTGGGCGGCGGCCTGCCCGCGCAGGACGGACCGGTCGAAGCGGGTGGCGAGGACGGTGGCGTGCGGGGCGGTCAGGGCCGCGTCGAAGAGGGCGAGGGCCGCGTCGTCGGTGAGTGCGGCCACGCCGGTGCGGTGGATGCGGGCGCGGTCGGTCTCGCCGAGCCTTGCCGCCATGCCGCCGCTCGCGGACTCCCACAGGCCCCAGGCCAGGGAGGTGGCGGCGAGGCCGTGGGCGCGGCGGTGTGCTGCCAGGGCGTTGAGGAAGGTGTTGGCGGCCGCGTAGTTGGCCTGGCCGCCGTTGCCGAGGACGGAGGCGCCGGAGGAGAACAGGACGAAGGCGGCGAGGTCCAGGTCCCGGGTCAGTTCGTGGAGCTGCCAGGCCGCGTCCACCTTCGGGGCCAGGACGGCGTCCAGCTGCTCGGGGGTCATGGCGGTGACGAGGGTGTCGTCGATGACGCCCGCGGTGTGGACGACGGCGGTCAGCGGGTGGGCCGCGGGGATGCCGGCGAGGAGCCGGGGCAGCGCGTCGGGGTCGGTGATGTCGCAGGCCGCCACGCGGATGTCGACGCCTTCTGCCTCCAGTTCGCTCCGCAGGTCCGCGAGTCCCTCGGCGGCCTCGCCGCGCCGGCTGACGAGCAGCAGGTGCCGGGCTCCGTGCGCGGTGGCCAGGTGGCGGGCGGTGGCCCGGCCGAGGCCGCCGGTGCCACCGGTGACGAGGACGGTGCCTTCGGGGTCGAGGTGCCGTACGGAGGGGCCCTGCCGGGCGTCCTCCGGCTCCGGTGCGTCCCCGGGGGCGGGGCTCGTCACGGCGAGGCGCGGCACCAGGGCCGTGCCGGCGCGCAGGGCCAGCTCCGTTTCGGCCTGGGCCGTCGCCGCGGACACGGCGGCGGGCACCGTGCGGCGGGTGGCGGCGTCCTGGTCGATGTCCAGGAGCAGGATCCGGTCCGGCTGTTCGGCCTGGGCAGCGCGGACCAGGCCCCACAGCGGGGCGGTGGCCAGGTCGGCCGGGGCGTCGTCCGGGTGGGCGGCGACCGCGCCCGTGGTGAGGACGACGAGCCGGGCCGGGGCGAGGGTGTCGGAGGTCAGCCAGTCGCGCAGCAGGTTCAAGGTGGCGTGGGCGTGGGCCCGCGCCCGCGCGGGGACGTCGTCCGGGCCGGTGGGCAGGACGGGGGCGAGGACGAGGTCGGGGACAGGGTCGCCTGCCGCGACCGCTGCCGTCAGCGCGGCCAGGTCCCGGTGGTGCGTGCCGGGGACGAGGTCCGTGCCCTCCGCGCCGAGCACGGCCCAGGTCCCGGCGGTCGGTCCGTCGGCGGGAAGGGGCAGCGGCTGCCATTCCACGTGGTGCAGGGGTGTCCCGGTGGGGCGTCGGGAGCGCCAGCGATCGGCGGGGATCAGCCGCAGTTGGAGCGTGTCGACGGTGGCGACGGGCGCGCCGTCGGGGTCGCTGAGGCTCAGCCGCAGCCGGTCGGCGCCCTGGCCGCTGAGGCGGACCCGCAGCCGGGTCGCGCCGGTCGCGTAGTGGCGGACCTGGCCGAAGGAGAAGGGGAGGCGCACCGGTGAGGTGTCGTCGCCCGCGCCGTAGAGCTCGTCGACGGCGTGCAGCGCGGCGTCGAGGAGCGCGGGGTGGAGCGTGAAGTGTGCGGCGTCGGAGAGCTGTTCGTCGTCGAGGCGGACGTCCGCGTAGAGGTCGTCGCCGTGCCGCCAGGCCGCGTGGACGGCGCGGAAGGCGGGGCCGTAGCTGTAGCCCTGTTCGTCGAGGCGGGCGTACAGCGCGTCGGTGTCGAGGACGGTCGCGTCGGCGGGTGGCCAGGGCGCGGTGTCGGTGGCGGGCGGCGTGGTGGCCTCGCCCGTGGTCAGGACGCCGGTGGCGTGGCGGCGCCAGCCGTGCGTGCTCTCCGCCTCCGCGTCGTCGTCCTCGGTGTCGTCGGCGGGGCGGGCGTGGATGGTCAGGGTGCGGCGGCCGGAGGCGTCCGGGGCGCCGAGGGCGAGCTGGACGCTGACGGTGCCGGTGTCGTCGAGCAGCAGCGGGGTTTCCAGCGTCAGGTCGTCGACGGTGTCGCAGTCGGCGTAGCGCCCGGCGAGCAGGGCGAGTTCGAGGAAGGCGGTGCCGGGCAGCGGGACGCTTCCGGCGATGCTGTGGTCGGCGAGCCAGGGGTGCGTACACAGGGAGAGGCGCCCGGCGAGGAGCAGGCCGCCGTCGGCCTGCCGGATGACGGCGGGCAGCAGCGGGTGGCCGGTTGCGGTGAGGTCGGCGGCGCGGGCCGGGGCCGTGCCGTCCGGTGCGGTGCGCCAGTAGCGGCGGCGCTGGAAGCGGTAGGTCGGCAGCGGCAGCCGCTCGGTGTCGTCGGGGAAGAGCGTCGTGAAGTCGGCCGGCTGCCCGTCGGTGTGGAGCGCGGCGAGGGCCGCGAGCAGGGTGCGGTCCTCGTCGTGTCCGGTGCGCAGGGCGGTGGTGACGACGGGCCCGGGTTCCTCGTCGGGCGCCGGGGCCGGGAGGCAGTCCTGGACCATGGTGGCGAGGACGGGGTCGGGTCCCAGTTCGAGGTAGCGCACGACGCCCTGGCCGTGGAGGGTGCGCAGCCCGTCGTGGAAGCGCACCGGCTGCCGGACGTGCCGCACCCAGTATTCGGCGTCGGTCAGGAGGCCGGGGCCGGCGAGTTCGCCGGTGAGGTTGGAGACGACGGGGATCTTCGGCGGGTGGTAGGTCAGTCCTTGGGCCACGCGCCGGAATTCGTCCAGCATCGGCTCGATCAGGGGCGAGTGGAAGGCGTGGCTGACGTTGAGGCGCTTGGTCTTGTGGCCGCGCCCGCGCAGGTTCTGTTCGAGCTCGGTGACGGCGTCGGCGGCGCCGGACACGACGACGGCGGTGGGGCCGTTGACGGCGGCGAGCGAGAGGTGTTCCTCCTGGCCGGCGAGGAGTGGGAGCACGTCGTGCTCGGCGGCCTGGACGGCGAGCATGGCGCCGCCCGCCGGGAGGGCCTGCATCAGCCGTCCCCGGGCGGCGACCAGCGCGCAGGCGTCCGGGAGTGAGAGCACTCCGGCCACGTGCGCGGCGGATATCTCGCCGACGGAGTGGCCGGTCAGGTGGCTCGGGGTGACCCCGAAGGAGGTGACCAGGCGGTACAGCGCCACTTCGAGGGCGAAGAGGGCGGCCTGGGTCAGGCCGGTGCGGTTCAGGGAGGCCGCCTGCTCGGTTCCGGCCTCGGCGAACAGGGCCTCGCGCAGCGGCTGTTCGAGCAGCGGGTCCAGGTGGGCGCAGATCTCGTCGAGAGCTTCGGCGAAGGTGCCGAAGGTGCGGTGGAGCCGGGCGCCCATGCCGGGGCGCTGGCTGCCCTGGCCGGTGAAGAGGAAGGCGGCGCCTCCGGCACGGGCCGGGCCCGCGCCGCGCGTGAGTGCCGGATGGGTACGGCCCGTGGCCAGCGCTGCCAGCGCCTCGGCGCGCTCGCCGCGGTCCGCGCCGAGCACCACGGCCCGGTGCTCGAAGAGGGAGCGGCGCAGCAGGGTGCCGCCGACGTCGGCGGCGGAGACGTCCTCGTGACCGGCGAGGTGTCCGGCGAGGGCCTCGGCCTGCGCGCGCAGGGCAGGCGCGGTGCGGGCGGAGAGGAGCCAGGGCAGCTGCGGCCGGGCTTCCCGGACCGAAGTGCCCGCGGCGGCCGTGTCGTTACGGCCGGGAGCGGCGGTGAGGGCATCCGGGGAAGGGCCGCCTTCGGCAGGCTCGGCGTCAGCCGCGGGCGGCTCCTCCAGGATCAGGTGCGCGTTCGTCCCGGAGATGCCGAAGGACGAGATGCCCGCGCGGCGTACCCGCTCCCCACGCGGCCAGGTCACCGGCTCGGTGAGCAGGCGTACCGCGCCCGACTCCCAGTCGGCGTGCGGGGTCGGCCGGTCGACGTTCACGGTGGGCGGCAGCATGCCGTGGCGCAGCGCCAGGATCATCTTGATGAGGCCGGCCGCTCCGGCCGCGCCCTGTGTGTGGCCGATGTTGGACTTGACCGAGCCGAGCCACAGCGGCCGGTCCTCGTGCCGTTCCTGGCCGTACGTCGCGAGGAGTGCCTGTGCCTCGATGGGGTCGCCGAGCTTCGTCCCGGTGCCGTGCGCCTCGACGGCGTCGACCTCGGCGGGCGAGAGCCGCGCCCCGGCGAGTGCGGCGCGGATGACGCGCTGCTGGGAGGGCCCGTTCGGGGCGGTCAGGCCGTTGCTGGCGCCGTCCTGGTTGACGGCCGAACCCCGGATCACCGCGAGGACCTCGTGCCCGTTGCGGCGGGCGTCGGAGAGGCGTTCGAGCACCAGCAGGCCCGCGCCCTCGGAGAAGGCGGTGCCGTCGGCGGCGGCCGCGAACGGCTTGCACCGCCCGTCGGCGGCCAGGCCCCGCTGCCGGGAGAACTCGGTGAAGACGTACGGCGTGGTCATCACCGTCACACCGCCCGCGAGGGCGAGGTCGCACTCGCGGCGGCGCAGCGCGTGGGCCGCCAGGTGCACGGCGACCAGGGACGACGAGCAGGCGGTGTCGATCGTGACGGCCGGTCCCTCGAGACCGAAGGTGTAGGCGAGGCGGCCGGAGAGCACGCTGGGGGCGTTGCCGGTGACGAGGTGGCCCTCGGCCTCGAGGTCGATGTGCGGGGTGCCGAAGCCGGGCAGGGCGGCGCCCGCGTAGACGCCGGTGCGGCTGCCCTGGAGCGACTGCGGGTCGATGCCCGCGCGTTCGAGGGCTTCCCAGGCGCACTCCAGGAGAAGCCGCTGCTGCGGGTCGAGGGCCTGGGCCTCGCGCGGGCTGATGCCGAAGAACTCCGGGTCGAAGAGGTCGGCGTCGTGGAGGAAGCCGCCCTCGCTCGCGTAGGTGGTGCCCGGGTGGTCGGGGTCGGGGTGGAAGAGGCGTGCCAGGTCCCAGCCCCGGTTGTCGGGGAAGGCGCCCAGGGCGTGGCCGCCCGCGGCGACCAGCTCCCACAGGTCCTCGGGGGTGCGCACACCGCCGGGGTAGCGGCAGGCCATCTGGACGACGGCGACCGGTTCCTGGTCGCGCTCCTCCGCCTCGCGCAGCCGCTGCCGGGTGGCGTGCAGGTCCGCGGAGACGCGCTTGAGGTAGTCGACCAGTTTCTCTTGGCTCACCATGTGCGCTCTGTCTCCCCGCCGGTGGTCGCGGGGTGTGCGGCGTGCACTCGCCTCACACCCCCAGTTCGTTGTCGATGAAGTCCAGCACTTGCTCGGCGGTGGCGGCCTCCAGCCGGCCCACGGCCGCGGCGTCGGGCGCCGCCGCCGTGAACCGCGCGAGGAGCGCCTCCAGGCGTGCCGCCACCGCCACTTGGTCGAGGCCCTGCGCGACGGCTGCCGCCAGGGTGTGCTCGACACGTGCCACCTCCCGGAGGACCTGCGCGGTGATGTCCCCCGTCGTTGCGGGCGCGCCTTCCGGGGCGAGCCGCTCGACGAGGTGGGCGGCGAGCACCCGGGCCTGGGGGTAGTCGAAGACCAGGGCGGCGGGCAGCTTCAGGCCGGTGGCGGCGGCGAGCCGGTTGCGCAGCTCGACGGCGGTCAGGGAGTCGAAGCCGAGCTCCTTGAACCGCGTGTCCACCTGGACCGCGCCCGGGTCGGTGTGGCCGAGCACCCCGGCGGCGTGGGTGCGCACCAGGTCGGTCATCAGCTCCAGCCGCTCCTCGCCGGTCAGGGCGGCGAGCCTGCCGGGCCAGTCGGCCGCGTCGGCGCCGACGGCGGCCGTGGGCCGGGAGGCGGCCGGTGCCCCGGCGGCGGCGAGGGAGCGCAGCACGACGGGGACGGTCTCCTGCGAGGCGGCGGGCACCCGGGCGTCGAGATCCATGGCCAGCAGGTCGGGGCGGCCGTGGGCGCGGGCCGCGGACAGCAGGGCGCAGCCCTTCGCCGCGCTGGTGGGCCGGATGCCGTAACGGTCGATGCGGGCCCGGTCCGCCGCGGACAGCGTCCCGGTGAGGCCGCTCACCGCCTCCCACAGCCCCCATGCCACGGACAGGCCCGGCAGGCCCCTGGCCCGCCGGTGCCGGGCGAGGGCGTCGCAATAGGCGTTGGCGGCGGCGTAGTTGGCCTGACCCGGGGTGCCGAGGGTGGAAGCGAAGGAGGAGAACATGACGAACATCCCGAGCCTCGCCTCCTCCGTCGCCTCGTGGAGCCGCCGCGCCGTGGCGGCCTTGGCCTGCCATACGCGGGCCAGACGCTCGGGGTTCTGGGAGTCGATCAGGGCGTTGTCGAGGACTCCGGCCGCGTGGACGACACCGGTCAGCGGATGCGCCGGGTCGATCCCCGCGATCAGCTCGGCCACAGCGCCGGGCTCGCTGAGGTCGGCCGCCACGAAGGTGGCCTCGGCGCCCAGTTCACCGAGCCGTGCGGCCAGTTCGGGAGCGCCTTCGGCGGCGGGGCCACTGCGGCTGACCAGCAGCAGGTGGCCGCTCTCCCCCGTGCGCGCCAGGTGTTCGGCGACCGCGGCGCCGATCGTGCCGGTGCCGCCGGTGATCAGTACGGTGCCGTCCGGGTCGAGCGGTGCGGGCACGTCGAGCACCAGCTTCCCGGTGTGCTTGGCCTGGCTCATGAACCGCAGCGCCTCCCGCGCCCGGCCGAGCGGCCAGGCACTGACAGGCAGCGGCTCCAGCCCACCGGACGCGAACAGCTCGCCGAGGCGGTCCAGCATCCCGCCGAGCCGCTCGGCGCCGGTGTCGGCGACCAGGTCGAAGGCGTGGTACGCGATGCCGGGATGCTCCAGGGCGACGGCCCCGGGGGCGCGGACGTCGGTCTTGCCCATCTCCAGGAACCGGCCGCCGTCGCCGAGCAACCGCAGGGAGGCGTCCAGGAGTTCACCGGTGAGGCTGTTGAGCACGACGTCCACGCCGCGCCCGCCGGTCGCCCGCCGGATCGACTCCTCGAACCCGGCATCGCGCGAGGAGGCCCGGTGGGCGGCGTCGATGCCCATCTCCTCCAGCAGGCCGTGCTTGGCGGGGCTCGCGGTGGCGTACACCTCGGCACCCAGGTGGCGGGCGATCCGTACCGCCGCCATGCCCACGCCGCCGGTCGCGGCGTGGATCAGCACCGACTCCCCGGCCCGCAAGTGGGCCAGTTCCACCAAGGCGTACCAGGCCGTCAGGAACGCGGCCGGGGCGGCGGCGGCCTCCCGCATGTCCCAGCCTTCCGGTACGGGTGCCAGCGTCCGCGCGTCGGTGACAGCCCACGGCCCGAACGCCCCGTCCAGCATGCCCATCACCCGGTCACCGACCGCCACGCGCGTGACACCGGGGCCGGTCGCGGTGACCACACCGGCGGCTTCCGTACCCGGCAGGGCGTCCGGATCCGGGTACATGCCCAACGCGATCAGCACATCGCGGAAGTTGACGCCCGCCGCGTGCACGGCGATACGGACCTGCCCCGGCTCCAGCGGCCGCAGCACGTCCTCGCACGCCACCGCCGTGACGGCGTCCAGGGTCCGGGACGGCCCGCCGACCAGGCGCCAGGCCCGCTCCCCGGGCAGTCCGGCCGGCTCGCCGGTCCGGGCCGCCCGCTCCCACCGGGGGACGAGCACCCGGCCGCCGCGCAAGGCGAGCTGCGGCTCGTCCACGCCCCCCGCGCCCCGCACCGCGCCGGCGACGGCGTCACGGTCGAGCGGCCCGTCGGCGTCGAGCAGTACGAGACGGCCCGGATTCTCCGACTGGGCGCTGCGGACCAGCCCCCACACCGCGGCGCCCGCCAGGTCCGGACCGTCCGGCGCGCCGGTGCCATCGGCCGGGTCGTCGGCGTCCACCGCGCCCCGGGTCACGAGCACCAGCCGGGCCCGGTCCAGGCGGGGCGCGGACAGGAAGTCCTGCACGAGAGCCAACACCTGCTCGGTGACGTGCAGTTCGTCCCCGGCGAGGGTGTCAACGCCCGCGAACACGAGGTCGGGCACGGCGGCTCCCGAGGCCGTGGCCCCGACGAGCGCGACCAGGTCCGGGTAACGGTCCACGCCCAGGTCGAGATCGCCCAGGACAGCCGAGCCGGTGCCGCCGCCCGCCGTGTCCGCGACCGGCGGGGAGAGTGGCGTCCACCGCAACTCGTAGAGCCCGTCCGCGCCCGGCGCCGCGGCCGCACGCACCTGCCGGGCGTCCGCCGCCCGCAGCCGCAGCGCCGCCACGTCCATCACCGGCCCGCCCGTGGGATCGGTCACGGTCACGCGCACCGTCTCCTCGGCGCCTCCGGCCAACCCGGAGAGCCGCACCCGTACGGTGGTGGCCTCGGTGGCCCACAGCGACACACCGCTCCAGGTGAACGGCAGCAGCACCTGCCCGTCCTCGGACCGGTCGCCGATCAGCAAGGGGTGCAGGGCGGCGTCCAGGAGCGCCGGGTGGATGCCGAACCCGCCCGCATCACCGGCCTGTTCGGGCAGCGCCACCTCGGCGAGCAGGTCGTCACCGTGCCGCCACAGCGCCCGCAACCCCTGGAAGGCCGGGCCGTACTCGTACCCCGCGGCGGCGACCCGCTCGTAGAAACCGCTCACATCCACCGGCTCGGCACCTGCCGGGGGCCACTGCCCGGCCTCCCGGGGCGGCCGGCCCTCCGACTCGCGCCCCAGCTCGCCGACGGCATGGCACACCCACACCGCCGCGGCCTGCTCCGGGCGCGAGTACACGCGTACGTCGCACCGGCCCTGCACGTCGGGCGCGCCCACCACGACCTGGACGTCGAGACTCCCGGAGGCGGGGAACACGAGCGGTGCCTGGAGCGTCAGCTCCTCCAGGGTGGGGCAGCCCGCCTCGTCGGCTGCCCGCAGCACCCACTCCACGAGGGCGGCGCCCGGCACCAGCACCGTCCCGGCCACCACGTGCCCGCTCAGCCAGCCGCCGCCCTTGGCGGAGATCCGGCCGTTGAGCACCACTCCCCCGTCGGCCAGCGCGACCGCCGTGGGCAGCAGCGCGTGCCCCGACCCGGCGCGGACGCCTTCCACGGCACCCGCCTTGACGGAGTCGGCCAGCCAGTAACGCTGGTGCTGGAAGGCGTACGTGGGCAGGGCGACGGTACGGGGGGCGGGCTCGGCCGGGAAGAAGCGCCGCCAGTCGACCTCGGCACCGGCCGTGAACGCCTGGGCCACAGCACGGGCGAGCTGAGCTACACCACCGTGGTCGCGGCGCAGGGTCGGCACCACTGTGGCGGAGACATCCGCCTGCTCGATGGTCTCCTCCATACCCATGTTCAGGACCGGGTGAGGGCTCGCCTCGACGAAGACGCGGTAACCATCGGCGAGGAGGGCCTCGACGGTGTCCGCGAAACGGACCGGCTGCCGCAGGTTGGTGACCCAGTAATCCGAGGTCAGCGCGCCGGAGTTGATCCGCTCGGCCGTGACCGTGGAGTAAAAGGCGACATCGGTGGCTTGCGGCTCGATGCCGGCCAGACGGTCGGCCAGCAGGCCGGCGATCTCGTCCACCTGAGGGCCGTGCGAAGCGTAATCCACATCGATGAGACGGGCCCGATGGCCCCGCGCCTCGACCTCCGCCACCACGGCCGCCACCTGCTCCGGCGGCCCGGATATCACCGTGGACGAAGGGCCGTTGACGGCGGCGACACCCACCCCCGAGTTCCCCTCGATGAGCTCGGTGACCAGCTCCGCGCCAACAGCGAGCGAAGCCATCGCACCACGCCCGGCCAACTGCCGCAGAGCATCACTGCGCACGGCGACAATCCGCGCCGCGTCCTCCAACGACAACGCACCGGCCACACACGCAGCCGCCATCTCACCCTGCGAGTGGCCGATCACCGCGGCGGGGGTCACGCCGCAGTCGGCCCATACAGCGGCCAGCGACACCATCACCGCCCACAGAACCGGCTGCACCACCTCCACCCGCGACAGCTCCTCGCCACCGCCACGCAGCACCCCGGTCAGCGACCAGTCCACATACGGCGACAACGCCCGCTCACACTCAGCAATACGCGCCGCGAACACCCGGGACTCATCGAGCAGTTGAGCACCCATGCCCACCCACTGCGACCCCTGCCCCGGAAACACCAGCACAGGACCCGGACCCACATCACCAGCCACCCCGGACACCACATCCGGTGTCACCTGACCGGAGGCCAGCGCCTCCAGACCGGCAGCGGCCCCGGCGTGGTCGTGCCCCACCACGACGGCCCGGTGCTCGAACACCGCCCGTGTCGTGGCCAGGGACCAGCCCACCTCCGTCGCGGTGGCGTCGGTGTCCCCGGCGAGGAACGCGCTCAGCCGGCGGGCCTGGTCGCGCAGCGCCTCCGCGGTGCGGCCGGAGACGACCCACGGCACCACCGCTCCCGGCGCGGGTTCCGGTGCTTCCTGCTCGGCTTTCGGCGGCGCCTCCTCCAGGATCAGGTGCGCGTTCGTGCCCGAGATGCCGAACGCGGAGACGCCCGCGCGGCGCGGGTGGCCGGTGCCGGGCCAGGCGGTGGGCTCGGTGACGACCTCGACCGCTCCGGCGTCCCAGTCGACGTGCGGGCTGAGCTCCTCGACGTGGAGGGTCGCGGGCAGCACGCCGTGGCGGATCGCCATGACGGTCTTGATGACGCCCGCGACACCCGCGGTGGCGTGGGTGTGGCCGATGTTGGACTTGAGCGAGCCGAGGAGGAGGGGCCGGTCGCGGTGCCGGCCGTAGGTGGCGAGCAGGGCCTGGGCCTCGATGGGGTCACCCAGCTTGGTTCCGGTGCCGTGCGCCTCGACGGCGTCCACCTCGGCGGGGGTGAGCCGGGCGTTGGCCAGGGCGGCGCGGATGACGTTCTCCTGCGCGGCGTCGTTGGGCGCGGTGAGGCCGTTGCTGGCACCGTCCTGGTTGACGGCCGAGCCCCGGACGACGGCGAGGACGTCATGGCCGTTGCGGCGGGCGTCGGAGAGGCGCTCCAGGAGGAGCAGGCCGGTGCCCTCGGAGAAGCCGGTGCCGTCGGCAGCGGCGGCGAAGGGCTTGCAGCGGCCGTCCGGAGCCAGGCCGCGCTGGCGGCAGAACTCGGTGAACATCAGCGGGCTGGACAGCACGAGGACGCCACCGGCGAGCGCCAGGTCGCACTCGCGCTGACGCAGCGCCTGGCAGGCCAGGTGGATGGCCACGAGGGAGGCGGAGCAGGCCGTGTCGACGGTGACCGCCGGGCCCTCCAGGCCGTAGGTGTAGGCGACCCGCCCCGAGATGACGCTGGTGAGGCTTCCGGTGGTGGCGTGCCCCTCGAAGCCCTCCGGAATGCGGGGCAGTTGGGACATGTAGTCCTCGCTCGACACCCCGGCGTAGACGCCGGTGCGGCTGCCCTTGAGCGTCGCGGGATCGATGCCGGAGCGCTCGAAGAGCTCCCAGGAGGTCTCCAGCATCATCCGCTGCTGCGGGTCCATGGCCAGCGCCTCGCGCGGGCTGATGCCGAAGAAGTCGGCATCGAAGGAGCACGCGTCGTCCACGAACCCGCCGTGCCGCACATAGCTGGTGCCGTAGTGGGCGGGGTCGGGGTGGTAGAGCGCGTCGAGGTCCCAGCCGCGGTCGGCGGGGAAGTCCTCGATGGCGTCCTTGCCCGCGGCGATCAGGTCCCACAGGTCCTCGGGCGAGGCGACGCCGCCGGGCAGGCGGCAGGCCATGCCGACGATCGCGACGGGTTCCTGGTGACGGTCCTCCGCCTGGCGCAGGCGCTGCTTGGTGTCGTGGAGTTCCGTGGTCACGCGGCGCAGATACTCGACCAGTTGCTCTTCGCTCGGCATGTGGGGTCACCCGGCCTTCGGAGTGGGGTTCGCGGGCGCGGTGTCGCGCGAGACGCCCAGCTCGTTGTCGATGAAGTCGAAGATCTGATCGGCGGACGCGGCCTTGAGCCGGTGGGCGGCGCTGTCGCCGTCCGCCTCGGCGTTCGTGGACCTCCACCGGGCCAGCAGCGCCTCGAGCCGGGTGGTGATCTCCCCCGTGTCCCCGTGGGGCAGCTGGGCGGCGATCGCGGTCAGGTCGTTCTCCATGCGGGTCAGGTCGCTCAGGACGGTGTCGGCGGTGAGCGGGCCCGACCGCGTGCCGGCCTGCCTCTCGCTCTCGTCCGCCGTGTCCTGGCCGGTCAGTCGTTCGCGCAGGTGGCCGGCGATGGCCGCGGGGGTCGGGTAGCGGAAGACGAGGGCGGTGGGCAGGCGCAGACCGGTGTCCGCGACGAGCCGGTTGCGCAGCTCGACGGCGGTCAGCGAGTCCAGGCCCAGCTGCTTGAAGGTGGCGTCGCCGCGCAGCGCGTCCGGGTCGGTACGGCCGAGGACCTCGGCGGCGTGGGTGCGTACGGAGTCGATGAGCACCCCGAGTTGTTCGGCGGCGGACAAGGGGGCCAGGCGGCCGGTCCAGTCCGTGGGAGGTCGGTGGTTGGCGGCGGTCCGCCGGGCCGGGGTCTGCGGGACGGTGCGGGAGCGCGGTGGCGTGGCGGCCGTTCCGGCGGCCCGCAGTTGCCGGGCCCCGGCGGCGACCAGGACCAGGCCCTCGCAGGTGAGCACCTCGGCGCCGGTGAGGTCGCTCACCGTGATCCGCCAGGTCCGTCCGGGCCCCGCGTCCTGCTGCCCGTCGAGGGACGAGAGGTGGACGCGGGCGGAGGTGGCGCCGGTGGCCCACAGGGACACCCCGGTCAGCGTGAAGGGCAGCCACACGTGGTCCGCCTCGGCCGGCTCGGCGAGCAGCGCGGGCTGCAACGCGGCGTCGAGGAGGGCGGGGTGGATGCCGAACCCATCGGCTTCCGAAGCTTCCTGAGGGAGCGTCACTTCTGCGAACAGGTCCGAGTCGCGGCGCCACATCGCGCGCAGCCCCTTGAAGGCGGGCCCGTAGCCGACGCCGGACGCGGCGGCTTCGTCGTAGAAGGCGTCCAGGTCGACGGGGTCGGCGCCGGCGGGCGGCCACGTGCTCACGGTCGTTCCCGCCGTCGGCCCGGTCGCCTCGGTGGTCAGCTGACCACTGGCATGGCGAGTCCACGGCGCACCGCCGGGAGCCGCGTCCTCGTCGGGGCGGGCGTAGATGTGGAGATCGCGCCGACCCGCCCCGTCGTCGGCGGGGCCCACGACGATCTGCACCTGCGCGCTCCCGGCCTCGGGCAGCACGAGCGGGGTCTCGAACATGAGGTCGTCGACGCCCGCGCATCCGGCCTCGTCGGCGGCCCGCAGCGCCCACTCGGTGAGGACCGAGGCGGGGACGACGGGCGCGCCGAAGAGGGTGTGCTGGGCGAGCCACGGGTGGCTGTGCCTGCCGATCCGGCCGGTGAGCAGGCGTACGCCGCCGTCGGCGAGTTCGGTGGCCGCGCCCAGCAGCGGATGCCCGGCCGGTGCCAGGCCGAGGGCGGTGGCGTCCTGGCTGCCGACGGGGGGCTCCAGCCAGTAGCGGCGGCGCTGGAAGGCGTAGGTGGGGAGGTCGAGCGCGGCCGCGCCAGGGGCCGTGAACCAACGTGCCCACCTGACCGCGCACCCCGCCCCGAAGGCGTCGCCCAGCGACCGGGCCAGCCGTGCCAGGCCGCCTTCGTCACGCCGCAGCGTGGAGACGGTCACGGCGTCCACGTCGGCCGCCTCGAAGGTCTCCTGGAGGCCCAGGGTCAGTACGGGGTGCGGGCTGGCCTCGACGAAGACGCGGTGGCCGTCGGCGAGGAGGGCCTCGACGGTGTCGGCGAAGCGGACCGGCTGCCGCAGGTTCGTGACCCAGTAGTCGGTGTCCAGGCCGGTGGTGTCGATACGGGTGCCGGTCACGGCGGAGTAGAACGCGATGTCCGTGGCGGCGGGCCGGACACCGGCCAGGACGCGGGTCAGCTCGTCGGTGATCAGGTCGACCTGGGGGCCGTGGGAGGCGTAGTCCACATCGATGACCCGGGCCCGGAGCCCCTGGGCCCCGGCGTCGGCGACGACTGCCGCGACCTCCTCGGGCGGGCCCGAGATCACGGTGGACGCAGGGCCGTTGACCGCCGCGACCCCCACCCCGGCGCGGCCCTCGATCAGCCCGGCGGCCTGCTCCCGGCCCACCCCGAGGGAGGCCATCGCACCGCCCCCGGACAGCTCCCGCAGCGCCTGGCTCCGCAGCGCCACCACCTTCGCACCGTCCTCAAGCGTCAGCGCCCCCGCCACACACGCCGCCGCGATCTCACCCTGCGAATGCCCCACCACAGCAGCGGGCGTGATGCCGTACTCCGCCCACACCGCCGCAAGCGAGACCATCACCGCCCACAGAACGGGCTGCACGACCTCCACCCGCGACAGCTCGCTGCCGTCACCGCGCAGGACACCGGTCAACGACCACTCCACGTACGGCGACAACGCCTGCTCACACTCGGCGATGCGAGCAGCGAACACCGCCGACTCGTCGAGGAGTTGAGCACCCATGCCCACCCACTGCGACCCCTGCCCCGGGAACACCAGCACCGGACCGGGCCCGAGAGAGCCCGCAAGCGTCGGCGGGGTCTCGCCCGCGGCGAGGGCGCTCAGCCGGTCCAGCAGTTCGGCGCGGTCGTGGCCGACCACCACGGCCCGGTGCTCGAACGCCGACCGTGTCGTGGCCAGGGACCAGCCCACGTCCGCAGGGGTCGCGGACGCGGTTTCGGTCACGAACTCGTGCAGGCGACGGGCCTGTTCACGCAGGGCTTCGGGAGTACGCCCGGAGAGCACCCAGGGGACCACCGCGTTCCCGGTGGCCGCCTCCGCTCGCGGTGCTTCTTCCAGGAGCGGCGGAGCCTCTTCCAGGACCAGGTGCGCGTTGGTCCCGGAGATTCCGAAGGAGGAGATTCCGGCCCGGCGCGGGCGTTCGCCGCGCGACCACGCGACCGGCTCGGTGAGCAGCCGTACGGCACCCGAGGACCAGTCGACGTGCCGGCTCGGCTCGTCCACGTGCAGGGTGGCGGGCAGCAGTTCGTGGCGCAGCGCCATCACCATCTTGATCACGCCGGCGACACCGGCGGCGGCCTGGGTGTGGCCGATGTTCGACTTCACCGACCCGAGCCACAGCGGGCGGTCGTCGGGGCGCCCTCGGCCGTAGGTGGCCATGAGTGCCTGTGCCTCGATCGGGTCGCCCAGTGTCGTTCCGGTGCCGTGCGCCTCGACCGCGTCCACCTCGGTCGCCTCCAGGCGCGCGTCGGCGAGGGCGGCGCGGATGACGCGCTGCTGGGAGGGGCCGTTGGGGGCGGTGAGGCCGTTGCTGGCGCCGTCCTGGTTGACGGCGGATCCCTTGATCACCGCCAGGACGCGGTGCCCCTCGCGGCGTGCGTCCGAGAGGCGCTCCAGCAGGACGAGGCCGATGCCTTCGGCCCAGCCGGTGCCGTCGGCGCCGTCAGCGAACGGCTTGCACCGGCCGTCGGGGGCCAGGCCGCGCTGGCGGGAGAACTCGGTGAACATGCCCGGCGTGGACAGCACCGTGGCGCCTCCGGCCAGGGCCAGGTCGCACTCGCCGCGCCGCAGTGCCTGGGCCGCCAGGTGGAGCGTGACCAGGGACGACGAGCAGGCGGTGTCGACCGTGAGGGCGGGCCCCTCCAGGCCGAAGGTGAACGACACGCGGCCCGAGGCCACGCTGGGCGTGCTGCCGGTCAGCAGATAGCCGTCGGTGGACTGCGAGGGCTCGTGCAGCCGGGGCCCGTAGTCCTGTCCCGTCATGCCGACGAAGACGCCGGTGGGGCTGCCCTTGAGCGCGTGCGGGTCCAGGCCCGCCCGCTCGAACGCCTCCCAGGCGCATTCGAGGAGCAGCCGCTGCTGCGGGTCGACGGCCAGGGCCTCGCGCGGGCTGATGTCGAAGAACTCGGCGTCGAAGTCGGCGGCGTCGTAGAGGAACCCGCCCTGCCGGGTGTGGCTGGTGCCGGACCGGTCGCTGTCGCTGTGGAAGAGCCGCTCCAGGTCCCAGCCGCGGTCGCCGGGGAACTCGCCGATGGCGTCGCCGCCTTCGGCGACGAGCCGCCACAGCTTCTCGGGCGAATCGCCGCCGCCGGGGTAGCGGCAGCTCATGGCGACGATGACGACCGGGTCCTCGGCCGCGTCGGACGCGGCCGGGCGGGCGGGTGCGGTGGTGGCGTGCTCCGGTGTGCCGGTGAGCAGTGCGCGCAGGTGACCGGCGACGTCCAGGGGGGTCGGGTGGTCGAAGGTGAGGGTGGCGGGCAGCGGGAGGCCGGTGGCCGTGCCGAGCCGTTCGCTCAGCTCGGCGGCGGCCATCGAGTCGAAGCCCAGTTGCTTGAAGGTCCGCGCCGTTTCCACCTTGCCGGAGGCGGTGCCGAGGACCACGGCCACCTGCTCGGCGACCAGGCCGAGCAGATCGGCCTCGGAAAGCTCCGTCTGTTGGGCGGCCGCCGGCTCGTCGTGCCGTACGGAGGTCTCGCGCGGCCCGGTCGCCGGTGCGGTGTCCGGCCAGTGGCGCTCGCGCTGGAAGGCGTACGTCGGCAGGCTCACACGGCCGCCGGGGTGCGCGGCGGCCTGCCCGGCGGTGCAGTCGACGTCGGCGCCGCGCACGTACGCCTGGGCCAGGGCCGTCATCAGCGTCGTGGTCTCGGGACGGCCTCTGCGGCACACCGCGATCGCTGTGGGGCGCGGGCGGCCCGGGGCCGGGGAGGCGGGGAAGCACTCGCGGGCCATGGCGGACAGGGGGGCGTCCGGGCCCAGTTCGAGGAAGGTGGCCACGCCCTGGTCGCACAGGTGGCGCACACCGGACAGGAAGCGTACGGGCCTGCGCGCGTGCTCCGCCCAGTAGTCCGGGCGGGAAAGGTCGGCCGCGGTGACCGGCAGGCCGGTGACGTTGGAGATGACGGGGACGGCCGGCTCGCGGAAGGTCAGGCCCGCTGCCACGGTGCGCAGCTCGTCGAGAACCGGGTCCATGTGGGGCGAGTGGAAGGCGTGGCTGACCTTCAGGAGGCTGGTCCTGCGGCCGCGCCGGCGCCAGGCGTCGGTCAGTTCCTCGACGGCATCGCGGTCGCCGGAGACGACGACGGAGCGGGGGCCGTTGACCGCGGCGAGGGTGGCGCGCTGTTCGTGCCCGGCGAGCACGGCGGCGGCCTCTTCCGCACTCGCCTGCCAGGCGGCCATGGCGCCGTCCGCCCGTACGGCCTGCATGAGGCGGCCGCGCGCGGCGACCAGCGCGCTCGCGTCGGGCAGCGAGAGGACACCGGCCACGTGCGCGGCGGTGATCTCGCCCACGGAGTGGCCCAGCACGTAGTCGGCCTTCAGGCCGAAGGAGGACATGAGGCGGTGGAGAGCCGTCTCGATCGCGAAGAGCGCGGGCTGGGTGTATTCCGTCCGGTCGAGGAGCGCGCTTTCCTCCGTGCCGTCACCGCCGAAGACGCTCTCCCGCAGTGGGCGGTCCAGGTGGGTGTCGAGCTCCGCGAAGGCCTCGTCGAGGGCATCGGCGAAGACGGGGAAGGCGTCGTACAACTCCCGTCCCATGCCGATGCGTTGTGCTCCCTGGCCGCTGAAGAGCAGGGCCAGCTTGCCGTCGGTGACGGTCTCGCCAGTGACCACGGCGGCGGTGTCCTTGCCCTCGGCGAGCGCGTCGAGGGCGCCGAGCAGGTCGCCGGTGTCGCTGCCGAGCAGGACGGCGCGGTGGGCCAGCGCCGCGCGGCCGGTGGCCAGCGCGTGCGCCACCCGCGCGGCGTCCGGGCCGGGGTGGGCGGCCAGGTGCTCGCGCAGCCGGGTGGCCTGGGCGCGGAGCGCGGGGGTGCTGTGGGCGCTGACGGTCCACGCCACCGGTGGGGCGGTGGCGGGACGGCCGGGTGCGGGGATCGGCTCTGCCTCCGGGGCGGGTGCCGCGGTCAGGACGACGTGCCCGTTGGTGCCGCCCATGCCGAAGGACGACACCCCTGCGACCAGGGGCTGTTCGGGGTGCGGCCAGTCGCTCAGCCGCGTCTGGACGGCGAGGCCGAGGCCGGCGAGCGGGATGGCCGGGTTGGGGGTGTCGAAGTTCAGGCTCGGCGGGAGCTTGCGGTGGTGGATGCTCAGGGCCGTCTTGATGAGCCCGGTGATCCCGGCGGCGGCTTCGAGGTGGCCGACGTTCGTCTTGACGGAGCCGACGGCGAGGGGGGTTGTGCGTGCGCCGTCCTGACCCAGTGCGGCGCCGAGGGCTGCGGCCTCGATCGGGTCGCCCACGGGGGTGCCGGTGCCGTGCAGTTCGACGTACTGCACCTGGTCCGGGGTCACCCGGGCGCTCCGGCAGGCCAGGCGCACCACGTCCTGCTGGGCCCGGCCGCTGGGCAGGGTCAGGCCGTCGGTGGCTCCGTCGCTGTTGACGGCGCTCCCCTGGATCACGCAGTAGACGGTGTCGCCGTCGCGCCGCGCGGCCGCCAGCGGCTTGAGCACCACCAGGCCGCCGCCCTCACCGCGTACGAATCCGTCGGCCCGGGCGTCGAAGGTGTGGCAGCGGCCGGTGGCCGAGAGGCCGCCGAAGCGGGCGGCGGCCAGCTCGGTGGTCTCCGGGGAGCAGATGAGGCTGACCCCGCCGGCGAAGGCGAGTTCGGACTCGCCGTTGCGGAGGCTCTCGCAGGCCAGGTGCACGGCGACCAGCGAGGAGGACTGCGCGGTGTCGACGGTGAGGCTGGGCCCGGTCAAGTGGTAGGTGTACGAGATGCGGTTGGCCAGGATGCTGCGGTGCACGCCGGTCATGGTGTGCCGGGTGACGGCGTCTCGCGCCTGGCGGCGCAGCACGTGGGTGTAGTCGTCCCAGAACGCGCCGACGAAGACGCCGGTGCGGCTGCGTGCCAGGGCGGGCGGCCGGATGCCGGCGTCCTCGAGCGCTTCCCAGCTCAGTTCGAGGAGGAGCCGCTGCTGCGGGTCCATCGCCACGGCCTCGCGCGGGCTGATGCGGAAGAAGTCCGCGTCGAAGCCGTCGACGCGGTCCAGGAATCCGCCCGGTCCCGCGAGGCCCGAGTCCGCCTGCCGGTTGGGGGGCGGGGTGGGGCGCACGGCGCTGCGGCCCTCGCTCAGCAGCTGCCAGAAGGCGGCCGGGCCGGCTGCTCCGGGCAGCCGGCAGGCCATGCCGACGACGGCGACGGGCTCGGGGCGGGCGCCGGGGCCTGTGGGGGGACCGGCGGGGGAGGAAGGGGCCATCACGTCAGGCGCGTTCGCTGGGGGGACAACTGGCTGCCACACAACATCAACGGCGCTCCCGGTCCGGATTCGGAGATCGCTTCGCGTACCGCGCTCATCGTGGGCGGGGTCTCTAAAGGGGAGCCAAACCCCGCCTTGCCGCCTGCCGCTTTAGCCGGGCGCTACGGGTCGCGGTCAGCATCGGGCGCGTAAGGCACCGGTGCGCGCCGGGCGGCCGGAGCAGCGCCCGCGTGGAAGAGCCGCAGGACGGCGGGACGAGAGGGAGGGCCATGGACAAGGGCACACAGGGGGCGTGGGGAACGGGGGCCGGGCTGTGGTTGCGCCGGTACCACGACAGCGCGGGGGCGCCGGTGCGGCTGGTGTGTTTTCCGTTCGCGGGCGGCTCGGCGAGTTATTTCTTCGGTCTCTCGCGCCTGCTCTCGCCCGGTGTCGAGGTTCTGGCGGTGCAGTATCCGGGGCGGCAGGACCGGCACGGTGAGCCCTGCCTGGAGTCGGTGGCGGGCCTCGCCGACGGCGTGGTGGCCGAACTGCCCGTGGACGGCAAGCCGTTCGCGCTGTTCGGGCACAGCATGGGTGCCCTGGTGGCCTTCGAGGCCGCGCGGCGGCTGCGGGGTCCTGGTGGTCCGGGCCGGCCGGTGCGGCTGTTCGCCTCCGGCGGCATCGCCCGGCCCTACCGCCCGGCCGGGGCGGAGCTGCCTGGTGACGCGGACATCCTGGCGCACCTGCGGTCGCTCGGCGGGACCGACGAGAGGTTCTTCGCCAGCGCGGAGCTCCAGGCCCTGATCCTGCCCGCGCTGCGGGCCGACTACCGAGCCGTCGGCGCCTACGAGCCGCCGGGCCCGGAGCGGCTGGAGTGTCCGGTCACGGCGCTGATCGGGGACGCGGACGGGCGGACCTCGCCCGCGGAGGCGGCCACCTGGCGGGAGCGCACCAGCGGTGACTTCGACCTGCACGTGCTGCCCGGCGGGCACTTCTATCTCGACGCCTGCCAGGAGCGGGTGGCGGGGATCGTCGCCGCCGCCCTGGGCGCGGACCGCACGGTCCGCGCCGGGAGCTGACGTTCGGGCCGGAGCCCCTGGCGCGCCCCGTCACGGGGCGGGGCGCGCCCGGGGGTGGACCGGGCGCGGCTGCCGGGGGAGCGAAGCCGCGCACAGCCGGTCCGGGCCCCCGCGAGTCCCGCCGGGGGAGGTCGGGACTCGCGGGGCGCCGTACGCGGCAGGCGGGGGCTCCGCCGCGACGGCTGTCGGTCGGGGGGCGGGGGTTGCCCGCCCCGTGGTGGGAAACGCTGTCAGGGCCGCAGGTCCTCCAGGCACAGCAGCGCTTCGTCGAGGGCGACGGTGAAGTCCATCTCCGGGTCTTTCGCCCACTCCAGCGAGACCTGGAGCATCACGCCGAACACCGCCCCGGTGTAGGCGCGGACCGTGGCATCGCTCGGTTCGCGGCCCGCACGCTTGGCCACCTGCTCGGACATGATCTCCATGGTCCGGCTCATGTTGCCCAGGCTGGCCCCCCACAGCTCCGGCTCGGAGATGATGAGGACCCAGCGCTCCCGCTGGAGGGCCAGTTCCTCGGCGGGGATGTCCTTGAGCATCGACCTGATCGTCCGGCGCTCCGCCTGGATCGGCGTGAGGTCGGGCGACTGGGCCTGGAGCATCATCGCGAAGGGCAGATCGTAGTCGTGCGAGAAGACCAGGTCCTGCTTGGTCGCGAAGTAGCGGAAGACGGTGCTGGGAGCGACCTCGGCGGCCTCGGCGATCTGCTCGATGGTCGTGGCCGTGTAGCCCTGTTCCCTGAACAATCGCACCGCCTCCCGCTGGATTGCGGCCTTGGTTCTGGCCTTCTTGCGTTCTCTGAGGCCAGGCACCGGTTTGGCCTGGTCAGACTGCGTCTGCGGCTTCATGCTCAGATTTTGCGGGCTGGGCGGCGCGATCACCAACATGGCGCGGCAGCATCACCGCGGCGAGCAGGACGCCGAGCAGGCCGAGGCCGCCGGACACCACCAGGACGACGTCCAGGCCGTGGACGAAGGCGGAGCTCACGGTGTCGGCGAGCGACGAGGACTTCACCGCGCGGGCCACGGCCAGGCCGCCGAAGACGGAGTCCTTGACCGCGTCCTGCGCCTTCTCGGGCAGGTCGCCGACGTCGAGCTTGCCGCGGTAGCTGGAGTTGAGGATCGAGCCGAGGATGGCCGCGCCGAAGCTTCCGCCGAGGGTACGGATCGACTGGTTGACGGCCGAGCCGACACCCGCGCTCTCCGTCGACAGTTCGCCGAGCGCCGCGTCCATGGCGGTGGGCAGGGCGAAGCCGAGGCCCAGTCCGTAGGCCGCGGTCCACGCGGCCGCCAGGCCCGTGCCGCTGCCGGTGTCCGTGGTGCCGCCGTAGAAGAGGGCGGCGGCGAGGAGGGCGAAGCCCAGCGCGACCGCGGCCTTCGGGCCCATCGCCTTGGCGATCCTGCCGGCGATCGAGACGCCCACGAGCAGGCCGCCGACCATCGGCAGCAGCCGGAAGCCGCTGCCCATCGCGTCGGTGCCCAGGATCGCCTGGTAGTACTGCGGCATCGTGAACAGCACGCCGAACATGGTGAAGTTGATCACCGTGCCGAGCAGCGTGCCCGAGGTGAAGCGGGCCGAGCGGAAGAGCGACAGGTCGATCAGCGGATCGGCCACCCGCTTCTCCCAGAGCACGAAGACGACGACGGCGAGCAGACCGCCGAGCAGCGGCGCCAGCGTGGTGACGTCCGTCCAGCCCTTCTCGCCGCCCTGGATCACTCCGTAGGTCATCGCGGCCAGGCCCACGCTGGAGAACACCAGGCCGCCCACGTCGAACCGCTTGGCCTGCGAGGCCTTCGACTCCGGCAGCCAGGCGGACACCGCGAGGAAGGCGAGGATCACCACCGGGACGTTGATCAGGAACACCGCTCCCCACCAGAAGTGGTTGAGGAGGTAGCCACCCAGGATCGGGCCGAGCGGATAGGCCAGCATCGCCGCGCCCGCCACCGCGCCGATCGCCTTGGGACGCTCCTCGTCGGAGAACATCACCGGCAGCAGCGACAGCGTCGTCGGCATGATCAGGGCGGCGCCCAGGCCGAGCACCGCCCGCGCGGCGATGAACGTGCCCGACGACGTGGAATAGGCGCAGGCCAGCGAGGCCAGGCCGAAGATCACCAGGGCGGCGAGCAGCACCTTCTTGCGCCCGTAGCGGTCCCCGAGCACACCGGCCGGGATCATCCCGGCGGCGAAGACCAGCGTGTACGACGTGACGAACCACTGCAGCTGGACGTTGTTGGCGCCCAGGTCATCGGCCATGGCCGGCAGGGCCAGGCTCAGGATCGTCACGTCGAAGCCCACGACCAGGGACGCAAGCACGAGAGCCCCGACGGCCCACCACCTGCGCGCACCCAGATCTGCTGACACGAGAGTCCACCTCCTAACGAGAGTTCAATGTCTTGTCGGAGCGTACTCTCATTTTTTTCGCCAGGGCAATCCCCTTCGCCGCTCGGACCACAGCGCGGACGACGGGATTGCCCCGGCCCCTTCCGTACGGCAGGCTTCGATCTCTGGAACCGGCGGACATCCCACGCGAGAACGCCAGGACCCACGACGGCCGCGCCGAGTGGATCCGCGCCCAACTGGACGCGCACGTCGCCGCCGCCGCACAGCGCCCCTGACCTCTCCTGCTACCGAGGGCCCACCTGTGAAGAACCTCCGTATCCCCGTGTCGAAGACCGTCTCGCTCAACGTCCGGCACCGGCCCGCGGCCGGGCCGGGAGCCGCGGGCAGACCCTTCGTCCTGCTGCACGGCCTGCTGTCGAACGCCCGGATGTGGGACGAGGTCGCCGAGCGCCTCGCGGCCGCCGGCCACCCGGTCTACGCCGTCGACCAGCGCGGCCACGGCGCCTCCGACATCCCTCCGGACGGCTACGAGCACGCCGCCGTCGTCACCGACCTGGTCAGGACGTTCGCCGGCCTGGACCTGGAGCACGCCTTCGTGGCCGGGCACTCCTGGGGCGGGCACCTGGCGCTGCGGCTGGCCGCCGAACACCCGCGTCTCGTCGACGGGTTGGCCCTGGTCGACGGCGGCTGGTACGAGTTCGACGGGCCGGTGATGCGCGCCTTCTGGGAGCGCACCGCCGATGTCGTGCGGCGCGCGCAGGAGGGCACCACCAGCGCCGCCGACATGCGCGCCTACCTGCGCTCCGCCCACCCAGACTGGTCGCCCGCCGCCGTCGAGGCACGCCTGGCCGACTACCACATCAGCCCGGACGGCCTGCTGATCCCGCGCATGACCGCGGAGCAGGTCATGTCGATCGTCGAGAGCCTCCAGCGCGAGTCCCCCGCTGACTGGTACCCGAGGATCACCGTGCCGGTCGTGCTCCTGCCCGTCGTCCCGGCCATCCCCCAACTCGCCGGTCAGGTACGCGCGTGGGTGGACGCCGCCGAGGCCGCCCTGGCCCGGGTGCGGGTGCGCTGGTACCCCGGCTCCGACCACGACCTGCACGCCGGCGCCCCCGAGGAGGTCGCCGCCGACCTCCTGCGGCTGGTCCGCACCGCCTCCGTGCCCGCCGGCCCCGAAGGCCGTGGGCAAGGCGGGAGTTAGAGCCGCTTAAGCGGGCGCGGCGACCCTGGCTGCGGCACCGTAACGGCTCCGCTTGAGGCTTCATGCTCGACCGAGGAAGGCTGATCATTTCCGTGGCGAACGAAGAGAAGCTGGTCGAATACCTCAAGTGGACCACCGCGGAGCTGCACCGCGCGCAACAGCGGCTGCGCGACCTTGAGGCGGCCGGGCACGAGCCGGTCGCCGTCGTCGCCATGTCCTGCCGGCTGCCCGGCGGGACCCGCACCCCCGAGGACCTGTGGGAGCTGGTCACGGCCGGGCGGGACGCCGTCACCGGTTTCCCCGGCGACCGCGCCTGGGACGTCCCCGAGGATCCTCCGTACGCCGAGCTCGGCGGCTTCCTCCCGGACGCGGCCGGCTTCGACGCGGGCTTCTTCGACATCAGCCCCACCGAGGCCGTGGCCACCGAGCCCCTGCAACGGCTCATGCTCCAGCTCGCCTGGGAGACCGTCGAGCGCGGCCGCATCGCCCCGCACACCCTGCGCTCCACCCTCACCGGCATCTACGTCGGCGCCACCGGGCACGACTACGCCACCCGCCTGGACAGCGCGCCCGACGAGCTCCTGCCCTACCTCGGCGGCGGCACCTCCGGCAGTCTCGTCTCCGGCCGGATCGCCTACGCGCTCGGCCTGGAGGGCCCCGCGATCACCGTGGACACGGCCTGCTCGTCCTCCCTGGTCGCGATCCACCTGGCCTGCCAGGCCCTGCGCCGCGGCGAGTGCTCGCTCGCCCTCGCCGGCGGGGGAACCGTCATGTCCACCCCCCACACCTTCCACGCCTTCGCCCATCAGAAGTCCCTCGCCGCCGACGGGCGTTGCAAGCCCTTCGCCGCGGCGGCGGACGGCATGGGCCTGGCGGAGGGCGCCGGCCTGATCCTCCTGGAGCGCCTCAGCGACGCCCGGGCCAACGGCCACCCCGTGCTCGCCGTCATCCGGGGCTCGGCCCTGAACCAGGACGGCGCCGCCTACGGCCTCGCCGCCCCGAACGGCCCTTCCCAGCAGCACGTCATCAAGGCCGCCCTCGCCGACGCCCAGCTCGCCCCGGACGAGATCGACGCCGTCGAGGCCCACGGGACGGGCACCCCCATCGGCGACGCCATCGAGGCCCAGGCCCTCATCGCCACCTACGGCGCCCACCGGACCGAGGAACAGCAGCCCTTGTGGCTCGGCTCCGTCAAGTCCAACACCGGGCACACACAGGGCGCCGCCGGCACCGCCGCGCTCATCAAGATGGTCAAGGCCCTGGAGCACGGCACCCTTCCCCGCACGCTCCACGTCGACCGCCCCACACCGCTGGCCATGTGGAAGAAGGGGGCGGTGCGACTGCTCACCGACCCGGTCGACTGGCCCCGCCAGGACCGCCCCCGCCGGGCGGGCATCTCGGCGTTCGCCACGTCCGGCACCAACGCCCACCTCATCATCGAGGAGGCCCCCGCACCGGACGGGACGGCGGTCGGTGAACCCGCCCCGGCCGGCCGCCCCGTGGCCTGGCCCCTCTCCGCCCGTACGCCCGAGGCGCTCCGGGCCCAGGCACAGGCCCTCGTCGACCATCTGGGCGCGGCGGACCCCGCGCCCGCTCCCGCCGAGGTCGGCCACTCCCTGGCCACCACGCGCACCCCCTTCGAACACCGCGCCGTCATCGTCGGCACCGACCACGCCCAACTGCTCGCCGCAGCCACCGCGTTGGCCACCGGAGACGAACATCCCGAGCTCGCGCTGAGCGTCCCCGACGGCGCCCCGAAGAAGGTCGCCTGGCGCTTCGCGGCCGAGGCACCCGCCTCGGCCGGAGCCGACCTCCAGGCCCACATCCCGGCCTTCGCCGCCGCCCTCGACGAGGTCCGCGCCCTCCTCGGCACCCACCTCACGGCCGGGCACCCCGGCCACGCACAGCTCTCCCTCTTCGCCTCACAGACCGCGCTCGCCCGGCTGCTCCTCGACGCCGGGGCCCGTCCCCACACGCTCATCGGTGACGGTGCCGGCCACATCGCCGCCGCGTACGCCGCCGGCGTCCTCACCCTCGACGACGCGTGCCGCCTGGCCGCCGCCCACGCCGAGGCGACCGCCGACCCCACCCGGCCCCCCGGCCCAAAGGCATACCGGCCGGCCCTGGAGCAGATCACCTGCCGGCCCCCCACGCTGACGCTGACCACCACCGCCCCGGCGGACGCCGACGTCACCACGCCCGCCTACTGGCACCACCACCTGGGCTCCCCCTCCCCCACCGCGCCCCCCGGCCCCGGCACCCACACCCTGCTCCACCTGGGCCCCTCACCCGCGGACGCCCCCACGGCACACGCCCTGCTCGACGGCGGGCCGTCCGCCACCGGGGCGCTCCTGACCGCCCTCGCCGCCCTGCACACCACCGGCACCACCGTCGACTGGGCCCCGGTCCTGCGCTACGCCCCCGAGCCGCGCACCGTCGATCTCCCCACGTATCCCTTCCGGACCACCCGTTACTGGCTGCACGACCACACCACCGTCTGACCCATCAACAGGAGCATTCATGACCGGCACCCCGGACCCCGCCACCACCGAGATCGAGCAGCAGCTCGCGGACGCCACCCCCGAGCGGCGCGAGGAGCTCCTCACGGAGATCATCCGTACGCAGGCGAGCACGATCCTCGACACCCCGCTCACCGACGACAGCAACTTCCTCGAGAACGGCCTCAACTCCCTCACCGCGCTCGAACTCACCAAGACCCTTATGGCGCTGACCGGGCTGGAGATCGCCATGGTCGCGATCGTCGAGAACCCCACCGCCGCCCAGCTCGCCCACCAGCTCGGCCAGGAGCTCGCGCACACCACGTCGTGACCGCGGCGCGAACCGCCGGGCCGGGAATCGGGAGCGCCCCGCCGCGGGGCGCTCCTGGCCGCGGATCCGGCGTCAGGCGAGCGGCTGCTCGGCCCAGATGACCTTGCCCTCGGGGGTGTAGCGGGTGCCCCAGCGGTCGGCGAGCTGGGCCACGAGGAACAGACCGCGGCCGCCCTCGTCCTCGGCGGCGGCGTAGCGCAGGTGGGGTGAGGTGCTGCTGGCGTCGGAGACCTCGCAGATCAGGGAGCGGTCGCGGAGCACGCGTACGCGGATCGGCCCGTCGGCGTGCCGGATGGCGTTGGTGATCAGCTCGCTGAGGATCAGCTCGGTGGTGAACACGGCCTCGACCAGGCCCCATTCCGTCAGCTTCCGGGAGACGTCGGCGCGGGCCCCGGCCACGACCGCGGGGTCGGTGGGCAGTTCCCACTCCGCGATCCGGTCGGCCTCCAGGATGCGGGTGCGGGCGACGAGCAGGGCGATGTCGTCGCTCTGCCGGGCGGGGAGCAGCGCGGCGATGACCGCCTCGCAGGTCGCCTGTGGGGTCCGGCCGGGCGCGGCCAGGGTGCTGCTCAGGATCTCCAGGCCGACGTCGATGTCCCGGGTGCGGTCCTCGATGAGGCCGTCGGTGTAGAGCACCAGGCTGCTGCCCTCGGGTACGTCGATCTCCGCGGACTCGAAGGGCAGTCCGCCCAGCCCGAGCGGCGGGCCGGCGGGCAGCTCGGGGAACTCCACGGTGCCGTCCGGGTGGACGAGCGCGGGCAGCGGGTGCCCGGCGCGGGCCATGCTGCACGTCCCGGACACCGGGTCGTAGATGGCGTAGAGGCAGGTGGCGCCCGCGATCGCGGACTCGCCGCCCGCCTCGGCCACCTCCTGGTCGATGCGGCCCACCAGTTCGTCGAGGTGTCCCAGGACCTCCTCCGGCGGCAGGTCGAGGGAGGAGAAGTTCTGCACGGCGGTGCGCAGCCGGCCCATGGTGGCGGCGGCGTGCAGTCCGTGTCCGACGACGTCGCCGACGACGAGCGCGACGCGGGCGCCGGGCAGCGGGATGGCATCGAACCAGTCGCCGCCCACCCCGGCCTGGGCGGGCAGATAGCGGTAGGCGATGTCGAGGGCGTTCTGTTCGGGCAGGCCGCGGGGCAGCAGGCTGTGCTGGAGGGTGACGGCCATGACGTGCTCGCGGGTGTAGCGGCGGGCGTTGTCGATGCACACGGCGGCGCGGGCCGCGAGCTCCTCGGCCAGGGAGAGGTCGTCCTCCTCGAAGGGCTCGCTCTGCCGGGTGCGCCAGAAGTTGGCGATGCCCATGAGGACGCCGCGCGCCTTCAGCGGCACGGTGATGAGCGAGTGGAAGCCGTAGTCCAGGATCTCCTGGGTCCGGTCGTGGTCCTGGGTGCGCCAGCCCGCGTTGGCCTCCAGGTCGGGTACGAGCACGGGCCGGCCGCTGACGAAGCCGGTGGCCTGCGGGGTGGGCGCGGCGAACCGGTGCAGTTCGCCGGCGCGGTAGAGGGGGTGGTCGTCGGTGACGCCGGTGAGGGCGACCCGGCGCAGCTCCGGTGCCTCGGTGCCCACGGCCTGGGGCTCCTCGCCGCGCAGCACGGGCTCGGCGAGGTCGACAGTGGCGTAGTCCGTGAAGCGGGGGGCGGCCGCCTGGGTGAGTTCCTCGGCGGTGCGCTGGACGTCGAGGCTGGTGCCGATGAGCACGCTCGCGTCGTACAGCAGCCGCAGTCTGCCGCGGGCGACCTCGGCCTTCCCGGCGAGCGCCTGGAGGTCGGTGGAGTCGCGGAGGGTGGCGACGCTGCCGGGCGGGCCGCCGCCGCGGTCGGTGGGGCGGTTGTTCACGGCGAGAAGCCGGTCGCCGAAGGGGATGACCTCGTCGGAGGCTACGCGGCGGGAGACGAGGAGCTCGGCCATCCGGGGGTCGAGCCCGAGGCCTGTGACCTCGCGCCCCTCCACGTCGGGGGCGAGGTCGAGGAGGCGGCGGGCCTCGTCGTTGGCGAGCAGGATCCGGCCGTCGCCGCTGACGATGACGACACCTTCGCGGACGGCGTGGAGGACCGCGTCGTGGTGTTCGTACATCCGGGTCATCTCGGTGGGGCCGAGGCCGTGGGTCTGGCGGCGCAGCCGTCTGGTGACCAGGGCCGTGCCGCCCGTCGCCAGGAGGAGCGCGAGGGCGCCGGCGCCGAGGACGACCGGCAGCTGGCGGTCGAAGGCGCTGCTCACGGCGCTGACCTTGATCCCGGAGGCGACGAGGCCGACGACCGTGCCGTGCGAGTCGGTCACGGGGACGATGGCCTGCACCTCCTCGCCCAGCGGGCCGTGGACGCTCTCGATGTGGATGCGGCCCGACTGCGAGGGCCCGATGTTGCCGATGAAGTGCTTGCCGATCAGCTCGGGCTTGGGGTGGGTGTAGCGCAGGCCGTTGCGGTCGGTCACCACGATGAAGTCGACGCCGCCCTCCATGCGGGCGGCCTCGGTCAGGGGCTGGAGCACGGCGCTGGGGTCGGGGCCCGCCAGCGTGGCGACGAGGCCGGGCGCGTGGGCGAAGGCCTCGGCGGCGGCGAGAGAGCGGTCGCGCGCCGCCTGGAAGCGGTCGCTGCGGGCCTGGACGAGCAGGACGGCCACGGCGGCGACGACGAGCAGCAGCACGATCAGCACTTGCAGCAGGAACATCTGACCGGCGACGCTGCGGGTCGCCACCAGTCGCAGCCGCCGTGCGGACGCCGCCCGCGAGCCTCGGCGCGCCTCTCGCCGCTCATGGCGGCGCTCCGGGCGCCGGCCATCGAACCAGCGGCCCGAGAGGCCCCAGGAGCGGCCCCGGATTCGGGCCATACCCCCATGTCTACCCTGCCCTCCTGCGCGGCGCGAACGATGGGATGCCCGCCCGGGCGGTCCGCCGGGGTCAGGAACGCGTCAACGTCGGGTCGCCCCCGGCCCCGATCCGCCGCTCCGACACGACGATGAGCAGTGCGTATGTGACGCGACCCCGTCCCGGGCGGCATGCCGCTCCGCCCGGCGCGGGAGTCCCCATTTCCACAGAGGAGCGACCGATGGTGCAGGGCAGCCTTCCGACCGACGCGCCGGGCCCGCGTCCCGGCAGGCTCAAGGTCTTCCTGGGCGCCGCCCCCGGGGTCGGGAAGACCTATCGCATGCTGGACGAGGGCCGGCGCCGGGACCGGCGGGGCACGGATGTGGTGGTGGCCTTCGCGGAGTGCCACCGGCGGCCGCGCACCGAGGCGATGCTCGACGGGCTGGAGGTGGTGCCCCGGGCGCGGCGCGCCTACCGGGGCACGGCGCACACCGAGCTGGACCTGGAGGCCGTGCTGGCCCGGCGGCCGGACGTGGCGCTGGTGGACGAGCTCGCCCACACCAATGTGCCGGGGGTGGGCAACGTCAAGCGCTGGCAGGACGTCGAGGAACTGCTCGCCGCGGGCATCGACGTGGTGACGACCGTCAACATCCAGCACCTGGAGTCCCTCAACGACGTGGTGCGGAAGATCACCGGTGTGCCGCAGCGCGAGACCGTGCCGGACGAAGTGGTCCGCCGCGCCCACCAGATCGAGCTCGTCGACATGCCTCCCGAGGCGCTGCGGCGCCGGATGGCGCACGGCGACATCTACGCGCCCGAGAAGATCGACGCGGCGCTGTCGCACTACTTCCGGATCGGCAATCTCACCGCGCTGCGGGAGCTGGCCCTGCTGTGGGTGGCCGGGCGCGTCGACGAGGCGCTCCAGCGCTACCGCGCCGAGCACGGCATCGGGGGCGTCTGGGAGACGCGTGAGCGGGTCGTCGTCGCCCTCACCGGCGGGCCCGAGGGCGAGACGCTCGTCCGCCGGGCCGCCCGCATCACGGCCCGGTCCTCCGGCGACCTGCTCGCCCTCCACGTCACCCGCAGCGACGGGCTCGCGGGGGCCTCGCCCGCGGCCCTGGCCAGGCAGCGGCGGCTGGTGGAGAGCCTCGGCGGTACGTACCACACGGTGATCGGCGACCATGTCCCCACCGCGCTCCTGGACTTCGCCCGCGCGGAGAACGCCACCCAGCTCGTGGTCGGCGTCAGCCGCCGCGGCCCGCTGCCGCGCTTCTCGCGGGGCGTGGGGGAGACGACGGTCGCGCTGTCGGGCGACATCGACGTCCATATGGTCACGCACGAACGGGCCGGGCGGGGCCGGGCCCTGCCCGCGCCCCGGCGGGACCTCTCCTCGGCCCGGCGGGTGGGCGGCCCGGTGTCGGGGCTGCTCGTGCCGCTGCTGCTGACCCTGCTGCTGCGGGGGGTGTCCGGCCCGCCGGACCTCAACCCGACCAGCGTGACACTGCTGTTCCTGCTGGCCGTCGTCGGTGTCGCCTGCATCGGCGGGGTGGTCTCGGCACTGCTCGCCGCCGTCACCGCCTCACTGCTGCTCAACTACTCCTTCGTGCCGCCGACCGACCGCTTCACCATCGACGATGCCGACAACGTGCTGGCCCTCGCGGTGTTCGCCGTGGTCGCCGCCACCGTCGCGGCCGTCGTGGACCGCTCGCTGCGGCTGAGCCGGAGAGCGGCGAGCGCGACCGCCGAGGCCGAGACGCTGTCGTCGCTGGCGGGCGGCATCCTGCGGGGCGAGCACGACGTGTCCGTACTGCTGGAACGCACCCGCGAGACGTTCGGCATGGAGTCCGCCGAGCTGCGCCCCCGGGATGCCGGGCCCGGCCGGGCGGCGGAGCCGGAGGGCGTACGGGCCCAGCTGACGGTGCCCATCGGCGCCGACAGCGAACTGGTGCTCCGCGGCCGGGCCCTGCCCGCCGCCGAACGCCGGGTGCTCACCGCCTTCGCCGCCCACCTGACCGCGGCCGTCGAGCACGCCCGCCTCGCCGAGGCCGTCGCCGAGGTCGAACCGGTCAAGGCCGCCGACCGGATGCGCACCGCCCTGCTCGCCGCCGTCAGCCACGACCTGCGGACCCCGCTCGCCGGCAGCCGGGCCGCCATCAGCTCCCTGCGCAGCCGGGAGGTGGAGTTCTCCGAGGCCGACCGGGAGGAACTGCTCGCCACCGCCGAGGAATCCCTCGTGAAGCTGAACCGGCTGGTCGACAACCTCCTCGACATGAGCCGCATCCACGCGGGGGCACTCACGCTGCGCCTCCGGCCCACCGCACTGGCCGGGGTCCTGGCGCTGGCCCTGGACACCCTGCCGGAGTCCCCCGCGGTGCCGGTCGTCCCGCACGCGCTGGAAGGCGTGCCGGACGTGCTCGCCGACCCGCCGCTGCTGGAGCGGGTGGTCGCCAACCTCGTGGCCAACGCGACCCGGCACTCTCCCCCGGACCGCCCGGTCACCGTCGCGGCCAGCGTCCTCGCCGCCCGGGTCGAACTGCGCGTCATCGACCGGGGCCCGGGAATCAGCCCCGCCGACCTGGAGCAAGCGTTCGCCCCCTTCCAACGGCTGGGCGACACGGACAACACGACCGGACTGGGACTGGGCCTCGCCATCTCCCGCGGCCTGACCGAAGCGATGGGCGGCACGCTCACCCCGGAGGACACGCCGGGCGGAGGCTTGACGATGGTGGTCTCCCTGCCGGCGGCGGTGGCCTGAGCGGCGGGCCGCAGGTAACGGACTACGGTCCGCAAATCCAGCCCGTCCGGCGTTTGAGGGCGCTCTCCGCCGCAGGCGGCAACGCACCCGCAGCCGGGGGTCCGGGGCGCGCAGCCCAGGTTTCGGGAAGGGGCGGGGTTGGGGAACAAAGCCCGCCGCAGGCGCGAGCAACCCGCACCCATACCACCGCCAGATGGCGCAGCCCTGGTTTGACCGCCCCCACCCCCGGCTACACACGAGGCGCCCGCACAGGGACCCCGGTCCCCCAGAGAGCCCGGGCCCACGGAGGGTCGCATGCCGCAGCTGGAGCAGGAGAATCCCGCGGAGACCGAGCAGGCGGCGGGGAATCCCCGGGTCCGGGCGGGCGGCAGGCTCCTGAACTACGTCACGACCACCGATCACAAGGTGATCGGGAACATGTATCTGGTCACCGCGTTCGGGTTCTTCCTCGCCGCCGGTCTGATGGCGATGCTGATGCGGGCCGAACTGGCCCGCCCCGGCCTCCAGATCGTCTCCACGGCGCAGTACAACCAGCTGGTGACGCTGCACGGCACGCTGATGATGCTGCTGTTCGCGACGCCGATGTTCGCCGGGTTCGCCAATGCCGTCATGCCCTTGCAGATCGGGGCGCCCGACGTGGCCTTCCCCCGGCTGAACGCCCTGTCGTACTGGCTGTTCCTCTTCGGCAGCCTGATCGTCGTCTCCGGCCTGGTCGTGCCGGGCGGGGCCGCGCCGTTCGGCTGGTTCGCCTACGCGCCGCTGAACAGCGCGGTCTATTCGCCCGGAGCGGGCGGTGACCTGTGGGCCATGGGGCTGGTGGTCGCCGGGCTCAGCACCACGCTGGGGTCGGTGAACTTCATCGCCACGATCCTGTGCCTGCGGGCGCCCGGTCTGACGATGTTCCGCATGCCGATCTTCACCTGGAACATCCTCTTCACCTCTATCCTGGCGCTGCTCGCCTTCCCGGTGCTCACCGCGGCGCTGCTGGTGCTGGAGGCGGACCGGAAGTTCGGGGCGCGCGTCTTCGAGGCGGCGAGCGGCGGGGCCGTCCTCTGGCAGCACCTGTTCTGGTTCTTCGGCCACCCGGAGGTCTATATCGTCGCCCTGCCGTTCTTCGGCGTGATCACCGAGATCATCCCGGTCTTCAGCCGCAAACCGCTCTTCGGCTACACGGGCATGGTGGGGGCGACCACCGCCATCACCATGCTGTCGGCCTCGGTGTGGGCGCACCACATGTTCGCGACCGGGGCCGTGCTGCTGCCGTTCTTCTCCTTCATGTCGTTCCTGATCGCCGTGCCGACCGGCGTGAAGTTCTTCAACTGGATCGGCACCATGTGGCGCGGCAGCCTCTCCTTCGAGACGCCGATGCTGTGGGCGACCGGCTTCCTGGTGACGTTCCTCCTGGGCGGGCTCAGCGGCGTCCTCATCGCCTCGCCGCCGCTCGACTTCCACGTCACCGACAGCTACTTCATCGTGGCGCACCTGCACTACGTGCTCTTCGGCACCGTGGTCTTCGCGATGTTCGGCGGCTTCTACTTCTGGTGGCCCAAATGGACCGGCCGCATGCTCGACGAACGGCTGGGGAGGATCCACTTCTTCACGCTGTTCACCGGCTTCCAGGTCACGTTCCTGGTGCAGCACTGGCTGGGCGAGTCGGGGATGCCCCGCCGCTACGCCGACTACCTCGCCTCGGACGGCTTCACCGCCTTGAACACCGTCTCGTCCATCGGCGCCTTCCTGCTGGGGATCTCCACCCTGCCGTTCCTGTACAACGTGTGGCACACGGCCCGGCACGCGCCCAGGGTGACGGTGGACGACCCCTGGGGCTTCGGGCGCTCCCTGGAGTGGGCCACCAGCTGTCCACCGCCCCGCCACAACTTCACGACCCTGCCGCGCGTACGCTCCGACTCCCCCGCCTTCGACCTGCACCACCCCGACACCGCCGAGGCCGCGGCCGTGACGTCCGGGAGCCGGGCCCTGCCCCACGGGGAGACGGACGCATGAAGACCGAGGCATATCTCTTCGCCGGGGTGGCCGGCTTCTTCTTCGGCACCGGCGCCTTCTACACCTGGCTCTCCGACCGCGAGCCCGCGGGCACCGCCGCCCTGACCGTCTCCTTCGTCATGGCGTCGCTCATCTCCTTCTTCTGCGCCATGAACCACCGGCGCCGCGGCCCCCGGCCGGAGGACCGCAAGGGCGCCGAGGTCGCCGAGCGCGCCGGGCCGCTGGACTTCTTCCCGCCGCGCAGCGCCTACCCTCCGCTGACCGGCCTCGGCGCGGCCCTCACCGCGCTGGGCATCGTCTACGGCCTGTGGCTCTTCCTCGTCGGCTTCGGCGTGCTGGGCGCGGGTGTGCTGGGCCTGACGTTCCAGTACGTCCAGCGGGACTGACCGCCCGGTCTCACTCCCCCGGCTCGACCGGGGCCGCCGTCCGCGCCTCGATCTCCCGCCGCTGCTCGGGCGTCACGGGCAGTTCCACGCGGTCGCGGTAGTACCAGCCGCTCAGGGCCGTACGCAGGCGCTGCCGACGGGAGGCCGGGTCCTCGGCGGCGGGCAGCGGCAGCGGGATGTCACGCACCATCAGCCGGTAGCCGCGCCGGGCCGACAGCGGGCGGTGGCCCTCGCTCAGCCCGCCCTCGACGCTCTGCTCCACCTCGCCGCTCTCCTCGCCCTCGGCCAGGGTCTTGCGGTCGTGGTCCTGGAGGGCCAGGCACGCCCGCTTGGCGAGCATGAAGGCCACCACCGGCCCGAGGACGACGGCGGCCCGGAAGATCCAGGTCAGGGTATTGACGGAGACCCGGAAGGTGTAGGCGACGACGTCGTTGCCACCGGCCGCGAGCAGCACGGCGTAGAAGACGATGCCGGCCACCCCGAGTGCGGTGCGGGTGGGGCGGTTGCGGGGGCGGTCGCTGAGGTGGTGCTCCGCGCTGTCCACGGTGATCCACTTCTCCAGGAAGGGGTAGAGGTAGAGCGCGGTGAACAGCACTCCCGGCAGGATCACGGCGGGGATCAGCACGTTCCACATCCAGGTGTGGCCCCACAGCACCGTCTCCCACGGCGGCATGACGCGCAGCGCGCCTTCCAGGAAGCCGACGTACCAGTCGGGCTGGGCGTCGGTCGCCACCTGGTCGGCACGGTAAGGCCCGTAATTCCAGACGGGGTTGACCTGGGCGAGCGCGCCGCCCGCGGCCAGCAGGCCGAAGAGCATCAGGAACAGGCCGGTGGACTTGGTGACGAACTGCGGGAACATCGGCAGCCCCACCGCGTTGCGGTTGGTCCGGCCCCGCTCCGCCCAGTGGGTGTGCTTGAGGTAGACGACCAGCACCAGGTGAGCGGTGATCAGCGCGATCAGCAGGCCCGGGACGAACAGCACGTGCACGATGTACAGCCGCGGGAGGATCACATGGCCGGGGAACGGGCCGCGCCAGACGAACGAGCTCGCGTACGTGCCCACGACCGGGATCGACTGCACGATCGTGTTGGCCGTGCGCAGGCCCGTACCGGACAGCAGGTCGTCGGGCAGGGAGTAGCCGCAGAAGCCCTCGAAGAGCGCGAGGAGGAAGAGCGTCATCCCCACCAGCCAGTTGGCCTCCCGCGGCCGGCGGAAGGCGCCGGTGAAGAAGACCCGCAGCATGTGGACGGCCGCGGCGGCGACGAACACCAGCGCCGCCCAGTGGTGCATCTGCCGGATGAGCAGCCCGCCGCGGACCTGGAAGCTCATGTCGAGGGTGGAGAGGTAGGCCTGCGACATGGGCAGGCCGCGCAGCGGCGCGTAGGGGCCGTGGTAGACGCTCTGCGTCATGCCCGGGTCGAAGAAGAGCGCGAGGTAGGAGCCGGTGAGGATCAGCACCACGAAGCTGTACAGCGCGAGCTCGCCGAGGAGGTACGACCAGTGGTCCGGGAACGCCTTGCGCAGCAGCGCCCGGCCGGCTTCCGCGAGGGGCAGCCGCCGGTCGAGGGCGACGAATCCGCTCACCGCGGCCGTCCGGGCCCGCTGCCCGGCCCTCTCCCGCCGTCTCCGGAACAGCATGAGGCACGCTCCCAATCGCCGACGCACCCCGCTCCGCGCGGCGCGGTGCGACTGATGGGTAACCCGGGTGCCGACCGCTCAACCAGCGATTAGCCAGAACAGAGCACCAGTTCCGTCAGCGCTTCCAGGCCGCCGCCGGCGAGCGCGCGGCGCTGGCGGTCCGCCGGGGCCCCCTGCTGCCGGAACCGCCGGAGCAGGCGCGTCACCTCGGCCGTGTCGCCCGACGCGTCGAGCGCGGGCGTGATGTGGTCGAGGAGCGCCCGCACCGCGTCGTCGGCCCGGTGCCGCCCGCCGCGGCTGTCGAGGAGGTCACCGCGTAGCCCATAGCGGGCGGCGTGCCAGTTCGCGGCGTACAGCATCTCCGGCGGGCACGGCGGTAGGGGCACGCCCTCCAGCTCCTCGCGGACGGCCGTGGCCACCAGGCCCCGGACGATGCCCGCGAACATCATCGCGTCGTCGGCGGTGAGCTGGACGTCCAGGCACCGCACCTCGATCGTGGGGTAGCGCTCGGACAGCCGGGCCTGCCAGTAGATCTGCCCGGAGTCCAGGATCGCCCCGGCCTCGGTCAGCGCGCGGACGCGCCGCTCGTAGTCGGCCGGGCCGTCGAAGTGGGGCGGGGGACCGCTGACGGGCCAGCGGCCGAAGACGACCGTGCGCCAGCTCGCGAAGCCGGTGTCCCGCCCCCACCACAGCGGGGAGTTGCCGCCCATGGCGACGAGCAGGGGCAGCCAGAGGCGGACGCGGTTGAGCACGGCGGTGCCCACGCACCGGTCGGGCACGGCGACGTGCACGTGCATGCCGTTGACCAGCTGTTCGTCCGCCAGGCGGGCACCGAGTTCGGCGACCGCCGCGTAGCGGGGCTGCTCGGTGATCGCGACCGGCGCGGCGCAGGTGAGGGGCGCGGTGCCGATCGCGGCGGCCCGGCAGCCTGCCTTGTCGGCCGCGACGGCGACCGCCCGGCGCAGCCGCACGAGGTGCGCGCCCACGGCGGCCAGGTCGGCGCAGACGGGGGTGGCGACCTCCAGCTGGGCCTGGAGCAGCTCCGCCTGGAGCTCCCGCGCGTCCACGCTCGGCTGGAGGCCCGCCACCGCGCGCACCTCGTCCGCCAGCGGCACGAGCGTGGCCGTGACGGGGTCCAGCAGGAGGTATTCCTCCTCCACTCCCATGGTGATCACAAGGCACGTGTACCCCTCGGGGAGCGGAATGTTCAGGGGAATTCCCGGGATCAGCCGCCTGCCTCCCGCCGGGGGCGGGCTCGGCTCAGCAGGTGGTATTCGTGCCGGTCCCCGGTGCTCCGGCCAGGCCGCGGGGTACGGAGAGGTCCAGCGGGGGACGGCCGGAAAGGGTGCGATGCAGTCGGAGAACGATCCGCGGCACGGGGGCGAGCCGCCCGGTGGCCCGGGGGGCGGCGCTCGTGCGGGGCGTGCCGGGCGGGTGCTGGTGCGGCCGACGGCGTCCTGGTTCGCGGCGGGCTTCAGCACGGGGCTGGGGCTGACGCTGGCCTATCTGGCGGTGCAGACGGTGCTGCGGATCAGCGGTGTGCTCACCCTCCTGCTGCTGGCCCTCTTCGTGGCGATCAGCCTGGAGCCGGTGGTGGGCTGGCTCGCGCGCCGCCGGCTCGGGCGGGGCTGGGCGGTGACCGTGGTGATCGTCGCGTCGCTGGCCCTCCTGGCGGGCTTCCTCGCGCTGGTGATCCCGCCGGTCTCCAACGAGGTCTCCGCGCTGGTCGGCTCGGTGCCGAAGTGGCTGCGGCAGCTGCACGACCACCACTCGGCGCTGGGCCGCCTGGAGGACCGCTACCACCTGATCTCGAAGGCCCGCGGCCAGCTCGGCTCGGGCATGGGGACGGCCGTGGTGGGCGGGCTGCTGGGCGCGGGCCACCTGGTCGTCAGCGCGGTGACGGGGACCGTCCTGGTCGTGGTCCTGACCGTGTACTTCATGGTGGGGATGGAGCAGCTGAAGCGGTTCGCCTACCGGTTCGTACCGCACAGCCGCCGGGCCGGGGTGGTGACGCTGACGGAGGCGACGCTGGTGCGGGTCGGGCGCTACATGCTGGGCAACGCCGCGACGTCGGCCGTCGCGGGGCTGGCCACGTTCGCCTGGTGCGTGGTGCTGGAGGTGCCGTATCCGGCGGCGCTCGGCGTGCTCGTCGCGCTGCTGGACATGGTCCCCGTCGTGGGCTCGACCGTCGGCGGGGTGGTGGTGAGCCTGGTGGCCCTGGCGGTGTCCTTCCCCGTGGCGCTGGGCACCGCGGGCTTCTACACCGGGTTCCGGCTGGCCGAGGACTATCTGATCATGCCGAAGGCGATGCGGTACGCGGTGGACGTGCACCCGCTGGTGACGGTCGTCGCCGTGGTCATCGGCGGGGCCCTGCTGGGCATCGTCGGGGCGCTCATCGCCATCCCGGTCGCCGTGGGGATCGGCATCGTGCTGGAGGAATCCGCGTTTCCACGGATCGACGCCGCATAGCCGACGCCGACCGGGGAACCCGGGGCGTATGGCGCAAATCGGATACACGATGATGACCGAGCAGGCGGGTCCCCTGGACCTCGTCGAGCATGTGGTGGCCGCCGAGGAGGCGGGGTTCGACTTCTCCGTGACCTCGGACCACTTCTTCCCGTGGCTGGCGTCGCAGGGCCACTCGCCGCACGCGTGGACGGTCCTGGGCGCCGCCGCGCGGGCCACGTCCCGGATCCCGCTCATGACCTACGTGACCTGTCCGACCACCCGCTACCACCCGGCCGTGGTCGCCCAGCAGGCCGCCACGCTCCAGCTGCTGTCCGGGGGACGCTTCCGCCTGGGGCTCGGCTCGGGCGAGAACCTCAACGAACATGTCGTCGGCGGCGGCTGGCCCTCGGCGGAGGTCCGTCTGGACAAGCTCGCGGAGGCGGTCGGGATCATCCGGCGCCTCTTCGAGGGGCGGATCCTCAACCACCACGGCACCTACTTCGACGTCGAGCACGCCAAGCTCTGGGACCTGCCGGGCGAGCCCCCGCCCATCGGCATCGCCGTCTCGGGCGAGGTCTCCTGCCGGCTCGCCGGGCATCTGGCCGACCTGGTCATCGCCACCGAGCCGAAGAAGGAGCTCCTGGACCTCTTCGACCGGCACGGCGGAGCGGGCAAGCCACGGGTGGGCCAGCTGCCCGTGTCCTACGACCCGGACCGCGACGCGGCGATCGACCGGGCGCACGACCAGTTCCGCTGGTCCGGGCTGGGCTGGCCGGTCAACTCCGAGCTGCCCCACGACGGCGCCTTCGCCGCCGCGACCCGCACCGTCACCAAGGACGACGTCGTGGAGTCCATCCCCTGCGGCGCCAAGACCGACGACTTCGTCGACGCGGTGCGGGCCTACACCGACGCGGGCTTCACGGAGGTGGCCCTGGTGCAGATCGGCGGGGACCAGCAGGCCCCCTTCCTGAGCTGGGCGACGGAGGAGCTCCTCCCCGCCCTGCGGGAGCTGTGAAAGGCTCCCGCAGGGCGGGGGCCGTCAACGCTCGGGGCGGCGGCCGAAGTGCACGGTCTTCGCGGTGAGCAGGAAGAGGTCCTGGCGCCGGTCGACACCCGCCGGGTCGGCCGGGTCCAGCAGCCGGTCCAGCGTCGCCAGGTCCTCGGCGCCGAGGAGTTCACCGAGGGTGTTCCGGCAGCGCTCCAGCGCGGCGCGCACCGACTCGCGCACGGCGTCGGACGGGGGCGCCGGGTGGTCCACGAGGAAGGACTTGGCCCGCACCTCGGTGAGTCCGGCCGTACGCAGCATGCCGGGCCAGTCCTCGACGACCGCCACCGTTCCGGGCAGCTCGGCCCGCATCCGGTCGAAGCGGACCGCCATGGCCGCGTCCAGCCGGGTCTGCAGGCCGGGGCGCCCGAAGCCCAGGTCCCTGGGCAGCCAGCGGGCGGGCAGCCCGCCCTCGACGACGGCGAGGACCCCGCCGGGCGCGAGCAGGGCGGCCAGCCGGTCCAGCGCGCCCTGCTGGTCGCCGACGTGGTGCACGACCTGGCCCGTCCACACCAGGTCCGCCGGGCCAAGCCCGTCGAGCCCCTCGGGGAACTCCGCCACCTGGGTGCGCAGCCGGACGCCGAGCCGCCCGGCCCGCTCCTCGGCGCGGGCCAGCAGCTCCGGTGACCCGTCCACCGCCGTGACCTCCGCCCGCGGGAAGACCGCCGCCATCCGGCAGGCCGCCACCCCGGGCCCGCTGCCGATGTCCAGCACGCGCCGCGGCGTCAGGTGCTTCAGCTCGTCGAGCGCCTGCCGCACGTAAGGGCTCTGGGTCTCGCCCTCGCGCTCCAGCATGCCGGCCATCGCGGCCCAGTCGAAGTCGTTCATCCCACCCGCTCCTTCAGCTCTTCCTCGATCAGATCCATGTTCACCGCGAGCGCCGCCCTGGCCCCGGCCGCCGCCGCGACCACCACATGGGCGCCGGGTTCGACGACATTGCCGACGGCCCACACACCCGGCACCCCGGTCAGCCCGCTCGCGTCGACGCGGACCCGGCCGTCGTCGTCCCGTGCGCAGCCGAGGCCGGTGAGCAGGGCATCGTTGGGCACGAAGCGGCCGGCCACGAACAGCGCGGACCGTTCCACGACCCGCCCGTCCGCGAGCCGCACGGCGCGCAGCCGGTCGTCCTCGACCACCAGGCCGCCGACCTCGCCGTCGACGATCCGTACGCCGAGGGCGGTGAGCTTGGCGCGGTCCGCGTCGTCGAGCGCCTCGGCGAAGAAGACCACGTCGTCCGACAACTGCCGCACCAGCAGCGCCTGGTGCACGGCGGCCGACTGCCGGCCGAGCACACCGAGCGGCTGGTCGCGCACCTCCCAGCCGTGGCAGTACGGGCAGTGCAGCACGTCGCGCGCCCAGCGGTCCCGCAGGCCGGGCACGTCGGGCAGCTCGTCGCGCAGGCCGGTCGCCACGATCACCCGCCGGGCCCCGACCGTCTCCCCGGCCAGCTCGGCCTCGAAGCCGTCCCCGGTCCGGCGCAGCGCGCGCACCTCGCCCGTGACGACCCGTCCGCCGTACCGCTCGACCTCCGCCCGGCCCGCGGCCAGCAGCTCGGCCGGTGGCGTGCCGTCCCGCGAGACGAAGCCGTGCACCGCGGCCGCGGGTGCGTTCCGGGGTGCGCCGGAGTCGGCCACCAGGACCCGGCGGCGGGCTCTCGCGAGGATGAGCGCGGCGTTGAGCCCGCCCGCGCCACCCCCGATGACCAGTACGTCTTCCCTTGCGTCTGCCATGGTCGATCACCTCCTGCCGCCGACCATGCGCCCTGGCCCGACGGCTTGACAAACCTTGTTGCCGTTTCTGCAATAAAGGGATGGAAGAGGTACTCGCCGCCGTCGGGCCGCGGCTCAAGCGGATCCGTCAGCAGCGCAAATGCACGCTGGCGGCGCTGTCGGAGACCACCGGGATCTCGGTGAGCACGCTGTCCCGGCTGGAGTCGGGGCAGCGCAAGCCGAACCTGGAACTCCTGCTGCCGATCGCGCACGCCCACCAGGTGCCGCTGGACGAGCTGGTCGGCGCGCCGCCGGTGGGCGACCCGCGGGTGCGGCTGAAGCCGGTCGAGCGCGGGGACACCACGGTGGTGCCGCTGACCCGGCAGCCCGGTGGCCTCCAGGCGTTCAAGATGGTCATCGGCACCGCCCGCAGCACCCCCGAGCCGCGCACCCACGACGGCTACGAATGGCTCTACGTGCTGAGCGGGAAGCTGCGGCTGGTGCTCGCCGAGCACGACGTCGTGCTCAAGGTGGGCGAGGCCGCGGAGTTCGACACCCGGCTGCCGCACTGGTTCGGCAGCACCGGGAAGGCGCCGGTGGAGGTCCTCAGCCTGTTCGGGCCGCAGGGCGAGCGCATGCACGTCCGCGCCCGGCCGCGCACCTCCTGACCGGGGCGTTCACCACCGCCGGGATTCCCCGCGAGGCCGGCTCCGCGACGCCTTCGCGCGGTGCGGCACACCGGTGCGGGCGCGAAACTTCGCCCGCGCGCCGCCCGCGCTGCCGGCAGTGCGGTCCTCGCGCCGCTGTGCGCCCTGATGGTGTTCTTCCGCTTCCCACCACACTGAGAGTGCCTTCGGCTCCCAAAGGGGCCGCTCAGAGCCTTGCCGTCATGGGGAGCATGTGGTGTCGAACCCGACTGAGCCTCGCGCCGACCGGGATGTGCGGGTGGTGGTGGTCGGGGCGGGCTTCTCCGGCATCGGCGCCGCCATCCGGCTGCGCCAGGAAGGCTTCGAGGACCTTCTGGTACTGGAAAAGGGCACGCGGCTCGGGGGCACCTGGCGGGACAACACCTATCCGGGCTGCGCGTGCGACGTCCCGTCCTCGCTGTACTCCTACTCCTTCGCACCGAACCCCGGGTGGAGCCGGACCTTCGCCGGGCAGCGGGAGATCCACGACTACCTGCGGGCGACAGCGGACCGCTACGGGGTCAATGGCGTGCTGCGGTGCGGAGTCGGTGTGCTGCGGGCCCGCTGGGACGGGGCGGCGGGGCGCTGGCACCTGGAGACCACCGACGGCGAGTACCGCGCCGCGGCCCTGGTCCTCGCCACCGGACCCTGGCACGTCCCCCGCCGGCTGGACGTGCCGGGGCTCGACGAGTTCCCCGGGCCCGTCTTCCACACCGCCGAGTGGGACCACTCCGTGGACCTGTCCGGCCGGCGCGTGGCCGTGGTGGGCGGCGGCGCGTCCGCCGTCCAGGTCGTCCCCGCCGTCCAGGACCGGGCGGCGGCCGTACACCTCTTCCAGCGCACCGCCCACTGGGTGCTGCCCAGGCCGGACCTCCCGGTGCCCCGGGCACTCGGCTGGTGCCTGGCCCACGTCCCGGGTGCGCAACGCTCCATGCGGGCCGCTCAGTACGGCGTTCAGGAGAGCTTCGGCTACGCCTTCCGCCACCCCCATCTCGTGGGCCCCGCGCAGGCCGCGGCCCGCGCCCATCTGCGGCTCGCGGTCCACGACCCGGCGCTGCGCCGGGCCCTGACGCCCGGCTACCGCTTGGGCTGCAAGCGCCTGCTGACGTCGAGCACCTTCTACCCGGCGCTCAACCGGCCCCACGTCCACCTGCACCCCACCGCCGTCTCCGCCGTACGCGGCCGGCACATCGTCGGTGCCGACGGCAGCCGGACCGAGGCCGACATGGTGATCGACGCCACGGGCTTCCACGTCGGTGAACTGCCGCTGGCCCGGGGCATCCACGGCACGGACGGCCGGTCGCTGCACGACACCTGGGGCAAGGACGGCCCCACGGCCTACCTCGGCACCAGCGTCAGCGGATTCCCCAACCTCTTCCTGCTCCTCGGCCCCAATCTCCTCTCCGGCTCCACCTCGGCCATCACGGTCCTCGAAGCGCAACTCGCCTATGTTTCAGGCGCACTGGCCCACCTGCGGCACGGTGGCTACGCCTCCTTGGACGTACGACCGGCAGCCCAGGCCCGCTACAACGCCGCCGTGCGGAAGGCCCTGGAGACCACCGTCTACAACACGGGCGGCTGCTCCAGCTACTACTTCAGCGCGAGCGGGCGGAACACCTTCTGCTGGCCCTGGTCCACCGGCAAGCTCGTCCGCCGGCTCAGCCGCTTCGACCTCGCCGCCTACGCCTGCCGCGCACCGTCCGCCCCCGTGCCCGTACCCCGGGCAGCCGGGGACCGTGCCCGCCCGACGAGCGAGGAGGGACTCCCCCGATGACCCAGCGGCGCCCCCGGCCCCGGCCGTACGACCGCGAACTCGAAAGCCTGCGCCTCCTCGGCGGCAACGGCCGGCAGGAACCCTGCCCCACCGGCTGGTACTTCGCCCGCTTCAGCAAGCACCTCCGCCCCGGCCAGGTGGTACCGGTCACCAATATGAGCAGGCAGTACGCGCTGTTCCGCACGCGCGGCGGAGCCGTCGGGATGATCGACAGCCAGTGCTGCCACATGGGCGCGGACCTCAGCCGGTGCGGGAAGGTCCGCGAGGAGAGGCTGGTCTGCGGCTTCCACGCCTGGGAGTTCGGCGCGGACGGCGTGTGCCGGAAGATTCCCGGCGCGGACCGGATCCCCGCCCGCGCCGTGCAGCACAGCCTTTCTCCCCGATTCCCCGGGATCCCGGCGCCCCGCCGCCAGTTCACCCTTCGTAGACGTGGAACCCCCGCCCCGACTTCCGGCCGAGCAGCCCGGCCTCCACCATGCGCTGGAGCAGGGGCGGCGGGGCGTACAGCGGCTCCTTGAACTCCTCGTACAGCGACTCGGCGATGGAGGCCACGGTGTCCAGGCCGATCAGGTCGGCGAGTTTGAGCGGGCCCATCGGGTGTGCGCAGCCCAGTTCCATGCCGGCGTCCACGTCGGCGGCGGTGGCGAAGCCGGACTCCGCCATGCGGACCGCCGCGAGGAGGTAGGGGATGAGCAGGGCGTTGACGACGAAGCCCGCACGGTCCTTGGAGCGGATCGCTGTCTTTCCCAGCGTCTGACGGGCGAACTCCTCTGCCGCGGCGGCCGTTTCGGCGGTGGTGTGGAGCGAGGTGACGATCTCCACCAGCGGCATGACCGGCACGGGGTTGAAGAAGTGCAGGCCCAGGACGCGGTCGGCCCGCCCGGTGGCCATGCCGAGGCGCATGACGGGGATGGAGGAGGTGTTGGTGGCGAGGATCGCCCCGGGATCCTCGACGATCTTGTCGAGGGCGTGGAAGATCTCCGTCTTGGCCTCGGCGTTCTCGATGACGGCCTCGACGACGAGGTGCCGGTCGGCGAGGTCGTCGAGGCTGCCGGTGAAGACGAGCCGGGCCAGGGCGTCCTCGGCGGCGGGGCGGTCCAGCTTGCCGCGGTCGGCGGCGCGTTCCAGGGATTGGGCGACCCGGTCGCGGGCCCGCCGGGCGGCGGTGGCGTCGGCCTCGCACACGACGGTGTCGAGTCCGGCGCGGGCGCAGACCTCGGCGATGCCGGCGCCCATCTGTCCGCCGCCGACGACGCCTACGCGTTGGATGCCGCTGGTCATGACCGCTCCGTTTCGTGCCGCACGAGGTGGCGGCTGTGTCAGTGGCTGGGTGGGCGAAGAGTGCGAAGGGGAGCGCTGCCCCTCGGCGGGTACGGGCCGGCCGCACCACGACTCTGCCAGCGGTGCCGGGGGCCATCAACCGTGGCTCGTTGCCAACTTCCGCTAATCTTCCGGGCCGTGTTCGCCAAGTCTGCGAAGCCGACGGCGCGGCCTGTCGCGCGGGCTCAGTCCGTGGGAACCGGGGCTGGACGCAGGGGCTGTCCGCAGTGCAGGTTCCATCGCCCGGCGCGGCCGGTGAGTGTGGTCAAGGACAGCGGGAGAACGTCGAGGCGCCAGAAGGTGCGCAGGGGGAGGCCGAGCGCGTGCACGGCGGCCGCCCGGACCACAGCCGGCTCCACGACGGCCAGGATCCTGCCGCTCTCGACACTTCGGGCATCGAGCCATTCGCCCACACGTGCGGTCAGGTCGGAGAGCGACTCACCGCCGTGGGGTGTGGCGAGGGGGTCCGACAGCCAAGCGGCGACGGCTCGGGGTTCGGCGGCACTCACGTCGTCCAGTGTCCGGCCCTGCCAGCGCCCGACGTCCAGATCGCGCAGGTCGCCCGCCTGTTCGGCGTCCAGGCCGAGGGCGTCCGCCGTCTCGCGGCAGCGTACGGATGGGGCGCTGAGATACCGGCCGGCCTCGGGCAACGCGCCCGCCACGGCCCGCGCCTGTCGCCGGCCGATGTCGTCGAGCGAGGCACCGTCGTCGAAACGCGGTTGCCGCAGCGCCATGTTCATCGTCGGTGATACGAGCATCACTCGCACGGTCACCCTGCCCTCCCCCTCGGTTTCCCTCGACGGCCTGCCTCGCGCTCCAGCACATCATGGCGCTGCCGACGGGGGCGTGCGGGGGTGTGTCGCACGCCGTAGCCAGGTGGACCGGCGCGCGGTACGGTCGCGTGAACATGACGACGGTGTGATGGAAGCCGGTGGAATTCCGGCACGGTCGCGCCACTGTGTATCCGGCCACAGCCGCAACTCGCGGTGATGGCCGGTGAGTCAGACCCACTCACCGTCGTTGACGACCCCCCGAAGTCCGGGACGCGAGTTTCCCCAGGAGGTTTGGCCATGGCGCAGTCCGCTGCCACCGCATCCAGCTCTTCCGCCGCACCGGCGGTCACTCCCATATCCCTGAAGGCGATCGCCCCGTGGGCGGTCTTCTTCGGCGTCCTCATGCTGGTCCTGCTCTATTTCGTCGGCGCCGAGCAGGGGGCCACGTCGGTCATCTCCGGTGAGAACGTGCACGAGTGGGTCCACGACGGGCGCCACCTCCTCGGCTTCCCCTGCCACTGACGACGGCAGGAGGTACGTCCCGTGAATCCCGTCTCCGTACGCGTGCTGCTCGTACGCGGCATGCTGGCCGGCCTCGTCGCCGGGCTCCTCGCCCTGGTGGTGGCCTATCTCCTGGGTGAGCCCCGGGTGGACGCCGCCATCGACTTCGAGGAGGCCCACAGCCACGACCACGGCGTGGAGCTGGTCAGCCGGTCCTTGCAGTCCACGGCAGGGCTCGCCACCGGCGTGCTGATCTACGGCGTCGCGCTCGGGGGCATCGCCGCCCTGGCGTTCTGCGTGGCGCTGGGCCGCATCGGCCGGTTCGGCCCGCGCGCGACGGCGCTGTTGGTCGCCGTGGGCAGCCTGCTGACCGTCTATGTGGTGCCGTTCCTGAAATACCCCGCCAACCCGCCGTCCGTCGGCGACCCGGACACCATCACCAAACGCACCACGCTCTACTTCCTGATGATCGCGCTCAGCGTCCTGCTCGGCGTCGCCGCGGTCATCCTCGGCAAGCGACTGGCTCCGCGCCTGGGCAACTGGCACGCGACGGTGGTGGCTTCGGCCGCCTTCGTCCTCGTGACCGGTCTCGCGTACGCGTTCCTGCCCGCGGTCAACGAGGTTCCCAAGGGCTTCCCGGCCACCGTGCTGTGGCAGTTCCGCCTCGCCGCCCTCGCCGTCCAGTGCACTCTCTGGGCCGTCTTCGGCCTCCTTTTCGGCCACCTCGCGGAACGCGTCCTGACCCCCGAGGCGACCCCGGACCACCGGACCGACACCCCCGCCAGGCCGGCCGCGCCGGTGAGCTGACCGCGATGTCCCCGGCGTAGGACCTGGGGATCAGTGTGCGTGTGCGCCCTTGTGATGGGCCGTGCCGTGGGAGCCCCCGCAGTGCGGGTGCCGCTCCCCCGGCGCGGCGAGGGCCAGGACCTCTTCGGTGGCGTGATCGACCTGAAGCGTGGTGTGGGTGACGCGGTACTCGCGCTCCAGTATGTGCTCCAGCTCGCGCCGCAGGGCGTGGCAGTCCGCGTCGGGTGCGGCCAGGACGTGGGCGGACAGGGCCGTCTGACCCGAAGTGATCTGCCATACGTGCAGGTCGTGGATCTCCACCGCGTCCGCTGCGGCGGCCATGCGGTCCCCGACCGCGTCGGGGTCGATCTCCGCCGGGGCGGCCTCCAGGAAGACCCGGCCGGAGGCGCGCACCAGGCCGTAGCCGGCCCGCAGCATCAGGACCACCACGATCAGCGAGGCGATCGCGTCCGCGCGGGCGAAGCCGGTGAGCAGCACGACGGCTCCGGAGACCGCGGTGGCGATGAATCCGTAGAGGTCCGTCAGGATGTGCTGGAAGGCGCCCTCGACGTTCAGCGAACTGCGGTTGGCCTTCGAAAGGCACCACGCGGCGGCGACGTTGACCACGATGCCGACGAGCGCGGTGGTCAGCACCAGGCCGCCGTCGACCTCGGGCGGGGCGAGCAGGCGCCACACGGCCTCGTACGCCAGCCAGAGGGACAGCACCAGCAGGGTGATGCCGTTGGCCTGCGCGGAGAGGATCTCGGCGCGCTTGAGGCCGAACGTGTAACTCCCGCGCGCGGGGCGGGCCGCGAGCCGCATGGCCACCAGCGCCAGGACGATCGAGGCGGCGTCCGTGAGCATGTGCGCGGCGTCCGACAGCAGCGCCAGTGACCCGGCGAGGACACCCACGACGACCTCGACCGCCATGAACGTCCCGATCAGCGCCAGCGCGATGGTCAGCCAGCGCCGGTCGGCATCGGCGGCCACCCCGTGCGCGTGACCGCCGTGCCCGCTTCCGTGCTCGTGCTCATGGTCGTGCTCGTGTTCGTGCCGGCCGCCCATGGCGCGCCCTCCCCGCTTGCCGGTGGTCATGACGCAGTGAGTGAAGCGCATATCGGCGAAAGATCCAAAGGCTGCACTGGTGACCGTTATCAACACCCATAAGAACGCTCTGACCTGCATGAACGTCCGTGGCACCGGCTGGGCCGGGTCAGCCGCCGCCACGGGGCCGCCCGGGCGTGGTGTGGCCGATCGCGGTGCGGGCGTAGGCCGGGGCGCCCAGGACCTGGAGGACGGGGCTGTCGACGGCCCCGGCCGCCACGCGCCGGACGACCTCGCCGAGGAAGGCGCGGACGGCCGGGACGACGTGCGGCGGCGCGCAGCGGGTGCGGATGGCGGGAAGGACGGACATACGAAGGTCACCTCCATGAAGCGGCATGCCGGAAGAAGGCATGGCACAGCCGGTGGCTGCGGAAAGTGGGCGGAGAAGCCGGGGCCCTTGGCTCAGGCGCGCGAAGGCCCGGCGGTTTCGGGGCACGCGGCGGCCACCCCTACCGCGAGCGCGCAGCCCGACGGCCCGGGGCGGCAGAGGGCCGCACGGGTGCCGGGGCGGGAGCGGGCGCGAAGGCGCGCGCAGGGAGCGGGAGTTACCGCGTGCCGGAAGTCAGCGAGGACATGCGGGTGGGGGGCCTACTGTGGCCCGGACTCGCGCAATTGGCATTCATGTCTCTCGCCTCCTTCCGGCCGGGGCGCACGGGGGCGCCGAGAGGTCCAGCCCGCACGGCTGGTTCACCGCTGCCTGGTCAGGTTCGGTGGAACGTTCAGCAGCATAGTCCCGTACTTGCGTACGGGCGCGTCTACTTGTCGCAACCTTGACATGGCAACCGGCCGGCGCCGGGCACGGATCGGCGGCCCCGCCTCAGCGCTCCCCGATCCCCTCGAACCACGTCGGGCCGCCCGCCGTCGCCTGCTTGATGCGTGAGAGCGCGAAGTCCTCCATCGGCGGCAGCGCGTCCGGCTCGAACCAGCCGACCTCCAGCGACTCGTCGTCGTTGACGCGCGCCTCGCCGCCGACCGCGCGGGCGAGGAAGCAGATGTCCATGAACTGGCAATGATCACCGTTGGGGTAGGTGACGGGCTCCAGGGCCTGGACGAGGAGGACGCGCTCGGGGACGCAGTGGACGGCGGTCTCCTCGTAGACCTCACGGACGATCGCCGCGGCGGGCTGCTCGCCCGGGTCGGGGATGCCGCCGATGATCGACCACTCGCCGGAGTCCGCGCGGCGGCCGAGGAGGACCCGGCCGGTGTCGTCGAGGACGATGGCGCTCACCCCGGGCATCCAGAGCAGCTGGTGGCCCGCGACGGCGCGGAGGTCTGTGATGAAGTCGGGCGTCGGCATGGGTCGAGCCTAGAGGGTGCCCGGGGGTGCTCTCCCCGGTCAGGCGGCGGCCCGGCGCCCGGCGGCCCGGCGCAGGCCGTCACGGATCACCCGCACCGCGGCCTCCGCGTCGTCCACCGTGACGGTGAAGGAACGCCCGTCACCCAGACGGAGCACGAAGCCCTCGCCCCGGCGCACGACCACGGCCGTGCCCTTCTCGGGTCGCCAGCGATAGCCCCAGCCGCCCCACTGGCGTGGGGTGACGCGGGGTGCGAAGTCGGCGCCGACCACGTGGGCCAGCGGGATGCGGGTGCGGGGCACCCCGATGTGGCCGCAGCGCACTTCCAGCGCCTCGGTGTCCACCCGTACCGCCACATGGACGAACGCGAGGGTGCCGTAGAGCATCAGCAGGCCCGCGGCGACGCAGCCGACGACCGACATGACGAGAGGGGCCAGCCCCGAGGTCCACGCGCTGTCGACGGCCAGCTCGACGCCCAGCGCCAAGCAGGCTGCGCCGGCGGCGGCCAGCAGCCACTGGATCCGGTTGGTCGCACGGCCGGTCCAGACGCCGAGTTCGGTGCCGCTGTCGGCTGGGGAAGGGGTTCCGACCGCGTCCGGCTTCTCGTCGCCCTCGTGGCCCTGCGGGCCCTTGGAGTGGTCCCTCATATGACGCAGCCTACTCACCTTCCGCCACCGCGGCAGGGGTGCTGCGCGGACGGAACCGGATCGTGTGGCCGCGCCGCGGTCAGGGGCGTACGGCGCCGACCGCGCTCAGGGAGCGGCCCTCCGCGTAGCTGAGGGAGGACGGCTCCAGGGCCGCCTCACGGCCGCCGAACAGCACCGTAAGGCTGCCCGACGGGTCGGCGTCGGGGGCAGGCGCGGCACCGATCCGGCGCAGCGCCTGGGCGGCGACGGCCTCGGCGGAACCGTGCAGCACGAGGGGCTCGTCCGAGGGACGCAGGAGCGGCTGAACGGCCTCACGGATACGCTCCGCGACCAGCTCGTAATGGGTGCAGCCCAGGACGACGGCCCTTACATCGCGCGGGGTGAGGGCAGCTGCGGCGGCCACGGCGGCCTCGATGCCGGCCGCGTCGGCGTGCTGGACGGCGTCGGCGAGACCGGGGCAGGGCACTTCGGTGACCCGGACGCCGGAGGCGAAGTCACGGATGAGTCCGCGCTGGTAGGGGCTGCCGGTGGTGGCCGGGGTCGCCCAGATGGCGAACGGGCCGCCGCCGACCGCGGCGGGCTTGACCGCGGGCACGGTCCCGATCACCGGGAGAGCGGGCTCCAGCTCGGCGCGTATGGCGGCCAGGGCGTGCACGGAAGCGGTGTTGCAGGCGACGATCAGCGCGTCCGGACGGTGCGCGGCGGCGGCGCGGGCGCAGTTCAGCGCCTTCTCGATGAGGTCCTCGGGGGTCCGCGGGCCCCACGGCATCGTCGCGGGGTCGGAGGAGAGCACGAGATCGGCGTCGGGCCGCAGGCGGTGCACAGCGGCGGCCGCCGCCAGGAGGCCGTTTCCGGAGTCAATGAGCGCGATCTTCACCCGGTCACTTTAATGGATGGGCGCCGACGGGCCCCGGCCGCGGCGGACCGGGGCGAAGCGGGAGCGGCGAAAGTCCCCCGGTCAGGGATGCCGTGCGGCAGACTGCGACGGATGAGCACGCTGATGTGGATCACTGTCGGTTCCCTGGCCGCGTGGGTCTGGCTGCTGCTGGGGCAGGGCTTCTTCTGGCGTACGGACGTGCGACTCCCGTCGCGCACGCCGCCCGACGACTGGCCGTCCGTGGCGATCGTCGTCCCGGCCCGCGACGAGGCGGAGGTGCTGCCGTCGAGCCTGCCGTCGCTGCTCGCGCAGGACTACCCGGGGCGGGCGGAGATCTTCCTCGTCGACGACGGCAGTACGGACGGCACCGGCGCGCTGGCCCGCTCCCTCGCGGACGGCCGCGGCGGTCTGCCGCTGACCGTGGACTCGCCCGGCGAGCCGCCGCCGGGCTGGACCGGCAAGCTGTGGGCGGTGCGGCACGGCATGGCGCTCGCCCGTGCCCGTACGGACGCGGAGTATCTGCTGCTGACGGACGCGGACATCGCGCACGAGCCGGACAGCCTGCGGGAGCTGGTGGCGGCCGCGCGGTCGGGCGGGCTGGACCTGGTGTCGCAGATGGCGCGGCTGCGGGTGGCGAGCTTCTGGGAGCGGCTCGTGGTCCCGGCGTTCGTGTACTTCTTCGCCCAGCTCTATCCGTTCCGCTGGATCAACCGGCCGGCCGCGCGCACGGCGGCGGCCGCGGGCGGCTGCGTACTGCTGCGCCGGGAGGCGGCGGAGCGGGCCCAGATCCCCGACAGCATCCGGCAGGCGGTGATCGACGACGTGTCGCTGGCGCGGGCGGTGAAACGGAGCGGCGGCCGGATCTGGCTGGGGCTGGCGGAGCGGGTGGACAGCGTCCGGCCGTATCCGGGGCTCGCTCCGCTGTGGCGGATGGTCTCGCGCAGCGCGTACGCACAGCTGCGCCACAATCCGCTGCTGCTGGCCGGCACCGTCGCGGGGATGGCGGTCATCTATCTCGCGCCGCCGGCCGCCGTGCTGACCGGGGCGCTGACGGGGCACACCGTGACGCTCACGGCGGGAGCGGCCGCGTGGGCGGCGATGACCGGTACGTACGTGCCGATGCTGCGCTACTACCGGCAGTCGCCGGCGCTGGCGCCGCTGCTGCCGTTCACGGGTCTGCTCTATCTGCTGATGACGGTGGATTCCGCGGTGCAGCACTACCGCGGCCGGGGCGCGGCCTGGAAGGGACGGACGTACGCCCGCCCGGAGGCCGCGCCCTGAGCGGGGTCACTTGCGGCCGGGTGTCCAGTTCATGCCCCAGCCGTACGCGCGGTCGAGCGTGCGCTGCGGGCTGACGCCGCGGTCCGGCACGAGGTAGCGGGCCTCGCGCTGGACGACGAGGTCACCGCCGTTGTTGGTGATCAGGGCGAGGGCGCAGACGTTGGAGGCCACGGTGCACTCGTCGAGCGAGAAGTCGACGGGTGCGCCGTGCTGCGGCTGGAGGGTGACGGTGGCGTGCAGACCGGCGAAGCTGCGGGCGCCCTCGTAGATCGTCACGAAGATGAGGATGCGCCGGAAGTCGGCGATGTGGTCGAGGTTGACGGTCAGGTTCTCACCGGCCGCGGAGGCGCCGGTGCGGTCGTCGCCGTCGAGGTGGATGTAGGGCGGCTGGTGCAGCGAGCCGAAGGAGTTGCCGAGGGCCTGGACCACGCCCTTGCGGCCGTCGTTGAGCTCGAACAGGGCCCCGAGGTCGAGGTCCAGGTCTCCCTGCGTGGCCATGGCCATGGCCTGGCCGAGCTTCGCCTGCCAGCCGCTCTTGGCCTGCTTGCGCATCTGCCAGTTGAGGTTGACGCGCAGCGCGCCGGAGGTGCCGCCCTGCTTGGTGAGGGAGACGGTCGGCTTGTCCTTGGTGAGCGTGACCTTGCTCAGGCGCACGGGCGTGGGGGCCGGGGCCGCGGGCGGCGGGGCGACGGGCGGCGCCGGAGGCGCCACGGCCGCCTGCGCGGGCGGGACGGGCTGGCCGTACGGCGCGGGCGGGGCGGCCGGGACAGCCGGTGCCGGAGGCGTCGGCCGGGGTTCGTCGACGGAGATCCCGAAGTCGGTGGCGAGGCCGGCCAGGCCGGTGTCGTAGCCCTGGCCGACGGCCCGGAACTTCCACTCGCCCTGGCGGCGGTAGAGCTCGCCGAGGACGAAGGCGGTCTCGACAGTGGCGTCCGAGCTGTCGAACCGGGCCAGTTCCGCGCCGGTCGCCTGGTCGAGGACGCGGATGTGCAGTCCGGGCACCTGGCCGAAGGTGCCTCCGTCGGCGGACGCGGCGAGCACGACGGTCTCGATCGCGGGCTCGACGGAGGCGAGATCGACGGTGAGGGTGTCGGTCACGGCGTCACCCATGGGGTGCTTGCCTTCGTGACGGACGGCGCCGGAGGGGTGGACGGCCTGGTTGTAGAAGACGAAGTCCGCGTCCGAGCGGACCCTGCCGGTGGTCAGGAGCAGCGCGGAGGCATCGACGTCCGGTATGCCGGGGCCTGTGCGCCAGCCCAGCTCGATCCGCACGGCCGGTGCCGGAATCCGGATGTTGGTGCCCTTGAGCATCCCCATGCTCCACCCCTCTGAACAGTCCCGTCGTTTCCGGCACCCAACGTACCCTGACGGCGGTTTGTCCCCGGAATCACTGATTCCCGTGATGCGTCCCGGAGGAGCCGGTGCCGTGCGCGTCGGCTGACTGCCTGGGTTCCGCCGGGGGCTCGGCGGGTGCGGTCGGGTGCACCGTCCCGGGGTGCGGCGGAGCTTCCGGTTTCACCGCGGAGGTCGGCCGCACGGGCTCGGCCGCCGTGGGCGGCGTCCTGGCCTCCGCGCGCGGTGTCCTGGCGGGCGGCGGATCCTCCTTGGGCGGCGGGGACTTGACCTTCGCGGAGGGCTCCTCGGTCGCGGCGTGCGGGGACTTGACGGCCTTGGTCGGCGGAGCCTTGGTCGGGGCCACCTCCTCCGCGGAGGCCGGTGGCCGCGGAGTGCTGGTGCGGGTTCCGGTCGGCGGGGCCTTGCTCGCGGGCGGCCGGGAGCCGCCCGTCGGCGGCGCGGTGGTCGGTGCGGTGGCGCCCGAGGGTGGCTCGGCCGCCTGTGAGGGCTCCTGCCCGCCTGTGGGAGTGCGCGTAGCGGTGCCGTCCGGTGTACGTATGCCGGCCGAACCCTCCGGCGAGGCCGGACCCGTGCCGGACGTGTGCCCCGGTGAGGACGGCGTGCTGCGGGGCGGCGGGGTCCAGTGGAAGGTCGCCGAGTCGTGGTTGCCGTCCGTGCCCGCTCCCCGGTCGAAGGCCTTGTCGTTCTCGAAGGGGTCGACCAGCGGAACCTCCTTGACCGGGCCCTTCTGCGGGTCCCGGGGCGCGATGACGGTGACCGTGGTCTCGCTGAAGGTCTCCCAGCGTGTCCCGATGTAGGTCGACGCCTTGAGATCCACGTCGTGGTCGGGTTCCCCGAGCGGGTTGCCGCAGTTGCACTTCACCGCGGGCCCTTCGTACCGGTCGTTGAGGACGGCGACGCCCTTCTGGAGCACCGAGAGATACTCCCTGGTCTGCCCGTCGCCCTGGTAGTCGTGGTTCTCGACGAGGGTGTCGTCGAGCAGGACCACCTCGGTGAGGCTCTCGATGTGCGCGGCGATGCTGTTCTGGTCGATGCCGCGCGCCTGGGCCCACGCCTTCGCCTCGACGGGGTCCCCGGTGATCTGCTTGATCAGCAGCGCCTTGTCGCAGTGCACGGTGCCGGGGGTGCCGCCGAAGGCACCGCGGGCGTCCACCGGCTTCGTACCGCCGCCGCCCGTCGGGGAGTTGACGCCCTTGAGGTCGGTGCCGGGGTTCCGCAGGAACGGGTGGTCGCCCATCGCTCCCACGGCCTCCAGCGTGAGCTCGGCGGCCTTCTTCTTCTGTGCTGTCGTGCACCCCGCCACGGCGAAGCCGCCGAGCAGCGCGGGCACGGTGAGGAGCGCGACGGCGCGCAGCCTCCGGCGCCTTCGGGCCGCGCGTGGCGCGGTGGATATGTGCGTTGCCCGCCCGAACGGAGCCCGCCTGAACCGAACACTCGCGATGGGAACTGACACCAGCCGCATGAACGCACCCCCCGATAGCCGGCATGAACTGATCCTGGGTCCTGCACATGAGTCCTACGCGCGGGGAAGCCTCACCCCGGTCCGCATGTCGACAGCCACCCCCCGTTGCAGGACCCGGGCGTGCTGCCACCCGCCGGGGTCGTCGGCCGGGTGGCAGCGGGCGAGGGGTAGTCCGGCGAGTCCGTGGCGGGGGCCGGGCTCTCCTGTCCCCCGTCGCCCGCGGAGTCGGAGGCCGAGCTCGACACCCCCGCGGGGTTCTGCGTGCCGGAGTCGCCGTTGCCCCGGGCCGCGAGCACGGCGGCGGTGCCGCCGCCGATGAGCAGCAGGGCCAGCAGCGAGCCGAGGAGCAGCGCGACCAGCCTGCGCCGGCCGCCCGGGGGCGTGACGAGCACCGGGTAGGCACCGCCCGCCGGATACCCGGCACCCACCGCCGGACCGCCCGCGCCGCCCGCGTACGGCGGTGGCGGCGGGGCCGGGGAGTACGCCGCCGGGCCGGCGCTGTACAGCGGCGCGACCGGTCCCGAGCCCAAGGTGGAGACCGACGCGTCGCCCTGGGCGGGCGGGCTCGGGGGAAGCGGCGGCTGGGGGGTCGGCGCCGCCCGCTCCGTGGGGACGTATCCCCCGGCGCCGGTCCAGCCGGGCTGCGTGGTCATGTGTCCCGCGGCCACGGCGTCGAGCATCCGCTGGGCCTCCGCCGAGCCCATCCGGGTCTGCGGGTCCTTGCGGAGCAGGCCGTCGAGCAGCGGGGTGAGGGGGCCGGCGCGCCGGGGCGGCGGCGGGTCGTCCTGGACCACGGCCTGGAGCGTGCTCAGGGGCGAGCCGCGCCGGAAGGGCGAGACGCCCTCGATCGCCGCGTAGAGCGTCGCCCCGAGCGACCAGAGGTCGGAGGGGGCCCCGGGGCGCTGTCCCAGCGCGCGCTCGGGGGCGAGGAAGTCGGGGGAACCGACCAGGTCACCGGTGCGGGTCAGGGTGCCGGAGCCCTCGACGAGGGCGATGCCGAAGTCGGTGAGGACCACCCTGCCGCCGGGTTCCAGCAGCACGTTGGCCGGTTTGACGTCGCGGTGCAGCACCCCGGAGGAGTGCGCGCTGCGCAGCGCCTGGAGCACCATCGAGCCGACCCTCGCGGCCTCCTTGGGCAGCAGCACGCCCTCGTGCTGGAGCACGTCCGCGAGGGAGCGGCCGCGCACCAGCTCCATCACGATCCAGGGGCGGCCGTCCTGCTCCACGACGTCGTGCACGGTGATGACGTTCGGGTGGCTGACGCGGGCGGCGGCGCGGGCTTCCTGTTTGAGGCGCGCGTAGAGGATCCGTACGTCCTGCTCCCGCAGGTGCTCGGGGGCCCGGACCTCCTTGGCGGCGACCTCCCGGTCGAGCAGTTCGTCGACGGCGCGCCAGACGGTTCCCATGCCGCCGCTGCCGAGCCGGTCGATCAGCCGGTACCGCCCGGCGAGCAGTGGTGGTCCATGCTCCGCGTCCATGCCGTATGCCCCCTCCCCGTACGGACGGCGCGTTTCCGGGCCGTGCGCGTTCGGGCCACACCTGCTCTGACGACGCGGCCCGCGTTCCCGTTCCCGGTGGTACGGCTTCCTGTGGCGCTCAGCCGCGGAGGTCCGGCGTCCGGGTCACGGTGCGGCCACGCGCGGTGGCGGCGCGGGCGAAGGCAGCGGCGTCGTGGACGGCCGCTCCGCCGGGGTCGTTGTTGAAGTAGGCGTGGACATCGGCCTGGTCGGGCCAGTGTTCGGCGATCCGCCGCGCCCAGCCGGCGAGCGCCTGCCGCCCGTAGTGCGGCCACGGCCGGGCCCGGCCGCAGTGGAAGCGGACGTAGCCCCAGTTGGCCGTCCGCCACAGCGGCGTCACGGGCCGGGAGTCGTGGTCCGCCCAGCACAGCGCCGCGCCGTGGTCCTCCAGCACGGCCCGCACCTCGTCCGTCCACCACGACGCGTGGCGGGGTTCGACGGCCACCCGGGTGCCGGCGGGGAAGCAGCGGAGCGTGGCGTCCAGGGCGGTGGGGTCGGCGCGCAGGGTGGGCGGCAGCTGGAGCAGTACGGGCCCGAGCCGCTCCCCCAGGCCGGCGGCGCGCCGCATCAGCCGGTCGACCGGCTCCTCGGGTTCGCGCAGCCGCTTGATGTGGGTCAGATAGCGGCTGGCCTTGACTGCCATCACGAAGCCGTCGGGCGTGCGCTCGCGCCAGTCGGCGAACGTGGTCGTCTCGGGCAGGCGGTAGAAGGAGTTGTTGTTCTCGACGGTGGTGAAGTGGCGGGCGTATTCCTCCAGCCACAGCCGTTGCGGCACGTCGGCGGGGTAGAGGTCGCCGCGCCAGTCCTTGTACTGCCATCCCGAGGTTCCGACGAGCAGGGGCATGGCATGATCCTTGCCCGGGGAGACCGGATCCGCCACCAGCGAGGTGCGACGTCGTGGACTGTGTTTTCTGTGCCATCGCGGCGGGCGGGTCGGACGCCCACCGGGTCTTCGAGGACGCGACGGCGGTGGCCTTCCTGGACGCCCGGCCGCTCTTCCCCGGGCATGTGCTGGTCGTGCCGAAGCGGCACGCCGAGACGCTCACCGATCTGCCGGTGGAGGAGGTCGGCCCGTTCTTCACCCGGGTGCAGCGGGTGGCGGGGGCCGTGGAGCGGGGCATGGGCGCCGCCGGGTCGTTCGTCGCGGCCAACAACCGGATCAGCCAGTCGGTGCCGCATTTCCATGTGCATGTCGTGCCGCGCAATCGCAAGGACGGCCTGCGGGGGTTCTTCTGGCCGCGGACGCGCTACGCGTCGCGGGAGGAGGCGGCGCTGGTGGCGGCGCGGGTGCGGGACGCTTTCGGCTAGCTGTGCCGGGGATGACGGGCCCGCCATGGACTATCCGGGCGAAGCTGGCCATATTGGATACATGACCAGCGTGAGGTTCCGCGACCGCGTGGACGCCGGGCGGCGGCTCGCCGAGCGGCTGGGGCACCTGCGGGACGGGAGCACGATCGTGCTCGGGCTGCCCCGCGGGGGTGTGCCGGTGGCCTTCGAGGTGGCCGAGGCCCTGGCGGCCCCGCTGGATGTGATCCTGGTCCGCAAGCTCGGCGTGCCCAGCCACTCGGAGCTGGGCTTCGGTGCCATCGGCGAGGACGGCGTACGGATCGTCCACGACAGCATCATCCGGATGGGCCGGGTGGACGAGGACGACCTCGCGGAGGTGCAGCGCCGCGAGGAGGCCGAACTCGCCCGGCAGGCCGACCGGTTCCGCGCCGGACGGCCGCGGATCCCGCTCGCGGGCCGTACGGCGGTCGTGGTGGACGACGGCGTCGCGACGGGCGCGACCGCGGCGGCCGCCTGCCGGGTGGCACGGGTCCATGACGCCGCCCGGGTGGTGCTCGCGGTGCCGGTTTCCCCGCCGGACGCTGCCGAGGAGCTGCGCGCGGAGGTGGACGAGCTGGTCTGCCTTTCCACGCCGGCCGTCTTCTTCGCGGTCGGCGAGTGGTATCAGGACTTCTCCCAGACATCGGACGAGGAGGTCGTCGAACTGCTGCGGCGCAGCAGCACGGCACCGCCCGGCCCCGGCGGCGGCCGGGACGACGCCGGGCCGTGAATCGCTGGAGGTGTGATTGCCATGGAGACGATCGTCGAGTGCACCATCGATCTGGAATTCCGTGAGGCCGGGCCGCTGACACAGGCGGCGGCGCGGCTGCGTATGCGCGACGGCACGGATTTCACGGCGCACGGAGTCACCAACCGTAATCCGGACGACCCGAGTCAGCAGCGGGTCGGCGAGGAGGTCGCGGCGGCCCGCGCGCTGTACGGCCTCGCCGAACAGCTGCTGGAGAAGGCCGGGGTCGACATCGAGGAACTCACCCACGAGCCCGCGCATTTGACGCACTGACCGGACCGCCGGCGATCCGGTCGCGCGGGAGCACATGGGCGTGCTTCCGCGCGACCGGTGCGGCCCGGCCCGTCAGTTCACCGGCTCGGTCAGCCGCGCGGTGGTCTCCCGTACGCACAGCGGGGTGCGGGTGGGGCCGGTGACGGCCTCGCCGGTCTCCAGGGAGAAGCTCGAGTGGTGCAGGGGGCAAGTGATCCGCAGCCGGGCGGCGTTGACATAGCCGTGGGCGAGGAATCCCTTGCGGTGCGGGCACAGGGAATCGGATTCGAATTCCCGGTCACCGATACGTATCCGGATGCGGTCCTCACTGATCTGCTCGACCGAGACCGCTTCTGTCGTGTCCGGCATTCAGCCCACCTTCAGCGCTGAGGCGACGGCTGCCTCGGTGGCACCGCCGATGACGTCGCTGGCGAGCTTGAAGCCCGTCCACACCTTGGCCGGGTGCAGGTCGGCCTCGGCGTCGAACTCCCGGATGGCGACCTGGAGTTCCTTGGCGTGGAAGTTGTCGATGTGCAGGTGCTCGGTGTAGTAGCGGGCACCGCTCAGGCCGAGCCTGGTGGCGGCGTCGGCGAAGCACTGGAACGCGTAGAGGATGCTGGATTCCAGATAGCACAGCGCTCCCAGGAAATACTCCGGGCGCGGTGCCCGGGCGGCCGCCCAGAAGAAGGTGTTGACGTAGGCGAACGTCTCCTCGTTGGTGCGGTCGAGGTAGTCGCCGACCTCCAGCGACATGCCGAGCTCGGTCATCAGGTCGCGGTAGATGTTGAAGTGCGCCTGGTCGAGGTTGCCGCAGCCGAACTCGTCGACGAGCACCCGGAAGACCGCCATCTTGGCCTTCTTCGGGAGCCGCCAGACGATGGGCAGGAAGGACTCCGATTCGGTCAGGCCGTCCACGGCGAACTGCGCGACGACCTCCTTGAACTGCTCGCGGTCGAGGTCCTCGGCCATGACGCGCTCGAACTCGGGCGCGTCGGCCTTCTCCGCGTCGAGCAGGGCCTTCATCTGCCGGCTCAGGGCCGCGCGGTCGGGCATCTCCGGGGCGGCCGCCTCGATCTCCCGGGCGCGGCTCACGATCAGCCGCTCCTCCAGGTCGTGCAGTTCGCGCAGTTCATCGGGGGTGGGTATGGAGCGGTTGAGTACGAAGAGGCGGCTGCCGGCCGTACGGGTCGTGGTGGTCACGGAAGACTCCCGGCGGATCACGGATTCACGGATTCGGTTGGGCCCCGGCCCGGACGCACCCGCGGTGGGCGGCGCGTCCGGGACGGCGCGTACGGTCAGTTGACGGCCAGCGCGGTGCCGATGACGCCCCGGCGGACCAGTTCCGCCTTGACGTGCAGATACCAGTCGTCCGTCAGCAGCCGGAGGTGTTCGGACAGCGCGTCGACGCGGGCCTGTGCCTCGGCATCGCCCCGCGCGAGCGCGGCGGCGCAGACGGAGGGTTCGAGGTTGGCCAGCGGCCCGACGAAGCCCTGCACCCCGGGTGCCTGGGTGAGCAGGTGCTCCCAGCCCTGGAAGACGGGCACGCCCGCGGGGTTGTCCAGCAGCTGCCGGGTGAACTCGGCCGAGCCGCTGGAGTCCTTGACGCCGACGACGCCGGGCAGGTCGCAGACCTTCCGCAGCGCGTCGATGTCGAGGGGCGCCTTGGACTCCACGTGCTCGTGGTAGACGAACACCGGCAGCGGGCTGCCGTCGAGGACCTCGGCGAAGTGGTCGACGAGCCCCCGGCGGGTGCCGTCGGCGGCGGGGAACGGCGGGGGCACCACGACCGCGTCGGCGCCGAGGCCGGCCGCCAGCCGGGCGCGGGCCAGGATGCCGTCCACGTCACCGAGCGCGACTCCGGCGAGTACGGGGAGACCGTCCGCGTGCTCGACGGTCAGCCGCACCATGTCGGTCCACTGCTCGGCCGAGAGCGTCCAGCCCTCGCCGGTGCTGAGGGCCGGGACGAGGCCGGTGACGTCGTCCCGCAGGGACCGCACCAGCTTCCCGACGCTCGCCGGGCAGACCCGGCGCCGGTCGTCGACCGGGGTGACCAGCGGCACGAGCGTGCCGCGCAGGCCCTTCAGCCGCTCGACCGCCGCCGCTCGCTCAGAGTTCGGCATGGTCGGCCTCCAGGACGAGGGACCGCTCGTAGAGCTTGTCGAGTTCGTCCGGGAAGACACCGCGCGCCGTGGCCGGTTCGGGCTCCCGCACGGAGGGTCCGAGTCCGGTCAGGGCGGTGAGCCGCGGATTGACGGTGACCAACTGGCCGCCGGCGGTGACGACCGAGGCCAGCAGCAGCCGGTCGCGCACCCGCAGCCCGTCCGCGGGGAGGGCCGCGGCGGCGGCCAGGCCGGCGTCCGTGTAGGCACGCCGGGAGATCGGCATCAGGGAGTGCAGGACGTCCATGAAGGGGTAGTAGTCGTCCTGCACCTCGCGCGGCGCGTGCCATACGTAGTCGTCGCAGCGGCCCACTTCCTCGTAGGTCATCACGACGGGCCGGTCCAGGTGGGACGCGAAGAAGGCCGTGCAGGCGGCCCGTACGGACGCGTCGGTGCTGTGCATCCCCATGAAGAGGGAGGCGTCCACATAGAGCTCAGACGCCATAGCCGTCCACCGCCTCGCGCAGGCGGGTCACCGAGGCGAGGAACTCTCCGGGGTCGCGGGCCAGTGCCAGGCGGACGTAGGACTCGCCGCGCTCGGGCTCGTTCCAGAAGAAGTAGGTGCCGGGGAGCACATACACCTCGTGCTGCGCGAGGTGGCGCTGGAGGTCCGTCGCCTTGATGTCCGCGTCCTGGATGCGGAACCAGGCCACGCTGACATTGACGGCCGGTTCGATGTGCTCCAGGAGGCTGCCGGCGAGGGCCTTCTGCGCGGTCTCCCGGTTGCGGGTGATCACGTCGCGGACCGATGCCATGCCGTCCTCGATGGAGTCCTCCACATAGCGGGCGAGGAAGTTGAGGATGAAGGGCGAGACGTCGAGCAGCACACTGGTGTGGATGTTGTAGACGTCCTCGTAGAGGTCGCGGCTGCAGGTGAGCAGGGCACACTTGGCGTCCTGGAGCGGCCAGGTCTTGCCGGTGTCCTCCAGCGCGATGTAGCGGACACCGGAGGTGTCGAGCAGTTCGTAGAGGTCGAAGCGGCCGAAGCGGGGGTCGGCGAGGGCGAAGGCGGCGAAGCAGAGATCGACGATGAAGAGCTTGTCGTGGTCGACGCAGTAGCGGACGACCTCCTCGAATCCCTTGCGGCCGTGGGAGAGCAGGCTGAAGCCGGTGGGGTTGTTGGGGTCGACGAGGAAGAGCGCGTCGGTGGTGACGGACTCGGCGAGCCGCTCGTAGATGCGGTCGGCGTCGTGCAGGGCGTCCTCGGGGACGGGCACGGGGTGCACACCGACGTTGTGCAGCACGTCGGGGAGGTTGTCGAAACACGGCTCGACGAGGGTGACACTGATGTCGTGGCGTTTGAGATACATGCCGGCGACGAGCGTCGATATGGAGGCCGCGTAGGAGAGCATGGTCGATTCGGCGCGGACGCTGTTCTGACCGTGCAGCCGGAAGAAGACCTCCTTGAAGCGGTCCTCGAGTTCGGCCTGCTTGGTCGCCTCGGCCTCGTACCACAGAGCGGGCAGGGCGGCGACGATCTCCCGCTGGCCCGGCGACTGCTGCTGGTGTGTGTGGGCGTCGGCGAGGTTGAAACGGGTCTTGAGTGCCTCGATCTCGTGCTGGGTGAGGTCGAGAAGCTGCTCGGTCACGGGTTCTCCTTCGCAGGCTGCGGCAAGTGGGCAACAGACAGGTGCCACGGGGCCGGTGGGCTCCCGCGGTGAAGGCACACCGAGGCGTCCGGACGGTGGTACGCACGGGCGGCGACGGCGGCTGAGTGGAATTGCGAACCAGGAAGTCGCACGACATGGCGGAACGGGATCGCGCTGGACAGGAACGCGTTGACCACGTGTGTATGACGCCGGACCCGCATCCGGCCTGGCCGGAGGTCCCGTCGGCGAAGTGACGTGCAGCACCCGCGAATTGACCCCCGTCGGAACAGACGTTAACCGACGATCGATCATCGCTCAAGGCTTGTCGGCGAGCCGTTCCGGCGGCAGGATCCGACAAACCCGGCGTCGGCCGCGACCCACATACCCGGCTGCGCCCAGGAAACCGATCGGAGCGTCATGACCACCACACCCGCACCCCGGGACGAGACACGTCCTGGTGTCATCACCGTCTTCTCCGACATCTGGTGCTCGTTCGCGCACGTGGCGATGCACCGGCTGCACACCACCCGCAAGCGGCTCGGGCTGGAGGACCGCGTGCGACTGAACCACCGCGCCTTCCCGCTGGAGATGTTCAACAACGGCCCGAGCCCCCGCCCCGGCACGGACTCCGAGGTCGGCGGTGTGGCACACATCGAGCCGGAGGCGGGCTGGCAGCTCTGGCGCGCGCCCGACTGGAAGTTCCCCTCCACCTCCCTGCCGGCCCTGGAAGCGGTCCAGCTCGCGAAGGAGCAGAGCCTGGAGGCTTCCGAGCGGCTGGACTTGGCGCTGCGCCGCGCCTTCTGGGCGGAGAGCCGGTCGATCGGGGCGTACGCGGTGGTGCTGGCCGTCGCCAAGGAGACGGAAGGAGTCGATCCGCAGCCCATCGCCGAGGGGCTGGCCGAGGGCCGCGCCCGCGCGCTCATCGCGCGCGACTTCCTCTGCGCGAAGGAACACGGCGTCACATGCAGCCCGCACTTCTATCTCCCCGATGGATCAGATCACGCCAATCCCGGGGTCGCGGCGCGCTGGCACGGCGCGTACGGAACGGGCTTTCCCGAGGTAACGGCCAATGACCGGGGCGTTTACGAGGCACTGCTGGAGCGGGCGGCCGGCTGACTCACAGGTCAGCACGGCCCGGGCGGGGCCTGCGGGGAAAAATGATCGATCATCGTTCATTACCGGTGGGTAGATGTTGACTACAGCAACTTGACGCTCCTAGCGTGAGCTGGACGGAAACAAGGTTCCACCACACGGAATCAGAGGTTCCGACGGGGCTCGCCGGCGGGCTCCGGCGGCCGGTTCACCCGCATGCCCGGTCGCGCGTCACCACCGCCGGGGACACCGCGGCCGCACGTGGTGCCCCCGGTCCCCCACCCGGGATCGTGAAAGAGGATCACCCGTGTCCCAGCTCGACCAACTGCCCGACAAGGACCCGTCAGAGGTCGCCGAGTGGCGCGAGTCCCTGGACTCCGCCACCCGGTTCGGGGGAGCCAACCGGACGGCGTACCTGCTGCGCCGTATGGCCGAACACGCCGAGCGGACCGGGCTGGACCTCCCTCCGCTCCTGGAGACTCCTTATCTCAACACCATTCCGACCTCCGCCGAGCCCGCCTATCCGGGCGACGAGGAGCTGGAGGCCCGGATCACCGCCTGGAACCGCTGGAACGCGGCCGCCATGGTCACCCGCGGCAACCAGCGCGCGGGCCTCGGCGGCCACATGGCGACCTTCGCCTCGGCGGCCTGGCTCTACGAGACGGGCTTCCAGCACTTCTTCCGCGGCAAGGAGGCCGACGGCTCCGGCGACCAGCTCTACATCCAGGGCCACGCCTCCCCCGGCATCTACGCGCGCGCCTTCCTGGAAGGCCGCCTGACGGAGGGTCAGCTGGACCGCTTCCGGCAGGAGGCCGGCGGCGACGGACTGCCCTCCTACCCGCACCCGCGCCGGCTGCCCTGGCTGTGGGAGTTCCCCACCGTCTCCATGGGCCTGGGCCCGCTCTCGGCCATCTACCAGGCGCGGTTCAACCGCTATCTGGAGCACCGCGGCATCAAGGACACCTCCCGGTCGCACGTCTGGGCCTTCCTCGGCGACGGCGAGATGGACGAGCCGGAGTCCACCGCGGCCCTCGCCCTCGCGGGCCGGGAGCGGCTGGACAACCTCACCTTCGTCATCAACTGCAACCTCCAGCGCCTCGACGGCCCGGTCCGCCCCAACTTCAAGATCGTGCAGGAGCTGGAGGCCCAGTTCCGCGCGGCCGGGTGGAACGTCGTCAAGTCGCTGTGGGGCACGGCCTGGGACAAGCTCTTCGCCCGCGACACCGAGGGCGCGCTGCTGAAGCGGCTGCGCGAGGTCCCGGACGCCCAGTTCCAGACGTACGCCACCGTGGAACCGGCCTACCTCCGCGAGCACTTCTTCGGCGCCGAGGGTCCCGGCTCCCCTCTGCACACCCTCGGCGCGGGCCTCGCGGACGCCGAGCTCCTGGAGCTCTTCCGGACCTCCCGCGCGGGCCACGAGCCGCGCAAGGTGTATGCCGCCTACCGCGCGGCCGTCGAGCACCGCGGCGCGCCGACCGTCATCCTCGTGCAGACCGTCAAGGGCTACACGCTGGGCCCGGGTTTCGAGTCGCGCAACGCCAACCACCAGATGAAGAAGCTCACGGGGAAGGAGTTCCGGGCGATGCGCGATCTGCTCGACCTCCCCATCCCCGACAGCGCGCTGGACAGCGAGCTGGTGCCGTACGCCCACCCCGGCGAGAACTCCCCCGAGGTGCGCTATCTGCGCGAGCGCCGCGCGGCGCTCGGCGGCCCGGCCCCGGCCCGCAAGGTCGTCGCCAAGCCGCTGCCGGAGCCCTCGGCGAAGCCCTTCGAGGCCCTCCACAAGGGCTCGGGCCGCCAGGAGATCGCCACCACCATGGCGTTCGTCCGACTGGTCAAGGATCTCATGCGGGACAAGGAGACCGGCCCGCGCTGGGTGCCCGTCGTGCCCGACGAGGCCCGCACCTTCGGCATGGAGTCGCTCTTCCCCTCGGCCGGGCTCTACTCCCCCGTGGGCCAGAACTACGACCCCGTCGACCGCGACCAGCTCCTTTACTACAGGGAGGCCAAGGACGGTCAGATCCTCAACGAGGGCATCACCGAGGCGGGTTCGCTAGCCGACTTCACTGCGGCCGCCACCTCGTACGCCACGCACGGCGAGCCGATGATCCCGTTCTACATCTTCTACTCGATGTTCGGCTGGCAGCGGACGGCCGATCAGTTCTGGGCGCTGGCCGACCAGTTGGGCCGCGGCTTCGTCGTGGGCGCCACGGCCGGCCGTACGACGATGACGGGCGAGGGGCTCCAGCACGCCGACGGCCACTCGCACCTGATCGCCTCCACCAATCCGGCGGCGGTCTCCTACGACCCGGCGTTCGCGTACGAGATCGCGGTCATCGTCCGGGAGGGCCTGCGCCGGATGTACGGCCCCGACGCCGAGAACGTCTTCTACTACCTGACGGTCTACAACGAGACCAAGGTCCAGCCGGCCATGCCCGAGGGCGTGGAGCAGGGCATCCTCAAGGGTCTCTACCGCTTCAAGGAGGCCGCCGGTCCCGGTGCCGAGGCCCCGCGCCTCCAGCTGCTGGCCTCCGGCACGGCCGTCCACTGGGCCCTGGACGCCCAGCGGCTGCTGGCCGACGACTGGGGGGTGGCCGCCGACGTGTGGTCCGCCCCCTCCTGGACCGAGCTGCGCCGCGACGCCCTGTCCTGTGACGCGGCGCGGCTCAAGGGCGAGGACCGGGTCCCGTACGTGACCCAGGCACTGCACGGCGCGCCGGGCCCGGTCCTCGCCGTCAGCGACTGGATGCGGGCGGTCCCCGACCAGATCGCCCCCTGGGTCGAGCAGGACTGGACGTCCATCGGCACGGACGGCTTCGGCCTCTCCGACACCCGCGAGGCGGCCCGCCGCCACTTCGGCGTGGACCCGCAGTCGGTGACGGTCGCGGCCCTCGCCGCGCTGGCCCGCCGGGGCGAGGTCAAGCCGGAGACGGTCCGCGAGGCCGCGCGCCGCTACGGCCTGGAGGGCTGACCCGCACGCCGCGTGGAACAGGCTCCGCCCGGTGACGGCGACCGGGCGGGGCCAGGGGTAGCTCGGGAGCGGTGGTGCGGGGACGGGACCACCCGCCCCCGGCCGCAAGCCCCCGACGGGAACCCGCATCGCCCACGAGCCGTTCTTCCACCGGTTTCCACGGACGAAGAAGACACAGGTGCGGCGATGACCCAGTTGATACCCGGCGGCAACACCCCGCTCCCCCACGGCCCCGTGTCGCTCCGGGTCTCCGGCCCCTTCGACCTCTCCGCTCTCATCACCGACGACACCGGGAAGGTCACCGGCGACGGCGACTTCGTGTTCTACAACCAGCCGTCCGCCCCGGGGGCCCGGCTGCACGACGGTGGGCTCACCGTGGAACCGGCGCGGCTGCGGGCCGGAGCGAGCCGGGTCACGCTCGTGGTCAGCCCGGCGACGCCGGGCACCCCGCTCGGCCGGCTGCCCGCGCCCGCTCTGTCCGTGACGGACGGCGGCCAGGGCGTGCTCGCCCGTTTCACGCCGCCTCGGCCGACGCGCGAGACCGTGCTGCTGCTGGCGGAGATCTACCGGCGCGGGGGCGAGTGGAAGCTGCGCGCGCTCGGTCAGGGATACGCGGACGGGCTGGCCGGGATCGCCCGCGACTTCGGTGTCGACGTGCTGGAGGAGGACCCGGATCCCCTGGCGGCGCTGGTCGATTCGAGGCGGGCGAGCGCCGGCGCCCCGCCCGTGACCGTGGACCCGAGGCTCATGGCCGCCGCCCGGAGCCACGCGGCGGCCATGGCCGCCCAGGGGTACCTCGGCGCCGAAGGGGCCGACGGGCTCTCCGTCTTCCAGCGCGTCACCGGCAGCGGCTACGCCTATCTGGGGATGGCCGAGCAACTGGTCGCGGGTCCCCGTACACCCGAGGAGTTCCTGGACTACTGCCTGGGCGAGGCGGACGCCGGGCGGCCGCTGCGGGATCCCACGCTCACGGCCGTGGGCCTCGCCCAGGCCGTGGACTCACGCTCCGGCACCACCTATTGGACGGCCCTGTGGGCGAGCCCGTTCAGCGAAGCGGGCCTGGCGCGGACCGCCGCCGAGGTCGTCGCGCTCACCAACGCCGAGCGGGCGTCAGCGGGTCTGCCGCCGCTGGCCGACGACCGGCTCCTGTGCGCGGCCGCGCAGGCGCACTCCGCGGACATGGTCGCGCGCGACTTCTACGCGCACATCTCCCCGGAGGGGAGCCGCCCTTGGGACCGGGCGGCCGCCGCCGGCTGCGCCCACCGCGGCATCGGCGAGAACATCGCGTGCGGCCAGCGCTCCCCCGCCGAGGTCGTCCAGGGCTGGATGGACAGCCCTGGACACCGGGCCAATATCCTCGATCCGGGCTTCACCCACATCGGCGTCGGGTTTGCCGGCGGCGGCCGGGCGGGTACCTACTGGACACAGCTGTTCGGCCTGTCCCGGTGAATCGTCCCCCATCCCCCGCGATTAGCACAGGAGTCCGGGGATGCCGGAATTTCCGCTACAGAATCGTTCTTTCACAGCTACTTGATCGTTCTACCACCGAGTAATCCGGCCCATGGTGCGAGGATTGACGGAGCACACGGGCACGCACCTTTTCCGTTCCCCCTAAATCTTTCGACACAGCTTCACCAACGGTTGACGATCTGCTACGTTGGGTACGCTCGAGATACCTCAGGGGGGCGCCGTGCGGAGAAAAGAATTCGCTGTTGGCGTGCGCAGCCTGACCGATCCGACAGGCCGGTCCTTTCCGGCACGTTCGGCCCCTCGCGTGACGCGGCCGCGGCCCTTCGACAAAGGCGCCGGGGCTCTCTTATCCGCGTTGCGACAAGAAGAGGGCCAATGGATATCCGGGACTGCACCGACGGCCGCCAAGGGAGAGCTCGGCAGACACCCGGAATTGACCAGGCTGCGCATCGCGGCCGTGACGGGGAGCTTTCTTTCCGCGGTCTCGACCCTGGCCTTCTGCACGCTCGCCTACGCGAGCCACGCGGAATGGCCGCTGATAGGGGTCTGGGCGATGTCCGCGGGGGCCACCCTGGCCATCCTGCTCTTCTTCACCGCGCTGCGCCGAGCGCTGGCCAAACAGCGGGAGCACGAACTCCAGGTCTCCCGTTCGATGTTCTGCGCCGCCCTGCGCGGCATGGCCGAGGATCAGGTGCTCAACCTGGAGGCGAAGCAGCTGCTGCGGCGCAGCCAGGACGATCCGGAGCTGGCGAACGCCATCCTCGCGGGTATCGTCCGCGAGTACACCGACGCCGAGCAGTCAGCCGAGAAGCACACGGAATTAGGCCGGCATCATAAAATCGCCGTTCTGGTGGGCAAGGTGACGAACCCGGCCAACCAGGACCATCTGATCGCCCGTACACTTCGGCGGCTGGCCTCGGACGTGGACGTGGACGTGAGCGAGGCACGTTAATGGCGGACAACGGGGGAAGTACCGGTGGATCGACGGTAGCTGTCGATCAGTTGATGGAGCTGGTGAAGAATCTCGAACATGTGAAATCAAGAAATCTGCGGCGCGCCATGCGATCCATCAACATGGAGGCCCGAAATCAGCGTCTTGACGTCATCCTGGGAAATGCCACGACGGCGCTGGGGCAATGCCTTTCCGGCACGCTCGTCCTCGCCTATCTCTGGGTGGGATATCAGATGGTGCAGCGCGGCGACGCGGGATATTGCGTGCTGCTGTGCGGAATGCCCGTCACTTCCGTCGCCTCCATCTTCGCCCTGAAGAAGATGCCGGCCTCCCAGGCCATGGGCCAGCTGTCGCGTCAGGTCTCCAGACTGCTGGGCCGTGACGCCTCCCCCACCGCGCACTCCCAGGACGGCGACGCGGCGAACGGACCGGACAGCGACGGCCAGGGCGCTCCCTGAAGGAGCGTGCCCTCCACAGTCCGGCCCGCGCAGGGCCGGACCGCTGAATTCCGTTACGCCGAGCACGCGTAGCCATGCCGCGCTCCGGGTCCGGCGCGCCCCCGGGCGGGTCACACTTCCGCCCAGGAGGGGCGGCGCCGTGCCCGGGGCCCGGCTCCGCACACCCGACTCACACTCCCGGATGGAGCAGTGATGGCCGATCCCGACACCCCTGGTCCGGCGGACCGCACGCACCACGCGCTCGTCACCGAGCTGCGAGCGCTCATCGAGGACACCGCCCGCGCCGCCGCGCGCCACGGCTGGACCGCCGTGGCCGAGGCCGCCGCCGCGCTGCCGGGCCGGGACGACCGAAGCGCCCTGCTGTGCGCTTCGCCCAAGGCCGACAGCGCGGCCCTCACCGCGCATCTGCGCGCCCGGCTGCCGGAGTTGGATCTGCGCACGTTCCCGCTGGAGGCGTTGCACACGGATCCCGCGGAGGCGCTGCGCGCGGACCGCGTCGTGCTCGCCCTGGGCTGTGCCGAGTTGCTCAGCCCCGTGGCGACCGCCGCGGCCGGTGCTCTGGCGGCCCGCCCGCCGGGCACCGTCCTGGTCGTCCTCACGGGAGCCGACACCCTGTCCGGGGACGACGAACTCGCCCTGGTGGCCCGGCGGATGCGGCGCGTCCTGCACGCCGGTCCCGCCGAGGAGTGGACGGGCCGCAGCCCGGCGGAGCTCGGCTGTCTGCTGTGGAGTGCCGAGGACCTCGCGGACGTCCCCGAGCCCCTGCACAGCCTGCTCGTCCGCGACGCCGCGGCACTGGAGGGGCGGTTGCGCTCGAGGGCGCCGGTGTCGCCCCAGCTGCTCCACGACCGCGTCGTCCACCTGCTGGATCTCGCCGCCGGGCTGCTCGCCGGCCCTGACCGCGGCAAGGATCCGCGCCGGCGGCTGAGCGACGGCACCGAGGCCCGTACGGCGCTGGAGACCGGGCGCCGGAAGGTGCTCCGCGCCGTGGACGCCGAGACGGCCGCGGCGGAGCGGGAGGTCGTGGCCTCGCTGCGGGCCGCGGAGGGGGAGCTGCTGCGGCGGCTGGACACCTTCCTGGAGCGGCACCGTCAGGAGGTGGCCGAACCGGGGCGGGCGCGGGGTCTCGTCGCCGGATATCTCGACCGTGGCACCGGAGGCTGGGCCGGTGCCACCGCACCCGGACTGCGGGCCCGGGCGGCCCGGATCAACCGCGCGACCGCGGAGGCGTTCCGGGAGCTGGAGGAGGCGCTCGCCCGGCAGGGCGTGGAGGGTGTCACGGTCGGTGCCCCGCCGTCGGTGTGCCTCGACGGCGCCGCGCACGGCCCGGCCTCGGGCCCGGGCAGCAGGCCGCGGGGCGGGAAGCCCTCCGGGGTGCCCACGCGGATGGTGGTGGGCGGTGCGCTCGGTGCGGCGGCCGGGGCCGTGCTCACCAGCGGGCTGGGCACCCTGCTCGGTGCGGGGATGGGGGCAGCGGCCGGCGGTGTGCTCCACCACCGCCGGACGGAGTTGCAGATCGGTCGCGCCACCGCGTACGGCCGGGCCGCCGTGCGGGAGCGCGTCGCCGGGCTCGTGGCCGACGTGCCGGCGGCCGTGCGCCGGGAGACCGGGGCCCTGCGGCGCTCGGTGGAGCGGGAGTTGGACCGCGTCGGCGGGGACCTGGAGACCGCGCTCCTGGCGCGCCGCACCGGCCTGCGCCCCTCCCTCCCTACCGGCGGGACGGCCGGTGTGGTCGGCGGACTGCGGCAGCGGCTCGCCGCGCTGGAGCGGATGGCGGCCGGCGGCTGACGGAGGATCACCCACGCCGGGGCGAGGTAAAGCGGAGGCCGGTCGCCCGCTCAGGGACGGCTCAACTTGACCTGTACACGCCCGAGCGCCGGTGGTGGCATGGGCGTCCTCAAGGGGGGTCCGTGCAGCAGTGTGGGAGGTCTCCATGTTCCAACGATCGGCAATCAGACCGCTGATGATCGGCGGAGCGGCGGTGGCACTCGTGGCCGCGTCGTTCACACCGTCGTCGGCCGCCGAGCGGGTGCCACCGCCCGACCGGGTCGTCATCGACGTGGTGACGGTCAACGGATCGGGCTGCCCCGCCGGTACGGCCGCCGTGGCGGTCGCGTCCGACAACACGGCCTTCACCGTCTCGTACAGCAACTACCTCGCCCAGGTCGGTGTCGGCTCCAAGCCGACCGACGCCCGCAAGAACTGCCAGCTCGGCCTCAACGTCCACGTACCGCAAGGCTTCACCTACGCGATCGCCGAGGCCGACTACCGCGGCTTCGCCCACCTGGAATCGGGGGCCACCGGTCTGGAGAAGGCCAGCTACTACTTCCAGGGCATGTCGAACACGACCGCCGTGAGCCACCGTTTCGCCGGACCCGCCGACGACGACTGGCAGACGACCGACGTCACGGACTCGAGCTCTCTCGTCTACGCCCCGTGCGGCGCCTCGCGGATCCTCAACGTCAACACCGAGTTGCGAGTCGGCGCCGGGACGTCGGACCCGTCGACGACCACCAGCTACATGGCGATGGACTCGACCGACGGCAGCGTCAACACCCTCTACCACTTCGCCTGGAAGCAGTGCCCCTGAGCGCACGCCCCGGCGCATGAGGTGATCCCGGACCGGGCCGGCGGAGAGCGATGTGCCGCCGGCCCGGCGCCGGGTGTGCGGCACGTTCTCCGTCCGGCTCCAGGGCACTTCCACGGCAAGGGAAGGGGTCTTCCGTGATCAGACCGGTGATGATGTGTGGTGCGGCGGCGGCGCTGCTCGCCACGTCGTTCTCGCCGCGCGCGGCGGCGCTGGACGGGGTGCCTCCGCCGGACAAGATCGTGATCGATGTGGTGTCCGTCAACGGATCCGGCTGTCCCGCCGGCACGGCCAACGTGGCGGTCTCGCCGGACAACACCGCCTTCACCGTTTCCTACAGCAACTACGTCGCGCAGGTCGGCGTCGGCGCGAAGCCGACCGACGCCCGCAAGAACTGCCAGCTCGGCCTCAACGTGCACGTACCGCAAGGCTTCACCTACGCGGTCGCCCAGGCCGACTACCGCGGTTACGCCCGCCTCGAACCCGGCGCCACCGGCCTGGAGCGGGCCAATTACTACTTCCAGGGCATGTCGCAGACGGCCTTCATGAACCATCCTTTCTCCGGCCCGGTCAATGACGACTGGCAGACCTCCGACACCACCGACATCGACGCCTTGATCTACGCGCCCTGCGGGGCCATCCGGTATTTCAACATCAACACCGAGCTGCGCGTGGACGCCGGTACCTCGGACCCCACCAAGACGACGAGCCTCCTGGCGATGGACTCGACCGACGGGAACATCAACACGCTCTACCACTTCGCCTGGAAGAAGTGTCCCCAGCCCGGCCAATGACCGCCGCACGAGAGGCAGTCGACCCGGGCGCACCGCACGTGGAGGCCGGTGGTGACGGCGAGCAGCCGCTCCCGGCCTCCAGTCCTTCCCCCGGCGTTCACCGCCGCTCTTCCCGCCCGCCCGACCCGTTCCACGTACTCGCGCGTGCGGTCGGCGCACAGGCGAAAACCGGCCACGGCAAAGCCCGGTGAGCCCCTCTCCTCAGCGCGTCGCGGCCACCGTGCGGGCCCTGGACCCGGCCGGTTCCTTGCGTACGAAGGCCCGGCGCCTGGCGTGGTAGGGCGCGGCCCGGTCGTGGAGGACGGCGCGCATCCGGGCCAGCTCCTCCTCCCGGTGCGCGGCCAGTGGTTTGCGGGCCTCGTCCTGCTCCCGCTCGGCCTTCTTCGCCGCGATCCGGGCCTGGGCCGCGGGCGTGCCGGCCAGGTGCGCGGCCAGCGCGGCCACTTCCTTGCCGAACGCGCCGGGGGCGGCGTCGACGACGCGGTCCACCAGCCCGATCCGCTCCGCCGCCACCGCGCTGACGGGCAGGGCGTCGTCCATGAGGCGCTCGGCCGTACCGGCGCCCACGCGGCGCGGCAGGGAGTAGGTCCAGTATTCGGAGCCGTACAGCCCCATCAGGCGGTAGTGCGGATTGAGCACGGCACCGGCCCGGCACCACACCTCGTCGGCGGCCAGGGCCAGCATCACCCCGCCGGCCGCGGCGTTGCCGCCCAGCGCGGCGACCACCAGCCGGTCGGTGGTGGTCAGCACGGCGTGGACGAGGTCGTCCATGGCGTTGATGTTGGCCCAGGACTCCTCCGCCGGGTCCGCGGCCGCCTCGATGACGTTCAGGTGGATCCCGTTGGAGAAGAAGTCCCGGCCGCCGCCGAGGACCAGCACGGAGACCGGCCGGGAGCGGGCGTAGCGGTAGGCGGCGAGCAGTCGGCGGCACTGCGTCGTGCTCATCGCGCCGCCGGGGAAGGAGAAGCGCAGGAAGCCGACCCGTCCCTCCTCGCGGTACCGGATGTCGGTCCAGGTGCGGCGGTCGTCCCCCAGGTCGAGCGGGGCCGTCGCCTCGGGCAGGCGCGGCAGCCTGCCGCCGAGTGCCAGCGTCGCGGGCAGCTTGAGCCCCGGCGGGTCGTCCGGCCCGCGGCGCTGCCGCAGCTGCGGGATCCACACCGCGCCGTCGGCGGTCGCCCGGCAGACGGCGCCCGCCCGGGTGGCCAGCAGCTCGCCCGGGCGGCCGGTCAGCCGGTCCTCGAAGTGGCCGCCGTGGAGGTACCACTCCTCGCCGAGCAGGGTGTCCAGCACGCCCGGCCGCGAGTCCGCGGCGCGCAGCTTGCGCAGGACGGTCTCGGTGGGGTCGCTCTCCCAGTCGATGCGCCGCAGCTCCTGCCGGAAGTACGGGCGCGCGGGCGCCGGGGCCTCCTGCGGGACGGGCCTGTATGTGCCGGAGGCGAGGCGCTCGACGGCCAGCAGGACCGCTTCGAGCGCGGCGTCGGCGATCTCGTTGCGGTAGAGGTCGCTCTTGGCCACCGGCGGGACCTGGCAGGTGACCGAGGCCCAGACGTCACCGGCGTTCATCTCCGCGTCCGCCTGGAAGACCGTGACGCCCCACTCCCGTACCCCCTCGTGCACCGCCCGGTCCAGGGAGGACGGGCCGCGGTCGCCGACCGGGCCGGGGTGCACCACGAGGCAGGGGTACGCGGACCACACCTCACGCGGGATCACCGCCGTGAGCGACGGCGCGAGGATCAGCTCCGGGCGGTGCCGTCCCACGATGCCGCTCACGTCCGCCCGGTGCGGCACCTGCTCGGCCACCACCGCGTGCCCGTGGTCACCCAGCTCGGCGTAGACGCGCTGAGTGAGTCCGTCGAACGCGTCGGCGAGCAGCAGGATGTTCATGGCGGCCTCCGGGCAGGTCTCGCGTCGAGCGGAAGCGGCGGGCGGCCTCGTCGGCGGGCCCGCCATCGGTGATCCTTACGCCCGCTCGCCCCGCCACCGTCGAGACGTGTCCGGAACGCTCCGTTATGTCACCCACACGCCCGAGCCCGCCACGGGAGGCTTCACGCCCGCACGGCGGTGCTCGCCATCGCGGCGTCGCTCGTCATACTGAGGGGGTGAGTTCCCTCGCCCCCGCTCCCCCGCCGTCCGGGTCGCCGGACACGCTGCCCGTCCAGGACGCCGCGGCCTATCTGGCCGGCTGGTGGACGGTCGACCGCACCCTTGTCGATCTCAGGACGGGCTCCTGCGGGGTGTTCCGCGGTACGACCGAGTTCCGGCGGCTCGACGACGCGTCCCTCCTGCACGTCGAGGACGGCGAGCTGAGCTGGAACGGCGCGGTCAACCGCGCGGGCCGGACGCTCAAGCTGTTCCCCCAGGCGGACGGCACCGCCGAAGTGACGTTCGCCGACGGGCGGTTCTTCCATGATCTGGACCTGCGCGGCGGCTCCTGGACCACCCGCCACCCGTGCGGCCAGGACCTCTACGACGGCACCTTCACCGTCGTCTCACCCGGCGAGTGGCACGTGCGCTGGCACACCGCCGGACCGGCCAAGGACCAGCTCCTGCGCTCGGTCTACCGGCGGCAGGAGCGGTAGGAAGCGGCCGGGACCCGGCCGGCGGAGGAGCCGGGTCCCGGCCGCTTCCCTATTCGGTGATCCGGACGGCGCCGGACGGGCAGAGGCCGCCGGCCTGGCGCGCCGCGGGCCGCTTGTCCGCGCCGGGCGCGGAGTCCAGCACCGTGACGAGGCCGTCGTCGTCCTGGTCGAAGACGTCGGGCGCGGTCAGCGCGCACAGCCCGGCACCGATGCAGACGGTTCGGTCGGCGGTCACCCGCACGGCCACTCCTTTCGCCGCGGTCACCAGGTGACCGGCAGTTCGTTGACACCCTGGATGGTGGTGCCCGGCCGCAGCTCCAGCCAGTCGACCGGGACGGCCAGGCGCAGCGTGGGAATGCGGTCGAACAGCGCCGTGATGATCACTTCGAGCTCCAGGCGGGCCAGGTTCTGGCCGAGGCACTGGTGCACTCCGTAGCCGAAGGCGATGTGGTGGCGGGCCGAGCGGCGTACGTCGAAGGTGTCCGGGTCCGCGAAGACCGAACCGTCGCGGTTGGCGATGGAGTTGGCGACTATCACGCCGTCGCCCGCCCGGACGGTCTGCCCTTCGATCTCGATGTCGGCCGTAGCGACGCGGGCGCCCGCGAGGTCGGCGATGGCGAGGTAGCGCAGCAGCTCCTCGACCGCGCCGGGAGCGAGGCCGGGGTCGGCGCGCAGGGCGGCGAGCTGCTCGGGGTGCTCCAGCAGCGTGATCACGCCGAACGAGGTCATGGAGGCGGTGGTCTCGTGGCCGGCGACGAGCAACAGCATCGCGTTGACGACCAGTTCCTCGCGGTCGATCTCCCCCTTGGCCAGCTGTCCGGCGACGAGGCTGCCGAGCAGGCCCGGTCCGGGCCGCGCCTGCAACTGGGTGACGAGCCCGTCCAGATAGGCTTCGAGCTCCTCACGCGCGGCGACCGTGCTCGGCGCATCCGACGCCTGCACCAGCCGCTTGCTGGCGTCCTGGAAGAAGTCGTGGTCGGCGTAGGGCACGCCGAGCAGCCGGCAGATCACCATGGAGGGCACCGGCAGCGCGAACCGGCTGACCAGGTCGGCGGGCGGGCCCGCGGCCAGCAGTTCGTCGATGAAGCCGTGCACGATCCGCTCGACGTCCGGGCGCATGGCCTTGATGCGCTTCACGGTGAACTCACTGATCGTCATCCGCCGCAGGGGGCCGTGTTCCGGCGGGTCCAGGCCGATGAAGGCCGGGCGATTGTCCCGGAACGTCGCGATGCGCGGCGAGGCGGCGGGGAAGCCGGGGTGGGTGCGGTCGGCGGACAGCCGGGGGTCGGCCAGCAGCTTCCGCGCGGCTTCGTGCTTGGTCACCAGCCATGCCTGGCGGCCGTCGTAGAGGGTCACCCTGCGCAGCGGTCCCGGCTCGTCCCGCCAGCCGGTGTAGGAGTCGGGCAGGCGATACGGGCATGTGCGGTCGTCGGGAAAGGCGGGGGCGTCCTCGGTCGTGCGCGTCGCGGCGGTCTCGGTCATCGGTCCCCTCGATCTCTGACAGTTAAAGTACGGTCAGTTCTCTAATTGGAGGCTAAGGTGTCCCCACAGGGAACGCAATGACCGTTCGTCGAGCTCTCGGGAGTCCGCGCTGTCACCGAACGCCGGCCAAGCCGTCGAATCGGCCGTCGACCACCGAAAAGGCCCCCGTCGGCGGGGTGCGGCACTGGAGCACGCCATCCTGACGGCGACCCTCGCGGAACTCACCGAGGTGGGGTACGCGGCGCTGACCATGGACCGGGTGGCCTCCCGCGCCCGCACCAGCAAGGCCGCCCTCTACCGCCGCTGGTCCGGCCGGGCCGAACTGGTCCTCGACGCCTGCAAGTTCCGCACCCTCGCCGACGTCGACCTCCCCGACACCGGCGTGCTCCGCACGGATGTCATCGGTCTGCTGCGGCAGATGTCCGCGCAGATGGACAGCCCCTTCGGGGGCATCCTGCGCGGCCTGCTCGCCGAGATGACGAGCGACCCCGAGTTCGCCAGGCTGGTCCGGGAGCGGGTCCACACCGGCGGCCCCGTGGCCATCCGCACCCTCCTGGAGCGAGCCGTGGAACGCGGCGAGGTCGAACCCTGGATCCTCGGCTCCCGGCGGGTCACGGTCGCGACGGATCTGCTGCGCAACGAGTTCCTGCTGTTCGGCGCGCCCGTCGACGACCACACCATCACGGAGATCGTCGACGACGTGTATCTGCCGCTGATCCTGAGCCCCGCCCCGGGACGGGCGGGCGGCGCCACCCCCGGCGGCGAGTAGGCCGGCCCGCCTCAGCGGTGGGCCAGGTGCTCCCGCTTGCGGTCCTGCAAGGTGTGGTCCACGCACACCGCGAGGATGATCATCAGTATCTCGTCCTCGGGGTCGAGCACGTCGACCGCGTAGGCGTCCCGCATGCTGAACCAGCGCCGGGAGACGTGCGCGAGCGTGGTGCCCTCGTGCTGGATGTCGAACTCCCGGTCCCAGAAGTTGCCGACGATCCGCAGCCGCCGCCCGTCGTGCAGCGTCACCTTGAAGCGGTCGCCGAGCAGGGAGAACGCCCGCTTGCTGATCCGGGCGTCCAGCCAGCCGTCCCGCTTGACCAGGATGGTGTGGTGGAGGGTGAACGCCTTCTTGACGATGCTGGCCACCTCCCTGCCCCGGGTGTCCACGAAGGTGAAGGTGGTGCGCAGCCGGAGCAGCTTCCTGTTGACCTTGTAGATCTTCTCGCGGTGTTCGGTCTCGATCCAGGCTTCTTCGTGAAACGCCAGCACGCGATCGCGTACCAGGTAGCGCATGGAAACCCCCGTCCACGTCATGTCCGCCAGGCCGTTGGCGCTGTGCCGCCACAGAGCGTAGTGATCGGTGCCGCCGGTCGGCCAGCCGACCTTCGCGCCGAGACAGGGATGAGACCTTGGCGGGACCCCGGCCAGGTGACCCGCCCGCGCCCGCCCGGCGCCGGTCACGCTCCGGCGAGCAGCCTCTCCTCGTCCGCCGCGGACAGGCCGCAGCCCAGCGGGGGTTCGCCGCGGCCCCGGTCCCAGGCCAGCACGTCGGCCGCCGTCACCGCGAGCGGGGTCGCGGGCATTCCCGCCGCACGGGCGCGCGCCGCGCTGCGCTGCTGCGTGGACCAGTCCGGCCGCACGAGCGGGAACCCCGGCGGCGCCGACGCGGGGTCCACCGGCACGATCTCGACCTCGCTGCCCGCCACCCGGGCGCAGGTCTCGATCAGCCCACCGAGCGTGACCGGCTCGGCCGGGCCCACGGCGTGGAAGGCACCGGGCCGGTCGTCTAGCAGCAGCCGCACCACCAGACGGGCCACGTCGCGCGAGTCGACGACCTGCACGGGCTGCTCGGGGCTGCCCGGCAAGGCAACCCGGCCACCGCGCGCCGCCCGGCGCAGCCAGTACAGGAAGGTGTCCGCAGTGTCGTGCGGCCCGATGACCTTCCCCGGCCGCACGATCGTGGCCCGCGCGCCGTACCGGGCCAGCACGTCGTCCTCGCACGCCGCTTTGAGGGGGCCGTAGGTGGCCTCGGTCAGTTCCTCGGTGTCGCGGACCGGCGCCCGGCGCGGGGTGTCCTCGTCGGAACCCGGCCCCACGCCCGTCCGCGCGTACACCGCGTGGCTGGAGACGAAGAGATACCGGCCGGCCCTGTCACCGAGCGCCTCCATCGCCTGCCCGACGTGCCGCGGTACGTACCCGCTCACGTCGACGACCGCGTCCCAGCTCCCCTCACGCAGCGCGGTGCAGTCGCCGGTCTCCCGGTCGCCGACGAGCCGCGGCACGTCCGGGAAGAGCCAGGCGCCGGTCCTGCCCCGGTTGAACAAGGTCACTTCGGCGCCCTGTCCCAGCGCGTCCTCGACGACGGCCCGGCCCACGAATGACGTTCCGCCCAACACCAGAATCCGCATGGCGCCCGACGATATCCGCGCCCGCGCGGCGCCTCCACCAAGTTTCCGGTGGCCCGCCTCAGGTGACGAGGATCGCGCCCGTCATCTCCGGGTGGATGCCGCAGTGGTACCGGAACATCCCGGGGGCCGAGAACATCCGCGAGAACGAGGCCCCCGCCTCGATCACCCCCGAATCCCACAGACCGGTGTCGGACGTCACCGTGTGCGGCTCACCGTCCTCGTCATTGGTCCAGGTCACCGTCTCACCCGCCAGGACGGGAAGCTCAGCGGGAGCGAACGCGTGGTTCGCCATCGATACGTCGGGCATGACTGCTACCTCCCCGGCATCGCCGAATACCGACCACTCGCGACGCCTTCCCTACCCCGGAGGTGTGAATCACCGGCCCACTCGGACGAGCCGTGCGAGAGGCAGGTGCCCCTCGCACGGCGTGCCGTCAGATCCCGAAGGGAGCCGCGTGGCGGACGGTGCCGCTCGGCAGCGGGTGCGCCGCGTCCAGGGCCATGGCCATCATGGCCTCGTCCGGGACGTCGACGGTCAGACCGATGCCGTAGGCGGAGGCCCGGCCGAAGCCGAACCGCGGGTAGTACGCCGGATGTCCGAGGACGGTGACGTAACGCTCGCCCATGTCCCCGGCCGCCGCCAGAGCGGCCCGGATCGCGGCCGAGCCGGCACCGCTCCTCTGGCGCTCGGGCCGTACGGAGACGGGGGCCAGGCACAGGGCCGGGGTGTCACCGATGTGACAGCGGGTCAGCAGGGCGTGGCCGACGAGCTCGCCGTCCTCCCCGGCGCTGACGACGGAGAGGCCGTCGATCCAGGCGGGGCCGGCGCGCAGCGCGTCGACGAGGTCGGCCTCCAGCGATGTCTCGAAGGCCGCGAGGACGATGTCCCGGATGACGGGGACGTCGGCACCGGTCTCGGCGCGGGTGATCCAGTTGTCGTGTGTACGCATGACGGGATGCGGATCCGTTTCATGGTGAGGTTCGTATGCGTCAGGACGGCCTCGCGAGCGCACGCTCTCGGCGAGGCGGGAAACGGCCGGTCAGGCCGTCGCCCGGGACGTGCGGGCGGCCCGGGCGCTGCTCGTCGCAGTGGCCTTGAGCGCGGTCATCAGCCCCACCTCCCCTTCGTCCTCGATCCGGATCAACACGAACCCCAGCAACGTAACAGACCGTGCGGAAGCCGTCCTCCCGATTTACGAGCCGCCTGACGGCTCACGTCCGCGCCTGTGCGAGGAAGCCGGCGAGTGTGTCGCGGCTGCGGCGGAGGCCGTCGAGGCGCTCCTCCGCGGCGGCCAGCTCCCTGCCCAGGATGTCCCGCACGTCCCCGCACCACGCGAACTCCGGCTGCTCACCCCGCGCGCACGGCAGCACCGACCGGATCACCTCGGTGGACAGCCCCGCGTCCAGCAGGGCACGCACCTGCCGGACGGTGACCACCGTCTCCTCGTCGTACGCGCGGTATCCGTTGGGACCACGCCTGGCGGTGAGCAACCCCTGCGCCTCGTAGTACCGCAGCGACCTCGGGCTGACCCCGGTCCGCCGGGACAACTCCCCGATCAGCATGTGCCCCTCCCCCGTCCGATGTTGACCTTGCCATTGGTGTGAAGCCCTAACGTCACCCCGCGAGCGAACATTCCGCGCTCGCCAACACCCCTGGAGTGACCCATGACCTCTCTTGCCGTTCCCCACGACGAGGCGGCGACCGGCCGCTCGTTCCTCTTCGTCCTCGGCAGCTCCCGCCCCGACGGCAACACCGAGGCGCTCGCCCGCGCCGCCGCCGAGCAGCTGCCCACCGGTGTCCCCCAGCGGTGGGTGGACCTGACCCACCTGCCCCTGCCCGACTTCCAGGACGGGCGCCACGACACCGGCACCTGGCAGGCCGGGGAGAACGAGCGGATATTGCGGCAGGCCACGGTGGAGGCCACCGACATCGTCCTCGCCACGCCCCTGTACTGGTACACCGTCTCCGCACACACCAAGCGCTACCTCGACTACTGGTCGGGCTGGCTGACCGCGCCCGGCTCCGACTTCAAGGAGCGGATGGCGGGCCGGACACTGTGGGCGGTGACGGTCATGGCGGACGAGGACGAGTCCGCCGCCGACGGGCTCGTGACCACCCTCGGCCACTCGGCGGCGTACATGCGGATGCGTCTGGGAGGCGTACTGCTCGGCAACGGTTCCCGGCCCGGCCAAGTGCGGGACGACGAGCGGGCGATGAGCCGCGCCAAGACCTTCTTCCAGAGCGGGACCACGCCGGCCGCCGGCTCGCTCACCTGAAGGCTGTGGCACGAGGGCCGCGATGATCTCCGATTCGCCCGTGCCGGCCGTCGTCCCACCGGGCCGGATGGCCCGGAACCCGCAGCCGGTGCTCGGCCTCCCGCGCGGCTTCGAGCTGCGCCCCTGGCGTCCCGACGACGCGGACGCCCTGCTGGCCGCCGGTCAGGATCCGGCGATTCGCCGGTGGAACCTCCTGCACGTGGACTCGACGGAAGCCGCGCGCCGGCGCATCGAGCGCATGCACCGGCGCCGGCAGGCCGAGGAGAGCGCGATCTGGGCCATCGCGCGAACGGGCGGCGAGGCCATAGGTCTCATCGGGTGGGGCGACCTCGATCTCCGGGGCGGCAGCGCCGAGATCGTCTACTGGGTCCTGCCTCCGGCGCGCGGCAACGGTGTCGTGGTCGAGGCCGTACGACGCCTCAGCCAGTGGGCCCTGGACGACCTCGGCCTGCACCGCCTGCGACTGTGCCACTCGGTGGCCAACCCCGCCTCCTGCCGGGTGGCGGTCAAGGCCGGATACTCCCTCGAAGGCACCATGCGCAGCGCACTGCTCCACGCGGACGGCTGGCACGACCAACACCTGCACGCTCTCGTCCAGGGCGACATCTAGGCGGGCCCACCAGCGGGTATACCGGCCGGCCGCGCTTGTTACCTTGGCATGCACTCTGAAAGGCAAGCAAAGGAAAGTCGTGCACAAGGCAGTCTGGACAGCAGCCGCGTCCCTCATCATCGCCGTGACGGTCGCCGGGTGCGGCAACGACAGTCACGCGGGCGAGAAGAAGCCGGAGCCGAAGGCGAGCGCCGCCGCGGGCTCCACGGGGGCCGGGAAGTCGGCGAAGGGAACGCTCGTCGAACGGGCCACCGGCACCTGGAAGTACATCGGCACCCCCGGCAAGGACACCCTCGACACCCTCACGGTCGCCGACGGCAAGGCCACCGCCAAGGGCGCCCAGCTCTCGTGCACCGGCACCTTCGCGCCGGCCGAGAAGGACGGTCACGAGTCGGCGACCATCACCTACACCTGCGAGGGCGACAAGGACGGCGGCCGTGGCCTCGGCCACCTGGAGGTGAAGCCGGACGGCTCGGCCCTGGTCATCGACTTCGACGGCCCCAAGGACGGCTGGGGCGGCCCCACGGACAGCTACCGCAGGGCTTGAGGCCGCACCGCACAACTCACCTCGGCGACCGCGGCCGGCCGCGTTCCTTCGGCCCCGCTCACACGGAAAGACGGAAGTGGAGGTTCCCGAACGCGACATGGTCGCCCGGATGGACTCGTACCGTGCCGGCGATGCGCAGGCCGTTGACGTACGTGCCGTTGCGTGAGCCGAGGTCGGACAGGCGCCAGTGGTCGTCCGCGTAGGTCAGCTCGGCGTGCCGCCGGGAGACCGAGTCGTCGTCGAAGCGGAGGCCGGAGAGCGGGGCACGGCCGATGCTCAGCGGCTCCGTGCCCGGCTCGGGGAGGCGCAGCCCCGGCAGCCGTGACCCGTGCCAGGCGCGCCGTATTCGCACGGTCAGGGTGGCCACGCGGTTCACCGTGCGCACGATGAACTCCGAGAGGCGGCCGTGCGTCCGGAGATCGGCCATGGCGTGGTCGATGTCGGCCCGGCTGCGGGCCGTCAGAACGATGTTCATGCGCCGCATGAAGGTGTCGTGGGAGAGCCTGCCGTCGACGGCCCCGTCCCTCAGCACGACCAGCGCCTGATTCTTCTCGGCCTCGGAAGGCCTGGTCACGCGCGTACGGAAGTCAGGTGTGGTCATGAAGAGGATTTTCGGTCTGCCGGGGCTTCCTTGTCCACGTCCCGCGGGGCCGCGGCACCCCGGGAGCGGCGCCTTGGGACGTCCGCACACAATGGTGGCGGGGCACTGGCGTCCGAGTGCGGTGCCGCAAACGGGGGATCGAGATGCAGAGTACGAACAGCGGGACCGTTCTCGTCGCGGCGGCGCTCGTCGTCGGGCTGGTGGTACGGCAGCAGTTGCGCACCCGCCCGGTGCGGCGCTACGGCTCGCTCATCACGCCGGCGGTCTTCGGTGTGCTGGGTATTTCGGGGATCGCCTTCGGCGTCGCCTCGGTCGTCAAGGACCGCCCGCTGACCGCGCTCCCCGTCGCCCTCCTGGTGGCGAGCCTGGCCGTCGCGGCGGGCCTGGGTGCGGCCAGGTCGCGGACCGTACGGGTCTGGCGCGGGCCCCAGGGCGAGGTGCTGCGCAAGGGTACGGCGGCAACCACCGGGCTGTGGCTGGCCTCGGCGGGCGTGCACTTCGGGCTGGGCCTGTGGATCGACCACGCGGCCGGGACCGGGGTGCTGGGTGTGGCTTCCCTGTACGCGTACCTGGCGATCGGCGTCGGCACACAGAACCTCCTGGTGCGCGGCCGGGCCGCCGCGCTGTGAGCGTGATCCGCCCGCAGCACAAACCGGTTGGCCGTACCCCGGCCGCCGCCTGGCGTCGCGGCATGGAACCCATTCAGATCACCTCTGCCGTCCGGCAGTTGACCTTCCCTGTCGGGCACGTTCACATCGTGCGGCTGGCGGACGGATACGCCCTGGTCGACACCGGTGTGCCGGGATCCGCCCCGGCGATCCTGAGCGCCTTGGAGCAGCTCGGCGCGCGCCCTGGCGACGTACGGCAGATCGTCCTGAAGCACTTCCACCTCGACCACGCCGGCTCCGCCGCGGATCTCGTCGCGGCCACCGGCACCCGGGTGCTGGCCGGTGCGCAGGACGCCCCGTTCATCAGCGGCACCGTGCCCGGACCGGAGCCGGTGCATACTCCCGAGGAACGGCGTGTTCACGAGCAGGCCCTGGCCGGACTCGCCGAGGCGGGGCTGCCGCCGCTGAAGCATGTGCCGGTGGACGTCGAGCTGCGCAACGGCGACACCCTCGGCGGCTGGGCCGAACCCGTCCGCGTCCCGCATGTGCCCGGTCACACGCCGGGATCCATCGCGCTCCATCTCACGTCCAGCGGCGTGCTGTTCCCGGGCGACACCATCGCCACCGTCGAGGGTCGGCCGCTCCTCGGCCCGTTCAACGTGGACCGGGAGGAGGCCATCGCCACCTTCCGGCGGCTGGCCGCGCTGGAGGTAGGGACGGTGTGCGTGCCCCACGGTGAGCCGTTGCTGAAGGACGGGGGTACGGCGCTCCGGGCCGCCACTCCGGAAAGTGACTGGTTGTGAGCTACCGCACCGGCCCCGAGAGGCCGCGCACCAGGGCTTCGGTCACGTAGCCGGAGCGGGTGCCTAGCCGCCAGCCGTGCGCCGAAGTGGCCAGGACGACGGCCTGGACGAGATTCCTCTGCGGGCCCGCGGCTGGCGGTGCCTGACGAGCCGCTCCATCAGGGCCTCCTCGAAAGCCGGCTGGTCGTCGTCCAGCAGCACGCGCAGCAGACGCTGATCCGGCGTCAGCGCACCGGCACCGCCCAGCCACCGCGCCGCACGACCGCGCTCCTCGGCGCCCGTCTTGCCCAGCGGCCGAGGTAGCCGCACAACGCGTCCGTCTCCGCGAGCCTGGCCGCCTCCGGCTCCCCGGCACGGAGTCCGGGCGCGTGGTCCACGCGCAGCGTCACGTCGATGACGCGCGACGGCTCCTGGCACATGCCGAGGTCGAGCACCCCGCAAGCGCATTCCGCCGCGGTCCGCAGGGCGACACGCGAGGTGGGACGAGCGTGGGGTCCGCAGGACACCGGCGGCAACGTGGTCGAGGAGCTCGTCACACATCACCTGCCACCCCGCGAGGGACAGGCATCAGGCGATGTCCAGTCCACGTAAGTGGCACCGGACGAGCGCGACAGCGGCCTTGGAGGCCGGCTCATCCCGCGTCCGGCGGCGGCTCCGGCCGAGGAGCGGGGCCGTGCTCTTCACACGTGACCGACGGGGGCCCGTGCCTCGTGCGGGAAAGCGGCGACCGAACCTTGCCGGCACGGGCCCTGCGAGCCGGGTAGGCCCACGTCAGGCGCGCGCACGCGCCGTCGCACTCTCTCCGCTGAAATACACTTTCCCGGTGAACGAGACATTGCCCCCGTGCCCCGCGTGCTCCAGCGCCTACGCCTATGAGATGGGCTCCCTTCTGATCTGCCCCGAGTGCGGGCACGAGTGGTCGCCCTCCTCCGCCGAAGCCGGGAGTGGTGAGGGCACGGTGATCAGGGATTCGGTCGGCAATGTGCTCGCCGACGGGGACACCGTGACCGTGGTCAAGGCCTTGAAGGTCAAGGGCAGCCCCAGCGGGATCAAGGCCGGTACCAAGGTGCGGAACATCCGGCTCGTCGACGGCGTCGACGGACACGACATCGACTGCAAGATCGACGGGTTCGGCGCCATGCAGCTCAAGTCCAGTGTGGTCAGGAAGGCCTGAGGCGATACCGGCGCGTACACCGGTGCACCCACGGCGTACGCTCCCGCCGTGGACGTGAACGAATACCGGATCTCCGTCAGCAGGGCCCAGTGGATCGGGGTCGCCCTCATGACTCTCTGCGGGGTCCTCTGCCTGATCTGGGTGACCTTCGGCATCGGGTGGGCGCACTATGTGAGCCATTTCGACGGCAGCCCCCGCGAGACCAGCGTCGCCAACTACCCGAGCCCGGATCTCCTGCTGGGCCTCGGGATGCTTCCCCTCCTGCTCACCCCCTTCTCCGCCCTCACCGGCATCTGGCGCACGTGGACCACGCCGGAGGGCATCCGCACGCGCGGCATCCTGCGGCGCCGGTCCCTCCCCTGGCTGAGCATCGCCGGCATCGACGTCAGGGAGCACGGGCACGGCCACCGTGCCTACTACCATCTCGAGGTCCGGCTCCACAGCGGCAAGCGGCTGTGCCTGCCGGGCATCCAGGACGTCTTCGAGGGCAACCTCACGGGCCCGCGCACCGAGATCGTGGCCCGCTGGAAGGCGGCCCACGTCACCCCCGGACCGGACGGTTCCTGGCTGGGCGACGGGCACGGTGCGGTTCCTCGGTCCTGAAAACTCAGTCCTGAACGCTCCTCACCCCTGGCGTTCCTCGTCCCTGGCGCCCGCCAGGGCTTCCGCCCGGTGGGCGATGTTGCGGGCCATGCCCCCGAAGACGAGGGCGTGGAAGGGCGCGATGGAGTGCCAGTAGGCGTGGCCCGCCAGGCCGTGGGGGTGGAAGAGGGCGCGCTGTTCGTAGCGGGAGTGGCCGGAGCCGTCGGGGGTGGCGGTGAGTTCCAGCCAGGCGCGGCCGGGCAGCAGCATCTCGGCCCGTAGTCTCAGCATCTTGCCCGGGACGATGTCCTCGACGCGCCAGAAGTCGAGGGCGTCGCCGGCCCGCAGCCGCCGCGGGTCGCGGCGGCCCCGGCGGAGGCCGACCCCGCCCAGGAGGCGGTCCGCCCAGCCCCGGGCGGCCCAGGCGAGGGGGAAGCTGTACCAGCCGTTCTCCCCGCCGATGCCTTCGATGACGTCCCACAGCATGGCGGCGTCCGCGGCGACGCGCAGGCCGCGACGGTCCTGGTAGAGGCTGCCGCCGGACCAGTCGGGGTCGGAGGGCAGCGGGTCGCTGGGCGCGCCCGGGAGGGCGGCGGACGACCACCGGGTGCTGACGTCCGCGTCCTTGATGCGCTGGAGGGCGAGGCGTACGGCCCCGTCGAAGCCGGTCAGCCCCTCGGGCGGGTCGGGGACGTACGCGGCGATGTCGCGCTCGCGGCAGACCACCTCGTGGCGCAGGGACTCGACCAGCGGGCGGGCGATGGTGTGCGGCACGGGGGTGACCAGCCCCACCCAGTAGCTGGACAGGGCCGGGGAGAGCACGGGTACGGGAAGGACGGCCCGGTGCGGCAGCTGGGCCACGGCCGCGTAGCGCCGCATCATCTCCCGGTAGGTGAGCACGTCGGGCCCGCCGATGCCGAATTCGCGGTTGACGTCCGGCGGGAGGCCGGCCGCGCCGACGAGGTAGCGCAGGACGTCGCGGACCGCGATCGGCTGGATGCGGGTGTGCAGCCAGCGGGGTGTGACCATGACGGGCAGGCGTTCGGTGAGGTAGCGCAGCATCTCGAAGGAGGCGGAGCCGGAGCCGATGATCACCGCGGCCCGCAGGTGGGCGGCCGGCACCCCGCCGGCCAGCAGGATGCGGCCGACCTCGGCGCGGGAGCGCAGGTGCGGGGAGAGGTCCGCCTCGGGGACGCCCGCCGGGGCCAGGCCGCCGAGGTAGACGATGCGGCGGGTGCCCGCGGCCTCGGCCGCGCCGGCGAAGGCGTGGGCGGCGCGCCGGTCGGTCTCCTCGAAGTCCCGGCCGGTGCCGAGCGCGTGGACGAGGTAGTAGGCGACTTCCACCCCCTCGAAGGCTCGCGGCAGGGTGTCGGGGCGGGTCACGTCGGCCTGGACCACTTCCACGTCGGCCGCCCAGGGCTGGTCGCGCACCCGCCCGGGATCGCGGACCAGGCACCGCACGCGGTGGCCGGCGCGCAGCAGCTCAGGCACGAGCCGCCCGCCGATGTATCCGGTCACGCCGGTGACCAGGCACAGCTGTCCGGGTCGCGCTGATGGTGCGGCCATGGGCTCGGCGCCTTTCCTCGTCGTCTCCCTCAACCCTCGCACCGGTCGCCGGGTGCCGCACGGAGGGACCCGCGCGGCGGCGTCACCTTCCGCGGGCACGCTGGAAGCGGGCCAGGCCGTCGGAGAGGGCGACGAGCGGCTCGGGGTAGTCGTAGCGGGCCCGCTCCGCCGTCGGCAGCTTCCACGGTTCGTGCACGGCCGGTCCGTGGATCCCGGCGAGTTCGGGCACCCAGCGGCGTACGTAGGCGCCGTCCGGGTCGAAGCGTCTGCCCTGGGCGACGGGGTTGAGGACCCGGTTGGGGCGGGTATCGGTGCCGGTGCCTGCCACCCACTGCCAGTTGAGCTGGTTGTCGGCCACGTCGCCGTCGACCAGCCAGGTCAGGAAGTGGCGGGCGCCGACGCGCCAGTCGACGTACAGCGTCTTGGTGAGGAAGCTCGCGGTCAGCAGGCGGCCGCGGTTGTGCATCCAGCCCTCGTGGAGCAGCTGGCGCATCGCCGCGTCGACGACGGGGTAGCCGGTGCGTCCCTCCTGCCACGCGGTGATCTCCTCGCGGGCGGTGGATTCGGTGCGCCAGTGGTCGTGCCGGGTGCGGTAGTCGGCCGTGGCCGCGCCGGGGCGGGCCGCGAGGACCTGGTGATGGAAGTCGCGCCAGCACAGCTGCCGGACGAAGGCCGCGCCGCCGGGACCGTCCGACTCCCGTGCGCCGTGGGCGAGTTCGACGGGCGAGAGCGTGCCGAAGTGCAGGTGCGGGGAGAGCCGGGAGGTGGCGTCGCCGGGCAGGTCGTCGTGGCGGTCCTCGTAGGCGGCGAGCCCGCTGCGCTTCCAGGCCGACCAGCGCCTGCGGCCCTCGCTCTCCCCGCCGGCCGCGAGGCCCGGTGACACTCCGTCGGTGTGCTCGCGGGCGGGGAGCGGCTCGGAGCCGATGCCGTCCGGGACGCGTACGGCGCGCGGGGCGCGCAGGACGTCGCGCGGCCGCTCCTGTGACCAGCGGCGGAAGTACGGGGTGAACACCGCGTAATGGTCCGAGCCCGCCGGTGTCACGGCGCCGGGCGGCAGCGCGGTGCTCACGGCGTCGTGGACGCGCAGGTGGCGGCCGTCGGCCCACAGGGCGTCGCGCAGGCGCCGCTCCCTGCGCTGGGCGAATCCGCTGACACCCGCGGCCATGTGCACCTCCCGGGCACCCGCCTCGGCGGCGACCTCGCGCACCCGGTCGGCCACCTCGCCCGAGCGCACCACCAGGCGGCCGCCCCGCGCGCGCAGCCCCGCCTCGAGATCGGTCAGGCAATCGGCCAGGAATGCACACCGGTTGGGCGCGGCGAATCCGGTGGCGGCGAGGGCGTCGTCGCGGACGAACAGCGGCACGACCTCGTCCGCGCCCGCCAGGGCCGCGCGCAGGGGCGGGTGGTCGTGCAGCCGGAGGTCCGAGGTGAACAGGACAACGGAAACCGTCATGGCGGCGTCTTCTCCGTGGGCCGGGGCCGGTGGGCGCGTACGGCCACCGTACGGTTGGCCGCCGGGCCGCGCGGGACGGGTGCGTCCGGTCGGCTCACGTCACCGAAGCGCTCTCCAGCACCGCGTCGATCTCCTGTCGCGCGGCCGGGTCGGCCGACTGGGTGATGCCGAGGAGGAAGGCCCCGCGTCCCGCGTGTGCCGCGATGACGGTCATGCGGAGGTGGACCGTGGCGCCCTTGCCGTCGTTCACCTTCAGGGCCACGGTGTGCGCGGGGCGGCCGCTCACCGTCGTCGGCCGGGTCTCCTCGAGGGTGGAGCTTCCGTCGGGGTAGAAGAATTCCGCGTTCGACCTGGCGGCTCGCTCCGTCGTCCGCCGCAGGCCCTGCTCCGGGACATCCCCGGCCTTGCCTGCGAGCACGACGCCGCCACCCGCGCCCTCCGCGCGCTGCGCGCCGATCGACGAGGTGAAGGCGTCGATCAGGCGCTTCCGGCTGGTGTCCCAGCCCTTGGGTATCGCGTACGAGATCCCCGCCGCGTCGTCCGTCACCCGGGGCCGCCCGGCGAAGGGAGAGGTGTCCTCGCTCCGGGTCAGCCACCACGCGGCGGCGCTGCCGCCCGCCAGGAGGAGGACCAGTGCCGCGACGACGGCGGCCACGACGATCCCGCGGTTGCGGGGCCGTACGGGCGGGTGCGGCGGGTACGGCGGGAGAGGCACGGGGGCGGGGGTGATCATGAACCCAGCATCCCCCGCGCGGTCCGGCTCGGCCCTGAGCGTTCGTACTCAGACCGCTACTCATGTGGCCCCCGCTCCTCCCGGGCGGAAAACGAGGGGCGCCGACTGCTGAGCCTTCCAAGGCCGGTCCGCCGCCCCCCGGAACAAGATCAAAAGGTTGCGGCGAGCCCGGAAAGGAGTCAGGCTTCGCGGGAGCCACGAGCCGAGGGGGAGAACAGCGGATGAAGCGGCGCGTATTGGGAAACCAGGGTCCGGAGGTGTCGGCCATCGGACTCGGCTGCATGGGGATGTCGGTCGCCTACGGCGTTCCGGACGATGCCGAGTCCTTGCGCACGCTCGACCTCGCCGCCGAGTCGGGGATCACCCTGCTGGACACCGCGGACGCCTACGGCCGGGGTGCGAACGAGGAGTTGCTGGGGCGCTGGCTCCGCGAGCGGCCGGGCAGCCGGGAAAAGGTCGTGCTCGCGACGAAGTTCGGCCTGCGGCACGACACGACGACGGGGCGGGTGGGCGACGTCGACACCTCGGCGGCGTACGTCGGGCCCGCGTGCCACGCCTCGCTGCGCCGTCTGGGCACCGGCCACATCGACCTCTATTACGCGCACCGCCGCAATCCGGAGGTGCCGATCGAGGAGACCGTCGGCGCGATGGCCGCGCTGGTCGAGGCGGGGGACGTGCGCTTCCTCGGGCTCAGCGAGGTCAGTCCGCGGACGCTCCGCCGCGCGCACGCCGTACACCCCATCAGCGCCGTCCAGTTGGAATACTCGCTCTTCACGCGCGATGTCGTGGAGGGGGAAATGCTGGAGGTGTGCCGGGAGCTGGGAATCGGCGTGGTGGCGTATTCGCCGCTGGGGCGCGCCATGCTGACCGGATCCGTCACCTCGCGCGACGATCTGGCCGAGGGGGACAACCGAAGGCGCTGGCCGCGTTTCGCGGAGGAGAACCTCGATCGCAATCTCGCGCTCGTGGATGCCGTGCGGAGTGTCGCCGCGCAGTTGGAATGCTCCCCCGCCCAGGCGGCACTGGCGTGGCTTCTCGCGCAGGGCGACGACATCGTCCCGATCCCCGGCACCAAGAAGCGCCGCTATCTCGCCGAGAATGCCGCGGCCGCCGGAATCTCCCTGACCGCCGAGCAGGCCGAACTGCTGCGGCGAGCGGTGCCCGACGGTTCCGTGTCGGGAACCCGCTATCCCGAGCAGGCGCTCTCGCGGCTCGGGCACTGAATTCCACCGCGCGACGGGCCCCGGCCCGTGGCCGGGGCCCGTCGGTTCATCAGGTGCGGTAGGCGTAGTAGACCGCGTCCGGGTTGGAGGCGATGATGCTCGCCACCGACTTCCGGTAGGTGTTCGTGGAGTGGTACGTCAGATACGGGACGCCCATCCGGCTCCGGTAAGTGACGATCATCGAGTGGTCCTTGGACCCGTCGTCGTCGAAGTCCATCTGCAGGATGTCGCCGACGTCCATCTGATAGACGTTGGCGAGGTTGGACGCCCGCTTGGACGACAGCGTGAACCACGCCCACTCGTTGGCACCCACCCAGGAATCCGTCTGCCCGGAGGGCCCGTACGCCCAGTTGTGGTAGTCGGAGTACGAACCGGGCGCCGCCTTCCAGCCGCCGGCCTTGAGGGACTGGCTGATGAAGTTGGTGCAGTCGCCGCCCGCGGCGTTGAACTGCCGGTAGTCCGGGTTGTAGTTCCGCCAGTACTTCTCCGCGTAGGCCGCCATGGCCGCGTAGTTGTAACCGGTGCCGCTCATCTTCTTCGGCTTCGCCGGGGCGGGCCACGAGATGTCGGCGGGGGTCCCGGTGGGGGCGACGCCGTTGTCCGCGGCGACCGCGGTGCGGGGCTCGTTGATCGCCCGGGGGCCGCCGTCCGTGGGCCTGATGCCCGTCAGCTCCCACTTCCCCTTCGCGTTGCCGGAGAAGCTGAGCTCGTGGTGGGCCTTGAAGCCCGTCGTCGTGGGCTCGTCGCCACGGACCTTCTTGTAGGTGAGCGTCGTGGTCTCGGTGACCTCGACCGTGGCGCGCCCGTGCTTGACCTGGGTCCTGTCCACGGACACCTGGGTGTCGGAGGCGGTGTACGCCTCACCCAGGGAGGCGAGCTTCGCCTTGCGGCTGCGCAGCGAGGACAGCGCGCTGTCCTCGCTGCGGGTCAGACCGGACGAGACGCTCACGTTCCCGTCGTGGAGCGGCGCGGCTATTCGCCGTGTGGAGCGGTTGTCCAGCAGCGCGGCGGTGCGCTCTTCGAGCACGGCGCCGGCGACGCGGCCGAAGGACTTCACCGTCTTGCTGTCCGCGGACTTCGGCTCCGCGGCGCCCGCGCCCGAGGGCAGGAACGCGGTCGAGATGGTCGCTGCCAATACGGCGCCGACGGCGATTCTCAGCGTGTTTGCTTTCAACGTGTTTCCCCTTTACCCCCGGTCCGGGCGGACCGGGGAAAAGGGATCTTCGCACAGATTTCCGCGACTGTGGACGCATGCCCGTATCACGGATCGGACACCGGATCCCCTTGCCCGCGCGGCGCCCGTCCCGGTGGCTTCAGCGGCCTTGCAGCGCCTTCACGTTGTCGCCGAACGACCAGCCTCGCGAGCCGTCCCAATTGAGGGACCAGGTCATCATGCCTTTCAACGCTCCGCCGTAATTGGTCCAGACCTGAGAGACCTGATCCGGGGACATATAACCGCCGCCCGCGCCAGGTTGGGCGGGCAATCCGGGGACCTGTTTGTCGTAGGGAACCGTGATGGTGGTGCCCTGCACGACAAGCCCCTTGTCCAGGCAGTCGGTCTGCGCGGTGAATCCCTCGACCGTGCCGGCTTCGTACGAATCCCCGGAACAGCCGAACATGCTGCCGTTGTAGTACTGCATGTTCAGCCACCAGAGCCGGCCGTTGTCAGCGTATTTCTTCACGATCGGCAGGTATGCGCCCCATATCGAGCCGTATGTCACGCTACCTCCGGTGACATAGGCGGTCTCGGGTGCCATGGTCAGACCGAAGCCCGCGGGCATCCGGTCGAGGATGCCGTCGATGATGCGCATGAGATTGGCCTGGGACTCCGACGGCCTGGTGATGTCGCCACTGCCCGTGAGGCCGGTCTCGATGTCGATGTCGATGCCGTCGAAGTTGTACGCCTTCAGGATCGGCACCACCGTCTCGACGAAGCGGTCGGCGACAGCGCTGGAACCGAGGTCGATTCCGGCGGCCGCGCCGCCGATGGACATCAGGATCGTGGCTCCGCCCGCCTTCGCCCGGCACATCTCGGCGGGGGTGGCGACTTTCACGGTCGCGTCCATGCCGTCCTCCCACACGGCGGTGCCGTCGGAACGGATGACGGGGAACGCGGCATTGACGACGTTGTAACCGTGGCCCTGGATACGGGCATCGGTGACCGGGATCCAGCCGAGGGGCGGATGAACGCCGTTCGCGGCGCCGTCCCAGTTCTCCCAGTACCCCTGGAGGACCTTGCCCGCCGGTCTCGGCTTGACCGCGCAGGTGTCCTCCCGCGGCGCGTCCACCGCACCGGCGACCGGCACTTGCGCGACGAAGGCGACGGCCAGGGCAACCCCCAGCAGACGCGACACGCGACGGTTCATGCGGAACCCCCTCCCGCGACCGGCCACGGGCGACCGCACGTCGCGCCCGTGTCCCGGTTTTCCGAGAAGGTAGGACGGGGCGGATGGGGCGTCAATAGGTCTGGACCAAGGCGCTTCAGGTGGCGGGGCGCGGGTGTTGCGCGGCCAGCCAGCGGACGGCGGCATCGAGGGTGCGGTCCTGAAGGGTTCTCGACGTAGCCTCGGGAACGCCTTCGTCAGGCGCGATCGGCCCGTCGTGGACACGCCCGGTCCGGTCGGCCTCCCGGGCCTCGGTCAAGGCGATCAAGGCGCCGTCGGCGACGTTATAGGTCGCGTTGCCGGTCGGAACCCCGGCAGTGGGCCGGCCGAAACCGCGGGTCACAGGCCGCCCCCGGAGCGATCAAACACCTGTGGTCCCGGCCGATCAAGACCGAAGGGCGGCAGCACCTGGTGGTGCTGCCGCCCTCGGGTGTCGCGCTCAACCGCTCTGGATCAGTAGGCGGAGTTGACGTTGTCCATGGAGCCGTAGGTGTGGGCTGCGTAGTTGCAGGAGGCGACGATGTTGGCGACCGGGTCGTAGATGTTCCAGGACGTGCCGTCGACGTGGAAGGCCTTGAAGGTGGGGTCGATGATCTGGAGGAGGCCCTTGGAGGGGATGCCGGCGGTGGCGTTGGAGTCCCAGTTGTTGATGGCCTGGGGGTTGCCGGTGGACTCGCGCATGATGTTGCGCTTGAGGCCGTCGTAGGTGCCGGGTATGCCCTTGGTGTGCATGATGTCGAGGGCCTGGTTGATCCAGCCGTCGAGGTTGTCGCTGTAGGCCTTGGGGGCGGGGGCCGGGGTGGCCGGTGCGGGGGCGGGGGCCTGGATGGGCTTGCGCGCTTCGGAGCGGCTGGCGCGGTCCTTGTCGGCTTCGGTCTTGGCCTTGGCGGCCTTTTCTGCCTTGGCGGTGTCGGTGGCCTTGGTGGCGGCTTCGGTCTTGGCCTGGGTGGCGGCGGTGGTGGTGCGCTGGT
>NZ_JBIAWF010000029.1:0-108602 GCF_042895325.1 Streptomyces sp. NPDC001407
CTCCGTGAATGCTTACCGGATATCCGGTGACACTCGCGTTGAGCGGCACAGCCAGGCGGAATAAGCCCAGCCGTGCACAGCGTCCTCGCTGTGTTATTGCCTACCCGCCCCGAAGGACCGGCAGGACTTTCAAAGGAACCTCATCCATCGATATGGACGGGGTATTTTATAGTCTGGCGTTGACTTTTGGCACGCTGTTGAGTTCTCAAGGAACGGACGCTTCCTTCGGTCCCGTTTCCGGGCCCTCCGGGCGCTTCCCTTCGGTGTTCCACCACTCTATCAGGAGTTTTTCCGCTCCCTTACCGCTCGTTTTCCGCAGTCACAATGGACACACGGGCACACAGAAGCGGATCCGGGAAAAGGATCATATCCGATAGGTGCCGCCCCTCGCCTTGCCAGCAGTTGACTGCGGGCCTCGGTCGTGGGCAGGGATCCGACAGTACAGCTCCCGGCGGGGCGAGGCAAATCGATTCCGGGGCCGTCCCCCCGCGCATAGGAGGGGCCTCGGGGCTGCGCCGGGTGGCCCTCACTCGTGCGGAATCCGCAGTTCCTATGACATACGCTTCTGGCCAGCGCGCCGTCCAGGACAGGCAGTGACGGCGTGTGATGAATCTTCACCCCTGGGAGGCTTCCCATGACCACCGTGACGTCCCCTCTTGCCGGACGTGCCATCGGACTCGCGGCAGTGCCCGATCCGGTCTTCTCCGGCGCGATGGTGGGACCCGGTACCGCTATCGACCCCGTGCGTGAGCCCTCGGCCGCGGTCTCGCCCGTGGACGGCGTCATCGTCTCGCTCCACCCCCACGCGTTCGTCGTCGTCGACGGCGAGGGGCACGGCGTGCTGACGCACCTCGGCATCGACACCGTCCAGCTCAACGGCGAGGGCTTCGAGCTGCTCGTGAACAAGGGCGACACGGTCACGCGCGGCCAGGAGATCGTGCGTTGGAACCCGGTCGCCGTCGAAGAGGCCGGCAAGTCGCCGATCTGCCCGGTCGTCGCGCTCGAGGCCGTGGCCGACTCGCTCGGCGACATGCGCGAGGACGGCGACGTCAAGGCGGGCGACCAGCTCTTCAGCTGGCGGTGAGCCGGCCCCGTCCCTGAGGACAGACAGGGACGGTACGTACGACATCCACCGCGGCGGTCGAGCCGCCGCATCAACGGAGACGGGTGAAATGGAGACAACGCTGCGAGGCGTCGGCGTGAGCCACGGTGTGGCGATCGGCGAGGTGCGGCACATGGGCACGGCGATGCTGGAGCCGCCGGCGAAGCAGATCCCGACGGACGAGGCACCGCGCGAACAAGGCCGCGCCCGCCAGGCCGTCGAGGCTGTCGCCGCCGACCTCATCGCGCGCGGCAACCTGGCCGGTGGCGAGGCCCAGCACGTGCTCGAGGCTCAGGCCATGATGGCGCAGGACCCGGAGCTCATGGCGGATGTCGAGCGGCGCATCACCGTCGGCAGCACCGCCGAGCGCGCGGTCTACGACGCCTTCGCCGCCTACCGCGCGCTGCTCGCCAACGCGGGTGAGTACCTGGCCGGCCGGGTGGCCGACCTCGACGACGTGCGGAATCGTATCGTCGCGCGCCTGCTGGGCGTTCCGATGCCGGGCGTGCCCGACAGTGACGAGCCGTACGTGCTGATCGCGCGGGACCTCGCACCCGCCGACACCGCGCTGCTCGACCCCACCCTGGTGCTCGGCTTCGTGACCGAGGAGGGCGGGCCGACCAGCCACAGCGCCATCCTGGCCCGGGCGCTCGGCGTGCCCGCGGTCGTCGCCCTGCCCGGCGCCGGTGAGCTGGCCGAGGGCACGGTCGTGGCCGTGGACGGCAGCACGGGTGACGTCTTCGTGGAGCCGAGCGACGACAAGCGCGCGGAGCTGACGAAGGCCGCCGAGGCGCGCAAGGCCGCGCTGGCCGCTTCGTCCGGCCCGGGCGCGACGTCCGACGGGCACAAGGTGCCGCTGCTGGCGAACGTCGGCGGCCCGGCCGATGTGCCGGCCGCGGTCGAGGCGGGTGCGGAGGGCGTCGGTCTGTTCCGTACCGAGTTCCTCTTCCTCGACGACAGCCAGAAGGCGCCGTCCGAGGCCAAGCAGGTCGAGGCGTACCGCAAGGTTCTGGAGGCGTTCCCCGAGGGCCGGGTGGTCGTGCGGGTGCTGGACGCGGGCGCGGACAAGCCGCTCGACTTCCTGACGCCGGCTGATGAGCCGAACCCCGCCCTGGGTGTGCGTGGTCTGCGCACGCTGCTGGACCACCCCGAGGTGCTGCGGACTCAGCTCACCGCGCTGGCCAAGGCCGCCGAGGGGCTGCCCGTCTACCTCGAGGTCATGGCCCCGATGGTGGCGGACCGCACGGACGCGAAGGCGTTCGCCGACGCGTGCCGTGAGGCCGGGCTGCGGGCGAAGTTCGGCGCGATGGTGGAGATTCCCTCCGCCGCGCTGCGGGCGCGCTCGATCCTGCAGGAGGTCGAGTTCCTGTCGCTGGGGACCAACGACCTGGCGCAGTACACCTTCGCCGCCGACCGTCAGGTCGGTGCGGTGTCGCGGCTCCAGGACCCGTGGCAGCCGGCGCTGCTCGACCTGGTCGCGGCGTCCGCCGAGGCCGCCAAGGCCGAGGGCAAGAGCTGCGGTGTCTGCGGTGAGGCCGCGGCGGACCCGCTGCTGGCGTGTGTGCTGACGGGTCTGGGCGTGACGAGCCTGTCCATGGGTGCCGCCTCCATTCCGTATGTGCGCGCGACCCTGGCCAAGCACACACTCGCGCAGTGCGAGCGTGCCGCTGCCGCCGCCCGTGCGACGGACTCGGCCGAGGAGGCCCGGGTGGCCGCGCAGGCGGTGCTGTCCGGCGAGTGAGCCGGTGACGTGGTGACGCGTCATTGAAGTCGGGAGGTGCCCCGCCGGGTCGGCGGGGCACCTTTCGCGTTTCAGGCCGTGGGGTGCGCGTCTCCTTCCGTGGGCTCGGTGAGGTGCAGCCCCGCGCGGTAGTCGACGCCGGGCTCGGGCGGCACGGGTTCGCCGGTCCGGGCGTCGGTGCAGTAGGCGGCGAAGACCTCCGCTTCGCTGAGCGGCCTGAGCCAGCCGTCACGCAGGCTCCAGCCCCGGACCGTGTCGCGGCGGCCGGGCGCGGCGGTGCGCAGGACGACTCCGCCCGGCCGGTCGGTGGCGATGCCCGCCGCGAGGACCGTGCAGAAGACGAGGGCGGCCGCTTCCCCGAGGTGCAGCTTGCCGCCGTCGCCGTGCTCCGCGTGGAGGACGGCGACGAGTGGGGTGGCGCCTTCGGCGGGGACGCTGCACACGAGGTGGTGCGTGCCGGGGCCGACCGCCTCGATGAGCTGCCGCAGGGCCTGGGTGGCGCGGGCGAAGGCGGCCCGGCCGATGTCCTCCCCGCAGGAGGCGCAGTCGCCGCCGCGGGTGAGCAGCGATGAGGCGTACTCCCAAGTGGCCTGCTGCTCCGCCTCGTTGACGAGCTGGGGCAGGAGTCTGCGGATCGGCTGGCCCTCGTAGGTGACTCTGGCGCCCGTCGCCGCGACCTCGGCCGTATAGCGGGTGCGGCTGGCCGGGGTGTCGGGGTCGAGGTGGGCCTCCGCGCAGAACTCCTCGTAGCCGATGGGGTCGAAGAGGGCCACGCAGGTGTGCGTGCCCTGGGCGGCGAGTGACCGCAGCAGCCCCTCCATCTGCCGCAGATACGTCGCGTGGTCGTCGAACAGGAAGGAGCCGTACCGCCTCATGGCGGCGAAGTCCTGCTCGTCTGCCAGCACGGCCACCGTGCTGGGCACTTCTCGGCGCAGTGCGCGCCGTGTCGCCGGTCGTCGGTTGCCGCTGTTCCTGGTGTGCGCCATGGTTCCCCCTCAGCACGGACGATCAATGCTCACTCACCGTAACCGGTGGCACTGACAACGCCGTTGTGCCGCGGTCGCGCACCAGGTGCCGCTGGGCGCAGCAGACCGCGGCGAGGGCGGCGCCGAGGCCGAGCCAGCCGGCCGGGCCGGTGGCGATGGCGCAGGTCATGGCCAGGGGGCCGACGCTGCGCTGGGTGGCTTGGGCGAGGCCGTGGACGCCGAGGTAGGCGCCTTGGGCGGTGGGTGGGGCGAGGGCTACCGACAGTTCCCAGGAGACGGTGGCGTGCAGCATCTCGGCAACGGTGAAGGCGGTCGCGGCGAGGGTGAGGGCGAGGGTGGCGAGCCAGGGTGTCGCGACGGCCGAGGCCGCGAGGGCGGCGCCTCCGGCGAGGAAGGCGGCGCCGAGCGGGAGAAGAGTGGCGCGTGCGGCGCGCGGGGTGTTGCCGAAGCGGGCGAGGGGGACCTGGAAGCAGACCACGAGCAGGTTGTTGAGGACGAGGAGGAGCGGTACGGCCTGGTGCGGTGCGGTGGTGGCGGTCACCGTCCACAGCGGGAGGCCGATCTTGAAGACGGAGTCGTCGAGGAAGAGCACGGTCTCGCTGGCGGTGTAGGCGAGGTAACGGCGGTCGCGCCAGGGGTTGTCGGGGCTCTTGGGTATCGCTGTGTCTTCTGTGTCGCTCGTCGCCTCCTGGGGCGGGCCGACGGGCGACGGCGGTTCGGCGCAGCGGAGGGTGAGGAGCGCGCAGAGGACGAAGGAGAGGGCGTCGCCGGTGAGCAGCCAGCGGTAGACGGTGGTGGTGCCCAGGGTGAGCGCGCCGGCCGCGGCGAGGCCGCCGACGGCCCATCCGATGTTGGAGACGGTGCGGTTGAGGGCCTGGTAGCGGCTGCGCTCTTCGCCGGCGATGCGGGTCGCGTACAGCTTGGTCAGGACGGCGGAGGTCCGGTCGCCGAGGCTGCCGACGGTCGCGATGGCGAGCAGGAGGCGCAGGTCGGTGGTGGTGAGGAGGGCGAGTGAGGCGAAGGCGCGTACGGCCTGGACGGCGACCAGCAGGGAGCGCAGCGGGACGCGGTCGGCCAGGAGGCCGCCGAGTGGTGGGCCCGCGATGCCGATGGCGCCCGAGAGGCCGATGAGGAGCCCGATCTCGGCGGTGTCGAGTCCGGCGACGAAGGTGAAGTAGAGGGCGGAGGTGGCTCCCCAGAGCCCCGAGCCCGCCTTGTCGACGAAGGTGACCGCCATCATCCGGTGGCCGTCCGGTCCCCCCGGCATCCGCATCCGTTCCCCCTTGACCAAGCTATTGTATTGATACATAGTTAGCTCTGTGGCAACACAATATGAGATCACGGGTACGAACGCCAAGGGAATTTCCGCGTCCATCGAACGGGGCGTCGCCGAGGGGGCGTTGCCGCCGGGCAGCGCCCTGCCGCCCGTGCGGGCGCTGGCGGAGCGGCTGGGGGTGAGTCCGGGCACGGTCGCGGCCACCTACAAGGAGCTGCGCGGGCGCGGCATCGTCCTCACGCGCGGCCGCGGCGGCACGGTGGTGGCCGAGGCCCCGTCGGTCGCCTCGCGGCGCCCGCCGAAGGTCCCCGCGGGCCTGCGCGACCTGGCCGGCGGCCATCCGGATCCTGCGTTCCTGCCCGACGCGGCGCCGTCGGTGCGGGTGTCACCGGGCGCGCGTTCGCACCGCTCGGCGCCCCGGCTGCCGCGCCTGGAGGAGCTGACCCGCGCGTGGTACGAGCGCGACGGCGTGCCCTGCGGTCATGTCACCTTCGCGCACAGCGCGCTCGACTGCGTGGCCCGGCTGCTCTCCGTGGAACTGCGGCCCGGGGACGCGGTGGCGATGGAGGATCCCGGCTACCACCATCTGCTGGACCTCGTGCCGGCCCTCGGGCTGCGGTCCGTGCCGGTCGCCGTGGACGACGAGGGCATCCGCCCCGACGCGCTGCGGGCCGCGCTCCGCGCGGGTGTGCGGGCGGTGATCTGCAGCCCGCGGTCCCAGAATCCGTACGGCGGGTGCTTCTCGGCACAGCGGCGGGACGCCCTGGTGGAGGTGCTCGCGGAGGCACCGGACGTGCTGGTGATCGAGAACGACCACGCGGCGGAGATCGCGGGGGCACCGCTGCACAGCCTCACGGCGGGCGGCCTGTCGCGCTGGGCCCAGGTCCGCACGGTCACCAAATACCTGGGGACGGACCTGCGGTGGGCGGCGATGGCCTGCGACGCGATCACCCTGGCCCGGCACGACGGGCGGCTGCTCCTGACGTCGGGCTGGGTGAGTCACGCCTTGCAGGAGACGGCGGCGAGCCTGCTGACGGACCCGGCCACGCAGGATCTCGTGCGACGGGCGGACGCCGCCTACACGCTGCGGCGGCGGACGCTGCTGGACGAGCTGGCGCGGCGCGGGATCGCGGCGCACGGGGCGAGCGGGATGAACGTCTGGGTGCCGGTGCGGGACGAGGCGGCGGTGGTCAACGGGCTGCGGTCGTCGGGGTGGTGGGTGGCCGCGGGGGCGCGGTTCCGGCTGGCGGCGGGGGCGGGGGTGCGGGTCACCGTGGCGGAGCTCCTGCCGTCGGAGGCCGGGCGGTTCGCGGCCGACTTCGCGGAGGCGCTGGGGGAACGGCAGGCGACGTACGGAGGGTGACGAAGGCGGGCGGGTCTCCCCGCCCGCCCAGGGGGCCGGACCCGTCCGTCACGCCCGCTCGCGGCCCAGCTTCTCGTAGAAGTGCAGCAGCTCGACGTTGTCGACCGAGCCGGGGTTGACCGCCTTCTCCAGGGGCGTGCCCTGGAGAAGGCGCTTGACGGGGACCTCTATCCGCTTGCCGGTGAGGGTGTGCGGGATGCCCGTGACCTCGATGACCTCGTCGGGCACGTGGCGCGGTGAGAGCTGCTGACGGATGGTGCGCTTGATGCGGTCGAGCAGCTCCTCGTCCAGCGTGGCGCCGGGTGCGAGGTGGACGAAGAGCGGCATCCAATAGCCGCCGTCGGGCCGTTCGACGCCGATGACGAGGGATTCGCGGATCTCCGGGAGCCGCTCGACCGCCTCGTAGATGTCCGAGGAGCCCATCCGGACGCCCTGGCGGTTGAGGGTGGAGTCGGAGCGGCCGTGGATGACGACGCTGCCGCGCGAGGTGAGGGTGATCCAGTCGCCGTGCCGCCAGACGCCGGGGAACATCTCGAAGTAACTGTCGCGGTAGCGGCTGCCGTCCGGGTCGTTCCAGAAGCGGACCGGCATGGAGGGCATGGGGGCCGCGACGATCAGCTCGCCGACCTCGTCGACGACGGGCTCGCCGTGCGCGTCCCACGCCTGGAGGTCCGTGCCGAGGCAGGGGGCCTGGAGCTCGCCGATGTGCACCGGGAGGGTGGGCACGGCGCCGGCGAAGCAGCTGCACACGTCCGTGCCGCCACTGACGGAGGCGATCCACATGTCGGCGGCGACCTCGTCGTGGAGCCAGCGGAAGCCGTCGGGGGGCAGCGGTGAGCCCGTGGTGGCCACGCACTTGACGCGGGAGAGGTCGAAGTCGCGGCCCGGGTGGACGTCGGCCTTGCGGCAGGCCATCACATAGGCGGCCGAGGTGCCGAAGAGCGTGGCTCCGGTGCGCTCGGCGACGCGCCACTGGGCCGCGGTGTCGGGGTGGCCGGGGCTGCCGTCGTAGAGCACGACGGTGGAACCCACCAGGAGGCCGGAGACGAGGAAGTTCCACATCATCCAGCCGGTGGAGGTGTACCAGAAGAAGCGGTCGCCCGGGCCCAGGTCGCAGTGCAGGGCGAGCTGCTTGACGTGCTCGACGAGGATGCCGCCCTGGGACTGCACGATGGCCTTGGGCAGACCGGTGGTGCCCGACGAATAGAGCACCCACAGCGGGTGGTCGAAGGGGACCTGCTCGAAGACGGGCTCCACCGTGGCGGAGGTGAGGGCCTCCCACTCCAGCGCGCCCTCGGGGGCCGGGGTGCCCAGCAGCGGGATGTGCACCACGGCGCGCACCGTGGGCAGCCCCGCCCGCAGCTCGGTGACGGTCTCGGCCCGGTCGTGGCGCTTGCCGCCGTAGTGATAGCCGTCGACGGTGAACAGCACGACCGGCTCCACCTGCTGGAAGCGGTCGAGGACGCTGCGGGCGCCGAAGTCGGGGGCGCAGGAGGTCCAGACGCCGCCGACGGCGGCGGTGGCGAGCAGGGCGACCACGGCCTGCGGGATGTTGGGCAGATACGCGCTGACGCGGTCACCGGGGCGGACCCCGAGCCGGCGGAGCTCGGCGGCCAGTGAGCCCACCTGGGCGCGCAGCTCGGCCCAGGTCACCGGGCGCGGATCGTGCGTCTCGTCGGCGTGCAGCAGGGCGGGCTCGTGGGCGCGGGCGGGGTCCTCGGCGGTGCGCAGGGCGTGCTCGGCGTAGTTGAGCGTGGCTCCGGGGAACCATACGGCGCCGGGCATCGCGGGATCGGCGAGGACCCTCTCGTACGGGCTGGAGAAGCGCACGTCGCACCACTCGGTGACGGCCTGCCAGAAGCGCTCCAGCTCCGTCACGGACCAGCGGTGCAGGGCGGCGTAGCTCGCGGCGGGGTCGCCGGGGAGGGGGGCGGGCGCGCCGTGGTGCTCGGCGGCCCAGCGGTGGAAGCGGGTGACCTGTGCGCGGGCGACGCGGTCCTCGCCGGGGCTCCAGAGGGGCTCCGGTCGGTCGGCGGGCTGCGGTGCGGTGGTCATCGTGGCTGCTCCCGGCTGTACGCGTCGTGGGCGTCGCCGCACACGCCGTCTGGGTGCCGTGCGTGACGCGGCTGAGCAGGACGATGCCACGTGATCGACTCGGGCACCAGCCCTGTGGATAACCCGTGAGCGGGCCCACCGGTGTCCGGTGGATCCCGCGGGGGTGAACGACTGTTGAACGGAACGCCGCCCCGACGGTGGCGGTGGCAGGCTGAGCAGCATGGATGCACGTGATCTGCGGCGGTTAGCGAATACGGTCGGGACGGCACGGGGCCTGCGGTCCCTGCGGTGGGCGTGGCGCAGGCGGTGGGCGGACGCGGCGGGGCTGCCCCGGCGGGGCGCGGAGCGGGCGCGGGTGCCGGGGGCGGTGCGAGGGGCCGAGCCGCTGCCGGGCGGCGGGGTGGTGCGGTTCGCGCGGTCGTCGCTGCGGGTGCGGGTGGCGGTGGGCGGCGCGGTGTTCTGCGGCTGGGACGGCGCGGAGCCGGAGCCGTCGTACGCCGTGGCGGGGCGGGTGCCGGAGGCGGACGAGCGCGCGGTGCTGGAGCCCGACACCGACGGCGGCTGGCGCGTGGTGTCCGAGAGGGTCCTGGTGGTGGTGGGGCGCCACGGCGCGGTGGAGGTGCGGACGCCGGGCGGGGTGGTGCTGCGGCGCGATCTGCCGCCGCGGTGGTGGGAACCGGTGGATCCGGCGGCCCGGGAGGTGGTGGAGGCGCGGTGGACGCAGCGCTCGGAAGTGACGGCCGACGCACGGTTCTTCGGCCTGGGGGGCAGGGCGGCGGGGCCCCGGCTGCGGGACGGTTCGTACCGCCTGTGGAACACCGACCCCGGCGGTTCCTTCGAGCCGGGGGACGATCCGCTGTACATCACGATGCCCGTGCAGCTGGTCGTCGCGGACGCGGGCACGCACCTGGCCTTCCACGACAACACCTGGGACGGCCGGGTGACGTTGCGCGAGGGCGAGGAGGGCGCGGGGTCGGGGCACGACCGGCCGGGCAGCTGCGAGGTGCGGATGGACGGCGGCCCGCTGCGCTCCTGGGTGGTGGTGGGCACGCCCGCGCGCGTGCTGCACACCTGGGCCTCGCTGACCGGTGCCCCGGCCCTGCCGCCCGCCTGGGCGCTCGGCCCGCAGCACGCGCGCTGGGGGTTCGGCAGTGAGCGGGAGGTGCGCCGGGTCGTCGCGGGATACCGGGAGCGCGGGCTGCCGCTCTCGGCGGTGCATCTGGACATCGACCACTATGAGGGACACCGCGTCTTCACGGTGGACCGGCGGCGGTTCCCCGATCTGCCCGGTCTGGCGGCCGACTTGCGGGAGCAGGGGGTGCGGCTGGTTTCCATCGTGGATCCCGCCGTGAAGGCCCGGCCGGGTGTCGCGGTGTACGACAGCGGTACGGCGGCCGGCGCTTTCGTGCGGGACGCGCGGGGGCGGGAGGTGCGCGGCGAGGTGTGGCCCGGTGAGTCCGTCTTCCCCGACTTCACCGACCCGGAGGTGCGCAAGTGGTGGGGCGGGCTGTACGCGGAGCGGCTGGCGCAGGGCTTCTCCGGGGTGTGGCACGACATGAACGAGCCGGTGTCCTTCGCGGCGTTCGGCGACCCCACGCTGCCGCGTTCCGCGCGGCACTCGCTGGAGGGCCGGGGAGGTGACCACCGGGCGGCACACAATGTGTACGGGCTGACCATGGCGCGCGCGGGTTACGAAGGGCTGCGCGAACTGCGGCCGGAAGAGCGTCCGTTCCTGTTCTCCCGGTCGGGCTGGGCGGGCATGCAGCGCTACGGCGGCACCTGGTCCGGTGACGTGGCGACCGGCTGGCCTGGGCTGCGCGCGTCCCTGGCGCTGGCCTTGGGGCTGGGGCTGTGCGGAGTGCCGTATTCGGGTCCGGACGTCGGTGGTTTCACCGGCCGTCCGTCGCCGGAGCTGTTCCTGCGCTGGTTCCAGTTGGGCGCGTATCTGCCGCTGTTCCGTACGCACGCGGCGCACGACGCGGGCCGCCGGGAGCCGTGGGAGTTCGGGACGGAGGTGCTGGAGCACGCGGGTGCGGCCATGCGGGAGCGGATGCGGCTGCTGCCGTATTTCGTGACGCTCGCGCACCTGGCCCAGCGCACGGGAGCGCCGTACGTGCGGCCGGTGTGGTGGCGTTCACCGGAGGACCGTGCGCTGCGTGACTGCGAGGACGCGTTCCTGCTGGGCGATTCGCTGCTGGTGGCGCCGGTGCTGGAGCAGGGCACCGACCGGCGGGCCGTACGGCTGCCGCGCGGGCGGTGGTACGACACGGCGACGGGACAGGCGCACGAGGGGCCGGGGCAGGTGCTGCTGGACGCTCCCCTGTCGCGCATCCCCGTGCTGGCGCGGGCGGGTTCGGTAGTACCGGTGGCTGGGGCGGACGGTGGGGTGGAGCTGGAGGTGTGGGCCCCGGCGGCCGGCCGTACGGGCGGCGGGGTGTTGGTGCCGGACACGGGTGAGGGGTGGGCCGCGCCGTCGGTGGTGCGCTTCACGACGCGGCTGCGCGACGGAGTGGTCGAGGTGGGGCGGGAGGGTGCGGAGGAAGTGGGATATCCGGTGCGGGTGCGGGGTGGCACGGCCGGCACTCTCCCCCGGCCCGCTCCTTCCCGGGACGGGAGTTCCGCACCGGAGGGGCGGTAGGGGCCCTTCCGTACGCGCCCGGTCGCAGGGCCTTCCCGTACGCGCCCGCGCTCTGATAGCTGGAAGACCATGCCGAAATTCTCCGAGGCGCTGCGCGCCCTCGCTCTCCCCCTCGCCGGCCTCCTGGCCCTCTCCTCCGCCCCCGCCGCGCACGCCCGGCCGTCGCAGGCGAGACCGCCCGCCGGTTTCGTGGCACTGTCCGACGTCGATCCGACGATCCTCCAGGAGGTGCGGTACGCCACCGCGCACAACTTCACCGGTCACCGGGTCGACGGTTACCGGCGCCCGGTGTGCCTCCTCACCCGGCAGGCCGCACAGGCGCTGCACCGTGCGCAACGCACCCTGCTGCCGCGGGGTTACAGCCTCAAGGTGTACGACTGCTACCGGCCGCAGCGGGCTGTCGACGACTTCGTGGCCTGGGCGAAGGATCTCGCGGACGAGCGGATGAAGGGGGAGTTCTATCCCCGGGTCGACAAGTCACGTCTTTTTGACGACGGTTACATCGCGGCGAAGTCAGGGCACAGCAGGGGCAGCACGATGGACCTGACGCTGGTGCGGCTGCCGGCCTGGCCGACGCGTCCGTACCGTCCCGGGGAGCGGCTGGTGCCCTGTTACGCGCCGCAGGAGCGCAGGTTCCCCGACAACTCCGTCGACATGGGCACGGGGTTCGACTGCTTCGACACCCTCGCGCACACCCTGGACCCCAGGATCGGCGGTGCGCAGCGCGATCACCGGCTGCTGCTGAAGTCCACGATGGAGCGGGCCGGTTTCGTCAACCTGCCGGAGGAGTGGTGGCACTACACGCTCCGCGGTGAGCCGTTTCCCGACACCTATTTCGACTTTCCCGTCGGGTGACGGCGGCGCTTGACGCTCCCGTACGCCAGGTGAACACTGCCCGTTCGAGCAGTGTGGGCCAGCGCAGTCCTCCGAGGAGACGCCATGACGGGCTCGTACGTCGCCGCGATCGACCAGGGCACCACCTCCAGCCGCTGCATCGTCTTCGACCGGGACGGATCGGTCGTGGCCGTGGACCAGCGTGAGCACCGGCAGATCTTCCCGCGTCCCGGCTGGGTGGAGCACGACGCGGCCGAGATCTGGGCGAAAGTGCGCGCCGTGGTCACGGGCGCGCTCGCGGCGGCGGGGCTGCGGGCGGAGGAGCTGAGCGCGCTGGGCATCACCAACCAGCGGGAGACGACGGTCCTGTGGGACCGTTCGACGGGCAAGCCGGTGCACAACGCCGTCGTCTGGCAGGACACCCGGACGGCCGCGCTCTGTCACGAGCTGGGCGGCGCGGACGGGCCCGACCGGTTCCGGGAGATCACCGGGCTGCCGCTGGCCAGCTATTTCTCGGGGCCGAAGGTGGCCTGGCTGCTGGAGCACGTGCCGGGGCTGCGCCGGCGCGCGGAGAACGGGGAGATCGCGTTCGGCACCGTCGACTCCTGGCTGATCTGGAATCTGACGGGCGGCACGGACAGCGGGGTGCACGTCACCGACGTGACCAACGCGGCGCGAACCCTGCTGATGGATCTCGGCACGCTCCAGTGGGATCCGTCGGTCCTGGCCCAGATGGGCATACCGGAGGCGGTGCTGCCGGAGATCCGGTCCTCCGCCGAGGTGTACGGGACGGCGGTGGGCCCGCTGGCCGGGGTGCCGGTCGCGGCGGCGCTGGGTGATCAGCAGGCGGCGGTGTTCGGGCAGACCTGCTACGGGGTGGGCGAGGCCAAGAACACGTACGGCACGGGCAGTTTCCTGCTGCTCAACACGGGCGAGCGGCCCGTGCCGTCGAAGAACGGGCTGCTGACGACGGTCGGTTACCGGCTCGGCGGGGAGGCGCCGGTCTACTGCCTGGAGGGGTCGATCGCGGTCACCGGCGCGCTGGTGCAGTGGTTCCGCGACCAGTTGGGCCTCATCCGCTCCGCCGACGAGATCGAGCCGCTGGCGGCGAGCGTGCGGGACAACGGCGGGGCGTATGTCGTGCCCGCCTTCTCCGGGCTGTACGCGCCGTACTGGCGCGCCGACGCCCGGGGCGTCATCGCCGGGCTGACCGGCTATGTCACCAAGGCGCATCTGGCGCGTGCGGTGCTGGAGGCCACCAGTTGGCAGACCCGGGAGGTCGTGGACGCGATGTTCCAGGACTCCGGGGTGCCGATCACCTCGCTCAAGGTGGACGGCGGCATGACGGCCAACGGTCTGCTGATGCAGCACCAGGCGGACGTGCTGGGGGTGCCGGTGATCCGGCCTGTGGTCGCCGAGACGACGTGCCTGGGGGCCGCCTACGCCGCCGGGCTCGCCACCGGTGTGTGGGGTGGCCTGGACGAGTTGCGGGCGCACTGGCGGCGGGACGCGGAGTGGACGCCCCGGATGGACGCGGCGGTGCGGGAGGGCGAGTACGGGCGCTGGCGCAAGGCGGTGGAGCGCAGCTTCGGATGGCTCGACGAAGGTGCCTAGGGAGGGCCTGGAGGGTGCCTAGGGAATGGGCCGTGGAGCGGTGCGTTCCGTGATGCCGGTGGCGATGGCGTGCTGGACGACGGAGATCAGGACGTGCTTCACAGACTCGCGTTCGCGGGCGTCGCACATGACGACCGGCACGTCCGGGTCGAGGTCGAGCGCGTCGCGGACGTCGCTCTCGGGATAGCGGTCGGCGCCGTCGAAGCAGTTGACGGCGAGGGTGAAGGCGATGCCGCGCCGCTCGAAGTAGTCGACGGCCGCGAAGCAGTCGGCGAGGCGGCGGGTGTCGGCGAGGACGACGGCGCCCAGAGCGCCGTGGGCGAGCTCGTCCCACAGGAACCAGAAGCGGTCCTGGCCGGGCGTTCCGAAGAGGTAGAGGACCAGGTCGTCGCGGAGGGTGATCCGGCCGAAGTCCATGGCGACGGTGGTGGTGCGCTTGGTCTCCACTCCCGTGAGGTCGTCGACCGGGCGGCCCGCCTCCGTGAGCGTCTCCTCCGTGCGCAGGGGTCTGATCTCGCTGACGGCGCCGACCAGGGTGGTCTTGCCCACGCCGAAGCCGCCGGCCACGAGCAGCTTGAGGGCGAGCGGGGCGGTGGCGGTGCGGGTGGGTGTCATGGCGGCCTCCTTCGGGGGTGATCGTTCCCCATCGGTCGTGGTCACGACAAGTTTTCCCGTGCCCGGTGCTGCCGCTCCCTGTCAATGCCCTCGACCGCCGCACGCCGTGCGGCGGTCGGGTCGTCACAGTGTCCGCAGGGCGTCGATGACGTCTCTGAGGACGGTCTCGTCGGGGAGCTCGGCCGGTGGCACCGGGCGGGTGACCCGGACGTATCCCGCCTCCATCAGGTCCCCGACGAGCACCCGCAGCACACCGACGGGAAGGTCGAGCCCGGCGGCCAGCTCGGCGACGGACTGCGGGCGTGTGCGGGAGAGTTCGACGATGTCGAGGTGCTCCGGCGAGAGCGTCCGGTCCGCGACGGCGTGCGCGCCGGACGGTCCTGCCAGGGCCTCGTCGGCGATGACCACCGCGATCAGGTCGAGTTCGCCGCCTTCCGCGCCGCGGGTCCGGCCGCGGGTCATGGCGTACGGGCGGACCACCGGGCCCGCCGCGTCGTCGTACCACCGCACCGCCGCGTGCGCGTCCGCGGAGTGGTGGCCGTCGTCTCCGGTCATGCCGGCCGTCACCCGTCGGCGGCCACGCCGGTCCGCGGAGCGGTGGCCAGGTGCGCGCCCACGCGCTTGACGAGCAGCGTCATCTCGTAGGCGACGAGGCCGATGTCGGAATCGGCGTCGGCGAGCACGGCGAGGCAGCTGCCGTCGCCGGCGGCGGTGACGAACAGGAAGGCGCTGTCGAGTTCGACGACGGTCTGGCGGACCTGTCCGGCGTCGAAGTGCCGGCCCACGCCCTTGGCCAGGCTGTGGAAGCCGGAGGAGACGGCGGCGAGGTGCTCACCGTCCTCGCGGGAGAGCCCCTTGGACTTGCCGGTCGGCAGACCGTCGCCGGAGAGCACCAGTGCCTTGCGTACGGTGCCGACGCGCTCGACGAGGTCGTCGAGCAGCCAGTTCAGATCGCCGGTGGCTCCCGGCTGCCGTTCGCCCGCGCCGGCCGGTGTGCCGTGGTTCCCGGTGGTGCGTATCGCGGCCTTCGGTGCGGTCATGGACCGTCCCCCTCGTGTGTGGTTCCTGGTGCTGTGGTTCCTGTGGTTCTCGTGCCGGTTCCATGATCCTCCCGCCCACGCTGCCAGCCGCGCTGGAGGGCCGCCATGCGGGCCCGTACCTCTTCGGCGTCGCGCTCGGCTTCCCCGGCGGCGTCGTGCGCGGGGGCGTCCGGCGCGCGGCGGACGGGGTCGTTCCGCAGCTGTGGGGCGAGGCTGGCCTGTCGTACGCGCCGGGGCAGTCCGCCGGTCGGGGTGCGTTCGTCGTCGGCGTCCGGGCCGCTGTCGGAGGCCAGGACGGACGGCCTGCGGCGGGGCAGCGGCTGCGGGCTGTCGGACGCCAGGTGGTGCTGTGCCTCGCCGTCGTCCGGCCCGTGGTCGAACGGGCAGAGCGCAGGCTCCGGTTCGGCCGGGGCGTGCCGGTGCCGGCCGGGCAGCGGGGCGGGGCCGGGCGCGGCGAGTGCCGACAGCGGTGACAGGGGCGTCGTCGCCCGGTCCTTCGTCAGCTCCTGCGCCCCGGTGTCCTCCTCGTCCGGTGCCGCGCCCTTGCCGGAGGCGGTGAGCAGGGCGAGGGGCACGAGGACGACCGCGGTGGTGCCGCCGTACGGGGAGGGCTGGAGGGAGACCTTCACGCCGTGGCGGCGGGCGAGTCTGCTGACGACGAACAGGCCGAGGCGGTCGGTGTCGGACAGCTCGAACTCGGGGGTCTCGGCGAGCCGGAGGTTGGCTTCGAGCATGAGGTCCGGGGTCATGCCGAGCCCGCGGTCGTGGATCTCGATCGTGAAGCCGTTGGGGACCCGCTCCCCCAGGACCTGGACGCCGGTGTGCGGCGGGGAGAAGACGGTGGCGTTCTCCAGGAGTTCGGCCAGCAGGTGGGTGAGGTCGCCGACGGCGGGCCCGTGGACGGCCAGGCGGGGCAGGCGGCGGACCTCGATCCGTTCGTACGCCTCGACCTCGGCGACCGCGGCCCGTACGACGTCCATCAGGGGGACCGGTCTGCGCCACTGCCGGGCGGGGGCGGCGCCCGAGAGGATGACGAGGCCCTCGGCGTGACGGCGCATGCGGGTGGTGAGGTGGTCGAGGCGGAAGAGGTCGGCGAGTTCGTCGGTGTCCTCGGTGCGGCGCTCCATGGCGTCGAGGAGGGTGAGCTGGCGGTGGAGCAGCACCTGGCTGCGGCGGGCGAGGTTGACGAAGACGTCGGAGACGCCGCGGCGCATGTCGGCCTGTTTGACGGCGGCTTCGACGGCGGCGCGCTGGAGGGTGTCGAGTGCCTGGCCGACCTGGCCGAGTTCGTCGGGGCCGAAGTCGCGGCGGGGGGCTTCGGCCTCGACGTCGATCTGTTCGCCGGCGGCGAGGCGGCGCATCACGCCGGGCAGCCGGACGCCCGACGCCTCGTGTGCTTCCTTGCGCAGGGCTCGCAGGTCGCGGACCAGGCCGCGGCCGACCTTGAGGGAGACGACGAGCGAGCAGACGAGGGCGACGAGTCCGAGGACGCCCGCGGCGGCGGCCTTGACCAGGACGACGGTGGCGGCGGGCTGGACGCGGTCGGCGTAGCGGTCGATGGCCTGGGTGCCCATCCGGCCGAGCTCGTCGAGGACCGTCCCGGCGGCGGAGTTCCAGCGCTGGGGGTCGACGGTGTGCGTGGCCCGGTCCGCGCCCGCGAGGACGACGGCGTCCTCGGTGGAGCGCAGGGTCTCGGCGCTGCTGCCGCGCCAGTAGTCCTCGTAGGTCTTCTGGTCCGCCAGTGGCATGACGGAGAGGCTGGTGCTGTAGAGGACCTGGCGCTCGGCGACGCGGTCGGAGAAGGCGCGCAGGTCCTGGCGGCTCATGCTGCCCGCGGTGAGCGCGGAGGCGAGGAGGGCGTCCTCGCGGGAGAGCGCCTCGCGGGCGCGGGCGATGCCGACGAGGGCGCGGCCCTGCTTGTCCAGCTCGGCGTCCTGGAGGGCGCTGAGGGTGCTGAGGAAGGCGTAGTAGGGCTCGACGAGTTCGTTGTACGCCAGGAAGGCGCCGTGGCGGCTGATGGTGTCGTCCTCGGCCTTGCGGCGCACGCTGTCGAGGTCGCCGAGGCTCTTCTCGATGGCGGCGAAGCGGGCCGCGGACTGGGCGGTCATGTCGCCGCGGACGTCGCCGTCGGCGCCGGAGCGCAGGGCGGCGACGGCCTTGTCGGTGGCGCGCTGCCGTTCGCGCAGGTCGGCGAGGGCGTCGGAGCGGCGGGGGTCGGCGAGGTGGACGAGGGTCTGACGGCGTTCCTGCTGGAGGGCGCGGACCATGTCCTCGGCGGGGTAGCCGACCTTGCGCATGACGTCGGCGACGGTGAGCAGCTGGGCCGCCTCGCTGCCGGTGATCACGGTGGCGAAGGCCCAGAGGGCGGTCAGCGACACCAGCGGCACGAGCAGCAGCGCCACGATCTTCCGGCGGATCGACTTCCCGCGAAAGCGCATGGCCTCCCCAACGTCAATCCCGGCGCCCCGGGGTGGTGTTCCGACAACAATGCGGCGTGAGCCTACTACTGCGTGGTACGGGTCTCGAAGGCCAGTGCGGTGGCCGGTCCGTGGGTGTGGCGGCGGTGGGTCCCTTGTTGTCCGGTGATTCCAGGACTTTTCGGCCTGGCTGGATTGCCCTCCCCATGGGAACCTTTGAGCACCGTCGTTCGCTCTTCATGCGGGGGCCGATGACAGCACGGGGGACGGCTCGGGTGGCGCTATGCCCGGTCCCGCTCCTTTTTGTCCTGCTCGGCCCCCGTGGTGAGCGTCTTTTGGCAGCAGCCCCACAAGGGCGGCCACTGGGGGAGGTGAGCGGTCATGGACCCGAATCGCGACATCCCGTCGCACCGGAGCCGCCCGCTGTGGGTCGAGGAGCCGGCGCGCCGGCCGCGGATGCCGGATCCGGTGCGCACGGCGGCGGTGCGCGCGGCCCTCGTCGGCGCGGTGACGCTGGTGGAGGCGATGGTCGCCGCGCTGTTCGCGCTGGCCGGTTCGTGGCTCGCGCTGCCCGCGCTGCTATGTGTCCTGGCGAGTGTGGTCTTGGCGACATGGGCGGTGCTGGATGTGTGGGTGACGCGGCAGGTGTGGCGGCAGCGTCATGGTGTGGTGTCCGTGCCCAGCAGTTCGGCCCGTCCGGTGCGCCGGGCCCGTCGTCCACGCTTCCCCTGATCGTCAACTGCCGGGTAGGTTCGGCAGTTGACGGGGTGCGTGCCGCCCATCGAGGCGGCCGGGTCGAATGGGGGCGGCACGATGGTGGAGCGTGAGCAGGCGGTGCACCGCATTCCGGAAGTCCTCCGGGACAGCGGGTGGACCGTCTGTCTGGTCGGCGAGGAGCAGTCGGGCAAGCTCGCCCAGGTGACCGCGGGGCTGCGGCGCCGCCCGGACGGCTCGGGCTCCGGCAAGCTGATCACCTCCGGCTTCTCCTACTGGGGCCTGGAGTCGACCGTGGCCTGGGCCCACGCGTGCAACGACCTCTACTATCCGGTGATGCGCGAGAGCATCGCCTCCTTCAGCCGTCGCTGGCGCGGCATGGGCGAGCTGCTGCCGGAGGGCCCGCTGCACTACGTGAGCCTCGGTCCCGGCACGGGCCAGAAGGACCAGGCGCTGCTGCGGTCCCTCGACGGCCCCGGCCGGTGCGGCTGTTACATCCCGGTGGACGTGAGCGCCGAGATGCTGCGCCTCGCACAGCGCGAGGCCCTCCAGCACCTGCACGTGCCCGTCGCCGATGTGCTGCCCGTGCAGCTGGATTTCTCGCTGCCGGCCAATCTCGACCGGCTGAGCACGCTGATCCGCCGCACGGTAGGCGAGGAGCCGGTGGTGTATTCACTGCTGGGCAACACCCTCGCCAATTTCGACAGCGACACCCAGCTGCTGGCGCTGCTGGGCGAGAAGCTGCTGCGCCCGCAGGACCGCTTCCTGCTGGAGGTCGCGAGCACGGCCGGGCAGGACGGGCCCGCGGCCCGCGCGGCCGCCCAGGAGTACGAGAACAGCCCCCGGTTCCGGGAGTTCGTCACCAGCGCGCTGATGCAGTACACCGACCTCCAGATCGACCTCAACAGCATCACGTACGAAGGGCTCGTCGAGGACGACCGGGCGCTGCTGATAAAGGTGGTCTACCACAACCGCACCGGGGCGACGCTGGAGTTGACGCTGCCCGACCGCAGCACGGTGCCCTTCCCCGACCAGGACACCATCCGGCTGCTCCTGAGCCGGAAGTACACCCTGAGCGGTCTGGAGAAGATGCTGGTGGACGCGCGGCTGACCAAGGTGGGCGAGACGCACGAGACCGGGCACACCGCCTTCGACCGGCCCGCGTTCGGGATGGCGCTGCTGCTGCTCCAGGCCGGTGACGCGCCCCGCCCGGGGCGAGCCACCGGGCCCAATCCGTTCGGCGACTGACACACCACCCCGCGCGCGGCCGAAGCCGGCCGAAAGCCCCTTGTTCCGGCCCCCGCCTCCGGCCCCTTTCCTCCGGCCCGCTCGGGACGCTCGATAGGACACCTGATGGGTATCGTCAGCCGGTTCAGCCGGCAGTTCTTCGCTGCCGCCACGATCGTCTGTCTGCTGACCGCGCTCGGCATCTGCGTCTGGTGGGTGTGTGTCGCCCAGGGCCGAGGCAGTCACTTCGAGCCGGCCACCTCGGGGCTCGCGCTGGTCGCGGCCATCACCGGGGTCTACGCGGAGCGGCGGGCCGCCGCCCGGGAGCGGCGGGCGCAGGCGCTCTACGCCCTCGCCGGCGAACTGGTGAAGAACACCGAACTGCTCGACGGCGAGGGCTTCGCACCCCTGAACCCCGAGGCGCCCAGGGCCCGGGTCTATCCCCGGCTGGTGCAGTCCGCGACCGATGCCGCCCTGGTGTCCGGGGTCTTCTCCGAGCCGGGACACGACGAACTGATCGCCCTGCTCCACCACTGGCGCGACGCGGTGCACGACTTCAACCGGCGGCTGGACCTCACCGAGCTCCGCACGTACGTGGGTGCCGTGCCGCCCGAGGAGCTGCTGGCGATCGACGCGGCGATGCACCGGGAGGGCGGCCAGCTGGACCGGGTGCGGCGGTTGCGGGTGCGCGTCGAGGCGCTGCTGCGCGACCGGTACGAGGAGGGGGCGCGCTTCCTTGTCTCCTCGCGCCCCTCCCCGTGACCGTCACGCTCCCGCCGGCACCGGCTCCTCCTCCGGGCGGCGGTACATGCGGGTCGCCGTGATCTGGCCGTGGACCTTCTCCTCGTCCGGGCCCTGCTGCTGCGGCAGGCCGGGGCGCAGGTGCTCCTCCACGCTGATGTACTTCAGGCCCGCCCGGAGGTCCGCGTCGTTGCGCAGCCGGATGACCAGCGGGAACTCCGCGAGGGCCGTCGTGTCGAACAGGCCGGTGGTGTAGAGCAGCTGGACGCCCAGCGCGTCGGCGACCGCCCGCTGGAGCTCCAGCAGATACGTGGCGTTGGCGCGGCCGATCGGGTTGTCCAGGAACAGCGTGCCGGCGTAGCGCTGCTTGTCACGGCCGCGGTCGTTGCTGCGCAGGGCCGCCATGGTGCAGTACAGCGCGATGGCGGCGGTGAGCAGCTGCCCGCCGGAGAAGACGTCTCCCATCTGCCCGACCGACACCCGCTCGGCGCGCAGCACGGCGTCCGGCTTGAGGATCTCGACGGCGACGCCGCGCGGTTGCAGTGCGGCGGCGACGCCCCGCAGCAGCAGGGACATCCCGTCGCGCCGCAGGTCGGAGTTGCGCTTGACCGCGGAGCGGGTCGCCTCGTCGATGACCTCGCCGAGGCGTTCGGTGAGCGTGGCCTGGTCGGGGTCCTCGAAGCGGATGCGCAGGAACTCCTGGCCGGACCACTCCCCCAGGCCCTCGGGCAGCCGGGAGAGGCGCTGGGCGGAGCGCAGGGTGGTCAGCGAGGACTCGACGAGTCCGCGCAGCCGGTCGACGATGCTGTCGCGGTTGCGCTCCAGCTGCTCCAGCTCGTCGGTCAGCACGCGCAGCCGGGGCGCGAACGCCTCGGCCCACGCGGCCGCGTGCTCGGGCAGGGCCGCGGCGGGCAGCTCGCGGATCTGCTGGCGGGCCGGGGTGCGCACCTGCTCGTAGCGGGTGGAGTTGGCGTGGCGCACGAGGATGTCGCTCGCCTCGCGGACCGCGGCCTCGGCGGCCGAGAGCTCGGCGGCGCAGCCGCGCAGGGAGCGGCGGGCCTCACCGGCGGCCTGCCGGGCCTCCTCCAGGGAGCCCGTGTACGGCTCGGGCTCCTCGGCGTCCTCCTCGGGGGTGTTGTCGCGCAGCAGGTCGCGCAGGAGGGCCGCGGTGTCGTCGAAGCCGGTGGTGGCGTCCTCGGCGGCGCGGTGGGCGCGCAGCAGGTCGCCGTGTGCCCTGCGGGCGGCCTCCAGGGCGTCGGTGCGGGCGGCGAGTTCGGCGGTGGCGGTGCGCAGGAGTTCCTTGGCCCGGTCGGCGTCGGCGGGCACGAGCTCCTCGGGGAGCTCGGTGTGCGCGTCGCCGTCGGCGGGTGCCAGGCGCTCGGCCTCGCCGCGCAGGCGGCCGAGCTGCTCGCTGGCGGTGGAGGCGCGGGTCTCCAGCATCTGGACGAGCTGTTCGGCGCGGGCCGCCGCGGCCTGGCGGGACGGGCCGTCGGCGCCGTCGGTGCCCTCCAGGAGCTGGGCGGCGCGGGTGCGGACCTTGTTGGTGAGGCGGTCGAGCTCGGCGAGGGCGGCGCTCTCGTCGCTCTCGGCACGGGCCTGTTCGGCGCGCAGGTCGGCGCCGACGCCGACCTTCTCGTAGAGCTGCGAGGCGGCGCGGTAGGCCTCGCGCAGGGCGGGCAGGGAGGCGGTGGGCGGCGGCGCGGCGTCGGAGACGTCGTCGGGGGCGCCCGCGATCTCGGCGCGCTCGGCGCGCAGCGCGCGGGCCGTGCGGCGCGCGTCGTCGGCCGCGCGCTGGGCGGCGCGGCGGTCCTCGTCGGCGGCGCGGGCCCGGTCCACGTACGCGGCGGCGCGCTCCTCGGACTCGGCGGCCTCCTCGGCCAGTTCGCGCAGGCGCGTCTGCCAGGCGGCGCGCTCGCGGAGGCGGTAGGCGAGACCGGCGAGGGCGTCGGCGACGCGCCGGGCGCGGGCGGCGACCTCCTGGCGCTCGTCGCGCACCCGGGCCGCCTCGGCGGCGATCTCCTCGGCCTCGGCGCGGGCCGTGCGCAGCTCGGCCAGCTCCTCGTGGGCGGCGTCGGCGGCCGTACGGGCCCGTTCGGCCTCGGCGGCCAGCTCGGCGAGGCGGCCGGCCGGGCAGCCCGCGCGCCAGGACGTCAGCCGGGCGGCGAGCGTGCGGTCACCGGCGAGGCGTGCCGCTATGGCGCGGATCTCCTCGTCCCGGGCCATGGCGCGGGCGCGCAGCGCGTGGCGCTCGTCGTCGGCGGCGCGCTCGTCGTGCATGGCGGGGTTCGGCGGTACGAGGAAGACGCCGGAGCCGCCGGAGTCCTGGTCGTCGCGCGCGGGCGGCGGGGCGAGCAGGGCGGCGGCGGTGCCCACCGCGACGGCGGAGCGCGGCAACAGCGAGGCGGCGCCGAGGACTTCGCGGGCCCGGGTGTGCGAGTCGGCGTCGGTGATGACCACGCCGTCGACGAGCTCGGGGCGGGCCGCGAGCACGGCGGCGTGGTCGGCCGGGTCGACGGCCTGGGCGAGATAGCGCCAGCCGGGCAGGGCGGGGATGCCGTGCTCGCCGAGGTATTCGACGGTGGCCAGCACGTCGGGGCTGGGGGGCAGCAGCCCGCCGTCGCCGAGCGCGCCCAGGATCCGGGCGTCGTCGGCGGCGGCGGTGCGCAGGTCGAACATCTGCCGCTCGGAGATGGCGACGCTCTCGTCGAGCATCTCGCGCAGGGCGTCGGCGTTGCGGTCCACCTCCTCGGCGGTGAGGGGGCCCGTCTCCTGGCGGCGCGCGCCGTCGGCCCCGGCGAAGGCTGTCGCGGCCGTTCCGCCGTCGGGGCCGGCGCCTTCGGCGGAGCGGCGCGGGGCGGGCGGCCGTTCGCCGCTTCCGCTCTCCTGTCCGGGGGTGGCGCCGCGCTGGCCCGGCACCTGGCCGGTGGCCACCGGCTCGGGCAGGCCCAGGAGTTCGACGAGCCGCTGCTCGGCGCCGAGGGCTTCGGCGGCGCGCCGCTCGGCGTCGTAGGCCGATTCCGCGGCGGTGGCGGCGTCGGCGGCGCGGGCGGCGGAGAGTTCCGTGCGGGCCAGGGCGGCGGCCGCCTCCTTGGCCTGCTCGGCGGACTGGCGGGCGCTCTCGCGGGCGGCCTCGTAGGCGGCGACGGCCGGCTTCTCGGCGTCGCTCGCGGCGAGCGCGGCACGGGCGGGGTCGGCGTCGGGTGCGGTGTCGTCGAGCCAGCCGGCGCGGACGGCCTCGGCGGTCTCCTGCTCGACCTCCGCCAGCCGCTGGCGGAGGTGGCCGGTCTCGCTGCGGGCGCGCTGGGCCTCGGTGGCGGCGGCGGTGGCGTCGCGGTGGGCGGCCTCGCCGGCCTCCTGGAGGGCGGCGGAGCGCTCCTCCTCCTCGTTGGCGACCCGCTCGCCTTCCTCGGCGGCGCTGTTGAGGGCGCGTACGAGGTCGGTGGCGGCCTGGGCGCGGGCGGCGAGGGCGGGGGCGGCGTCGCGCTCGGCCTCGCGGATGGCCGCGGCCACGCGCGCGGAGCGGTCGGCGGCGGCACGGTGGCGCAGGACCGTCTCGGCGGCCTGCCACGCGGAGTGCAGGGTGCGGGCGTCGTTGAGCTCGCGGCGCTGGGCGGCGGCGGCCTTCTCGGCGGCGGCGAGCGCCAGGGAGGCGTGCCGGTAGGCGATCTCGGCGGCGACCAGGGAGCGGCGGCCGCGCTCGGTCTCGGCGTCGGTGACGGCGTGCGCGGCGGCGGCGACCTGCTCGGCCAGCTCGGCGGTGCGGCCGCGTTCCTCGGTGGCGCGCGCGGAGAGCCTGCGGGCGAGGGCGCGGGTGCGGCGCTCGGCGCCCGTGTGCACGCCGCGTGCCTGGTCGCGCTTGACGGCGGCGTCGGCGATGCGGGAGAGCAGGTCGAGGGAGCCGGCGGTGAAGTCCCGCTCGGCGGTGAGCTCGGCCCTGCGGCCCAGCTTGTGGGCGAAGCCGTGCACGAGGTCGGCGAGGCCGTCGGTGTCCCGGGTGTCGGTGACGGCGCGCAGGAGGAGGTCGGTGAAGTCGGAGTCGTTCTTGACGGCGAAGAGGCCGGCGGCCTCGCCCTCGTCGGCGTTCATCTCGCGCTGGTAGCGGAAGAGTTCGGGGTCGAGGCCGAGCTCGCCGAGGTGTTCGTTCCAGCGCTCGTGGATCTCCTCCCAGACGACGTCCAGGTTGGGGTACGCCTTGCCGGCCTCGGTGAGGGCGTCGCGGAAGCCCTTCATCGTGCGGCGGCGGCCGCGGGCGCCGGAGGCGCCGTCCGCGGCGCGCAGGGCGGTGGACTCGGCGACGGGCAGCGAGTCGAGGCTGAGCCCGGGGCCGGGCCGGAAGGAGTACCACGCCTCGGCGAACTTCCGCGGGTCGCCCGAGACCTGGCGGCCGCGCCACTCGCTGACCTTGCCGACGACGACGGACTCGCCGGTGAGGACGTGCTGCCACTCCAGGGCGACGTGCCCGCAGTCGTCGGCGAGGAGGAACTTGCGCAGCACGCCGGAGCTGGCGCCGCCCAGGGTGTTGCGGTGGCCGGGCAGCATGACCGAGAAGATCAGCTTGAGGAGGACGGACTTGCCGCCGCCGTTCTCCAGGAAGAGCACGCCCGCGGGTGCGGGGCGACGGGGCGGGCCGGTGGGCTCGTCCTCGAAGAACTCCGCCTGCGCGGGCGCGGGGTTGGGCACCGGGGCGCCGACTCCCCGCAGGTCCAGCACGGTGTCGGCGTAGCGCGCACCGGCGGGCCCGATGGAGTAGAGGCGGACCCGGGACAGCTCGTACATGGCGGACTCTCGTTGTCGTGACGGGCGGTGGTCAGGAGGCTTCCCGGCTAGCGCTGGGAGGTGTCCCCGTGCTCGAAGAACGGCAGGCCGGCGTCGGCCACCAGGTCGAGGGCGTCGGCGTCGTCGGGCGGCAGCAGGCTCGCGCTGCCGTCGCCGACGGGCACGATGCCCAGTTCGAGCAGCTCGGACATGGCGGCGGTGCCCGCCATGTCGCGGACCTGGAGCTGGTAGCGGGCCGTGGTGCGGTAGGCGCCGCCCGCGTCGTCGCCGGTGCGCTGGAGGAAGCCGGAGTCGACGAGGAAGGCGACGGCCTTGGCGATGATGCCGGTGGTGGAGCCGGCGAGGCGGCGGGCGTCCTTGGTGGCGCCGGTCGCGCTGCGCCGGGAGTAGACCCGCCAGGCGGCCTCCAGGCCGGGGGCGTCGCTGGTGGGGTCGGTGTTCTCGCCCTGTTCGGCGGCCCTCTCCTCCAGCCTGCGGCAGGCCTGGCGGACGAAGGCGTCGATGCCGTTGACGGTGACGCGGCCGATGTAGCCGTCGTCGGCGAGGTCCTCGGGGCGGGGGAAGGCCATGGCGGCGACCGCGAGGTGGGCGAGGCCGTGCAGGAAGCGGTCGGCGGAGTCGACGGTCGCGCGGCGGGCGTAGTCGCCCATCCGCACGGCGAAGACGGAGTCCTCGGCCGCGGTGACGGCCATGCCGGCGCGGGTGGAGACCTCCAGGACGACGAGCCCGAGCCCGGCGGCGACGGCGTCGGCGAGGCGCGCGAAGGCGGGGTCGTCGCGGTGGCGGCGCAGCAGCTCGGTGTATTCCGCGTCGCGGGCGGGCTGGAGCTTGGGCTGGAGCCCGAACGCGATCAGCCGGGCCGCATCCGCGGCGTCGGCCGGGGTGACGTTCGGGGTGCCCCCGCCCCCCTGTGCCTCCGGCTCGCCGCCGGGTCCTGGATCCGGGTGCGCCGGGTCGTCGATGTCGTACTCGGTCACGGTTGCTGCTCCTGTGAGTGCTGCTGCGAGTTGACGGCCGGTTCGGCCCCGGGCGACTCCATCGGGGTGCTCCTCCGCCACGGCGGGACGTTGCCACCGGCACGCCGGCACACGACGGACGAGGGACGGCTCACCGCGGCAGCCCTGCCCCGGCCGCGAAGCGGCACACGTTCCGGACCGAGCGGCGTCACGAACCCGCTCATGACGCCGCCCCGCGGTCCGCCGCCATGCCGGCCGCGTCGAGCAGGGCCTTGCCGACGATGAGGTCGGCGCCGCCGAACTCCGGGTCGTCGAGCTCCGTGCCGTCGTCGACGGCGAAGAGGAGGGTCGGCTCGCCCTGGCGGTAGGCGGTGCCGACCGGCGGGCTCGCGGCGTGGACGGCCAGGAGGGCGACGAGATAGGGCAGTTCGGGGTCGCTGCGGCGCGCCTCGGCCAGCAGCCCGGACAGACGGCGGGGGGCGTCGGCCGGCAGGTCGAGCAGCTCCATGGCGCTCGCGAGCTGCGCCTCGCTGAAGCGGCTGTCGTCGGGGGTGGTGATGAGGTCCGGTTCGGGCATCTCCGCGCCGAGGTGCTCCCGCTCCGCGGGCGGGGTGAGCAGCAGCTCGACGAGGTCGCCGACCCGTACGGACGCGGGGGTGCGCAGGCCGGTGCCCTTGGCGAAGAAGGCGTCGGTCACCCGCCCGGCCTGCTCCACGGGGAGGGGCAGCAGGGGGGCGAGGAGCTGGCCGTAGAGGTCGAGTCCGGAGCCGGCGACGGAGGGCGCGAACGCCTGCCGGTCCTGTTCGGCTCGGAAGAGCGGGCCGGCCTCCAGCAGCCTGGACTGGAGCTGGGTGTGGCGGCGGATGCAGTCCTTGACGATGTCGACGAGCTCGGCGGCGCGCCGCTTGTGCTCGGGGTCCTCCGCCTCGTCGCGTGCCTTGCGGATGTTGGTGAGGATCGCGTTCTCGTGGCGGTAGCGGTCGGCGACGTGGTCGAGCGCCTCGGCGATCATGTCGGGGACGGTGCGCAGCCAGTCGACGGCGCGGACGTTGCGCCGGGTGGCGTCGAGGGTCTTGCGGAGGGTCTCGGCGTACTGCACGGTGCGGTAGCGGGCCTGTTCGGCGGCGAGCTGGGCGTCGGCGAGGCGGCCCCGGCTGATGAGGACCTCCAGCTTCACCTCGGCGGCGATCTGGGCGCTGGTGACGTCGGTGTCGAGGGCGCCGACGAGGACGTTGACCGCTTCGTCGGTGGTGCGCAGGAAGACCGTGCCGCCGTGGCCGGGGACCTCTTCGATGAGCTTGAAGTCGTAGTCGCGCCGGACGTACGCGCCGTCGGCGCCGAAGGTGCCGTAGACGGCGCGGAAGCCCCGGTCGACGCTGCCGACGTTGATGAGGTTCTCCAGGACCCACCGGGCGACGCGCTCGTGCTCGGCGGCGGGGCGGCCGGGTGCCTGGGCGCCGACGCGCGGCAGCAGCCGGGACACTATCTGCTCGTGGTCGGCGCCGGTGTCGAAGTCCATGTTGAGCGTGACGAGGTCGATGGCGGCGAGTGCCACCTCGGCCATGGCGTAGCCGCCGTACTCCCCGGCCAGGTTGGCCTTGCGCGCGTCGAGGTCGTGCAGGGGCGCAGTGCAGGCGAGCGCGCGGAGCCTGCGGGCCAGGCCCTCGTCGGCGGCGGGGCCCGGGGCTGGGCGCGGCGGCCCGTTGAGCTGGGGCGGAACGGCCGCCGGGGCTGGAGAAGTCACGTCGCACAGAGTAGGCGGTCGCACCGACAACGGACGAAACGGCACGGGTGAAATGCCCGTCCCGTCCTAGTGTGTGGCGCCGCCGACCACGCGGAGGTCCATGTCGCGCCCGGCAGCGGTGATCGCGATCACACGCAGCGCCTCGGCCGCGGCCGCCACGGGGAGTGACGGCAGCGCCCGGTCGGTGACCTGTTCCGGCGCGTACGGCACGTGGACGAACCCGCCGCGCAGTCCCGGGCGTTCGGTGGCGGCGAGGTGCATGAGTCCGTAGAAGACGTGGTTGCAGACGAAGGTGCCGGCGGTGTGGGAGAGGGAGGCGGGCAGGCCCGCTTCCCGTACGGCGGCGACGCACGCCTTGACGGGGAGGGTGGCGAAGTAGGCGGCCGGGCCGCCCGGGACGACCGGCTCGTCGAGCGGCTGCGCGCCGGCGTTGTCGGGGATGCGGGCGTCGTCCAGGTTGACGGCGATACGTTCGACGGTGACGTCGGGGCGGCCGCCGGCCTGGCCGACGCACAGCACGACGTCGGGGTCGGTGCCGGCGACGGCCTCGCGCAGCGCGTCGAGGGCGGTGCCGAAGACGCAGGGCAGCTGGGCGACGCTCAGTTCGACGCCTTCGGGCGGGTGCTCGGCGGCGGCCTGGACGGCCTGCCAGGACGGGTTGACGGTCTCTCCGCCGAAGGGGTCGAATCCGGTCAGCAGCACCCGGGGCATGGCCGCTCCTCGTCAGAAGGCGCGCTCAGAAAGCGAACAGGGACATGATCACGATGTTGCAGCCGAGCAGGGCGACCGCGGTGGGCAGTTGGGCCTTGATGGGACCGTACTGGTCCTTGAGCTCCAGCAGGGCGGCGGGCACGAGGTTGTAGTTGGCGGCCATGGGCGTGACCAGGGTGCCGCAGAATCCGGCCAGCATGCCGATGGCGAGGACGGCGGGCGCGCTGCCGTGCTCCTGCACGACGAGGACCGGCCAGCCCACCGCGGCGGTCATCACCGGGAAGGCGGCGAAGCCGTTGCCCATGACGACGGTGAAGAGGAACATCCCCACGCAGTAGACGACGACCGCGAGATAGAGGGAGTGGTCGGGGAGCACCGCCGTGGTGATCCTGCGGACCTGGTCGCCGACCCCGGCGACGGAGAAGATCGTGCCGAGGGTGGCGAGCATCTGGGGCAGCAGCATCACCCAGCCCATCGTCTCCAGCATGGAGCGCCCGGCGTGCACGGGGGTGGAGAGCTTCCGCTCGCCCAGCAGCACCATGCCGACGACGAGGGCGACGACGGCGCCGATCCCGAGGCCGAGGATCGTCTCGCTGCCCTTCTGGAGGACGGGCTGCCCGCCCACGGAGAGCTTCTTGACGCCGACGGCGCAGATCAGGGCGACGACGGGGACGGTGAGCGCGGGGACGAAGAGTCTGCCGCCCAGGCGCCGCGCGCTCGCCGCGCGCTGTTCCGGCGTGGTCGTACGGGCCGTGCCGCGGCCGGTGAAGCCGAATCCGGCGAGGCCGGCCATGACGAGGACGGCGGCGCCCAGGGGTTCGGCGGGTGCCGACTTGTCGGCCACCCAGGTGCCGTAGACGAAGCCGAGGCCGAGCAGGCCCCAGAAGGCGGCGGTGCCATGGCGCCTGGGGTTGGTGCGGTCGGTGAGCATCTGGGCGGCCATCAGCAGGAAGATGGCGCCGACCAGCCAGTAGAACCACTCTGCCTTGATCACTTGACGGCTCCCACCGGCTTGTCGGTCACCGTCCGCGCGAGCGTGCGGTCCAGGCGCAGCAGCCGCCAGCCATGGACGGCGAGCGCGCACAGGGCGGTGGGCACGGCCCACAGCGCGAGGTCGAGCGGTTCGAGGTGGGTGTGGTAGGTGGTGTTGACGAAGCCGGTGATCAGCAGGATCGAGCCGACGGCCAGGAAGACGTCCTCGCCGAAGAAGAGGCCGACGTTGTCGGCGCTGGCGGCGAAGGAGCGCACCTTCTCGCGGACCTTGTCGGGCAGCGGTCCGTGGCCGCGCCCGGCCGCGCCCTCGGCCATGGGGGCGGCGAGCGGGCGGACGGTCTGGGCCTGCCCGAAGACGCTGTTGAGGCCGAGGGCCGCGGTGAGCTGGCGCAGCAGGAGATAGAGGGCGAGGAAGCGGCCGGTGGTGAGCGAGCCGAAGCGGGATATCAGCCGGCGGGCCTGCTCCTGGAGGCCGTGGCGCTCCAGGAGGCCGATGACCGGGAGGGTGATGACGAAGATCGTCACCGAGCGGCTGGAGGCGAATCCCTCGCCGAAGGCGGCGAGGACGCGCTGGGGCGACAGGCCGCCGAGGAGGCCGGTGGCGATGCCGGCGACGCCGACCACCAGCAGGGGGTTGCGCCTCGTGGCGAAGCCGACGACGACCACGAGGACGCCGAGGAGAACGATCATGCGCCCTGCCTTCCGGGTGCCCGGACCTCATGCGAAGTGCCCGGACCTCATTCGAACGAGTGAGGCAACTGGCGAGGAGGCTAAGATATTGTTCAACAATCCTCAAGAGGCTTGACTCACGATTCCGCGACGCCCCGCCGGTCCCGATCCGCCCTTGAACACCCCGCACCTCCCCGCACGCCCCAGCTCCTCATCGCCCCGTCACACCCGTCGAACCATGGGGGACGCCATGGCCCTGTCCACCGCCCAGCGCGTGGCCGACGCGCTCCGCGACCGCATCGAGGGCGGCGGCCTGCCGCCCGGCACCCAGCTGTCGGAGGAGGCGCTCGGCCGGGAGCTCGGGGTGTCGCGCAACACCCTGCGCGAGGCGTTCCGGCTGCTCGTCCACGAGAGCCTGGTCGTGCACCGGCTCAACCGCGGCGTCTTCGTCCGGGTCCTGGAGCCCGCCGACGTCGCCGACATCTACCGCGTGCGCGCCGCCCTGGAGACCGCCGGCGTCCGGGCCGCCGCGAGCGCGGCCCCCGCCCTGCGCGCCGCCGTCACCGAGGCCGTCGCCCGGGGCGAACACGCCGCCGCGGGAAACGACTGGCCAAAGGTGGCCTCGGCCGACCTCCGCTTCCACCGGGCGCTCGCCGCCCTCAGTGGCAGCCCCCGCATCGACACCGCGATGGACCGGCTGCTCGCCGAACTGCGCCTGGCCTTCCACACGATGCCCTCGCCCCGCCGCTTCCATGAGCCGTTCCTGCTGCGCAACCGCGCGCTCGCGACGCTGCTGGAGAACGGCGAACGCGGCCGAGCCGAGGCCGAGTTGACCACCTATCTGGATGACGCGCGACAGCTCATCCTCGACACGATGCGGGAGGCCGCCTCATGACCGGACCGGAGCACGACACCGACGCCCGCCCCGTCCTCGACCTCAACGCCGATCTCGGCGAGGGCTTCGGGCGCTGGCACCTGACCGACGACGAGGCCCTGCTGTCCGTCGTCACCAGCGCCAACGTCGCCTGCGGCTTCCACGCCGGCGACCCCTCCACCATGCGCCGGGTGTGCGAGCGCGCCGCCGCACTGGGCGTCCGCATCGGCGCCCAGGTCTCCTACCGCGACCTCGCCGGCTTCGGGCGGCGCGCCATGGACGTGCCCCCGGACGAGCTCGCCGACGAGATCACCTATCAGATCGGCGCGTTGCGCGTCTTCGCGCGGGCGGCCGGCTCGGACGTCAGCTACGTGAAGCCGCACGGCGCGCTCTACAACCGCACGGTCACCGACGCCGAGCAGGCGCGGGCCGTCGTTATGGGCGTGCTCCGCGCGGGCGGCGCCCTGCCCGTGCTCGGCCTGCCCGGCTCGCGGCTGCTCGGGGCGGCGGAAGAGGCCGGACTGCCCGTGGTCACCGAGGCGTTCGCCGACCGCGCCTACACCGCCGCCGGGACGCTCGTCCCCCGCCGCACGCCCGGCGCCGTGCTCCTCGACCCCGAGGCCGTCGTCGCCCGGTCGGTACGGATGGCCCGCTCGGCCACCGTCACCGCCCTCACCGGCGAGGACGTGACCGTACGGGCCCGCTCGCTGTGCCTGCACGGCGACAACCCCGGCGCCTCCGAGACCGCACGCCGGGTGCGCGCGGCCCTGGAGGAAGCGAGCGTGCGGGTGGAGGCGTTCGCGTGAGCGCGCCCGCCATGGGGCTGCGCGCCCTGCCCGTCGGGCGGCACGCGCTGCTCGTGGAGGTCGCCACCGGCGAGGCCGCCCAGGCGCTCCACGCCGAACTGCTGCGCCGCCGCACCGCGGGCACCCTCCCGCCCGTACGCGAGATCGTCCCCGCGGCTCGCACGGTCCTGCTGGACGGCCTGGCCGAACCCCGCGCCCTCGCCGCGGACCTCGCGCGCTGGAGCGTGCCGCCGCTCGCCGCCACCGAGGGCGACCCGGTGGTGCTGCCGGTCCGCTACGACGGCGAGGACCTCGCCGAGGTCGCGGGCCTGTGGGGCGTCGCGGCGGAGGAGGTGGCGGGCATCCACTCCGGCCTCGAATTCCGGGTGGCGTTCTGCGGGTTCGCGCCCGGCTTCAGCTATCTGACCGGGCTTCCGGAACGGCTGCGCGTGCCACGCCGGGCCACCCCGCGCACGGCCGTCCCCGCCGGGTCCGTCGGCCTGGCCGGCTCGTACACCGGCCTCTACCCGCGCTCCTCCCCCGGCGGCTGGCAGCTCATCGGCCGTACGGACGCGGTGCTGTGGGACGCCGGGCGCGAACCGGCAGCGCTGCTCTCCCCCGGAACGCGCGTGCGCTTCGAGGTGGTCGCGTGAGCGGCACCCTCACCGTCGTCCGCCCCGGCGCCCTGACGACCGTCCAGGATCTCGGCAGACCCGGCCACGCGCACCTCGGGGTGGGCCTCTCCGGCGCCCTCGACCGGCCCGCGCACGGAATCGCCAACCGCCTCGTCGGCAATCCCGCGGAGTGCGCCACGCTGGAGACCACCGTTAGCGGCTGCGCGGTGCGGGCGGACCGGGCGGTGACCGTAGCGGTGACGGGTACGCCGTGCGCGGTGCGGGTGGACGGCCGCCCGGTGGCGTGGGGCGCCGCCGTGCGGGTGCCCGCGGGCGCCGTCCTGGACGTCGGCCCGGCCGTCGGCGGCGTGCGCGCCTACGTGGCCTTCGGCGGCGGCGTGGCCGTGCCGCCCGTGCTCGGCAGCCGCTCCAGGGACCTGCTGTCGGGCCTCGGGCCGGAGCCCCTGGCGGACGGGGCGACGCTGCCCCTCGGCACGCCCCAGGGGCCGGCCGAGGGCGCGGACGCGGTGCCCTGGGCCGGGCCGCCGGCCGCCGGGCTGGTCCTCCCGCTGGTGCTCGGCCCGCGCGACGACTGGTTCACCGCCGAGGCGCGGCGCACGCTCTCCGGCGAGGGCTACCGCGTCTCCCCGGCCAGCAACCGCATCGGCCTGCGGACGGAGGGCCCGGCCCTCACCCGCGCCCGGGAGGGCGAACTCCCCAGCGAGGGGATGGTCCTCGGCGCTGTCCAGGTCCCCCCGGACGGACTCCCGGTGGTCTTCCTGGCCGACCACCCGACGACCGGCGGCTATCCCGTCGTCGGCGTCGTCCCCGAGCCGGCGCTGGCCGCCGCGGCGCAGGCCGCGCCCGGCACGCCCGTGCGCTTCGTGCCCGTGCGGGCCTGAGCGCGGCCGGAGGGCCGCCCCGGCCCTCCGGCCGCCGTGGCCGCCGTCAGTCGACGCCGCGGATGATGTGCGACTCCGGGTCGGCCTCCTCGCTGGTCGTCTCGGGTGTCTCCCGCGGCGCGGCGCGGCGGGCCCCCACGGTCTCCTCCAGGCCCTCCGCCCGGCCCGGCACGCGGTCGCCCTGCGTCTTCAGCTGTTCCACGACGGCTTCCTTTCGCACGCTGTTCCCCTGGTCCACCCGAGGGCGCCACCGGATCGGGCGTCCGGAATGCGATGCCCGGGTTTCCCCAGCGTGACCTGTCGAAACAGAAGCCACCACATCGGATATAGCCAGATATGAACTACCTCCATTCAGGTGGCAAAAGGGGACATTGACGATAAAATGCAGGCAGGTCCGAACTGACACTGAAAGAAGAAGGTGGCTGACGTGACCGCCCCAACCTCACCCCGGATCGAACACCACCCGGACATCCTGGCGCTCCGCGCCCACTCCGAGGAGACGACCAGCACCCCCGTCGCGCAGGGCGTCGAGGCCCTCGCCCTGCTGTGCGGCGTCTATCTCGCCGCCTCCCCCTGGATCGCCGGCTTCAGCGGCGCGACGACCCTCGCCGTCAACAACCTCATCACCGGCGTCGCCTTCGCCTGCCTCGCCGGGGGCTTCGGACACGCCTACGAGCGTACCCACTCCATGAGTTGGGCCGGGCTCTGCATCGCCGTCTGGACGATCGTCTCGCCGTGGGTCGTCGCCGGGCACGCGTTCGCCACGCGCGCCGTCGTCAGCAACGTCATCGTGGGAGCGGTGGCCTGCCTCGCCGCGCTGGCCCTGGCCGGCCTCGGGATGTCCCGCGCGGCGGCGGCACGGCCGGGACTGCGGCGACGCTGAGCAGCGGGGCGGAAGCGCCGGGTGAGCGCGCCCCCGTGCCGCCGCCCGCCCGCTCCGCCTCCGCTCTCGGTGTCCAGGCAGGACCAGGCCGAATCCGTGCCGTCCCCACCGCCCCGGGGCCCCGCCGCCCGCACCCCGGGTGGCGGGGCTCCCGCGCGCCACGGCCCCTACACCAGGCCCCCGGTCATGACGAAACGGGCGTTCACCCCTGGGAATGAAAACCCGGCTGATCTTCGGAATTGATGACTCCGCCGGACGGGAACGGGCAATGTTCCCCTCTCCCCGGTCACTCCCATCCCAAGAGGTGCGCGCCATGACGACCGTACGAGCCGCCGTGTTCGAGCTGTTGCGGGCCCATGGGGTGACCACCGTCTTCGGCAACCCCGGCTCCACCGAACTCCCCTTCCTCCAGGACTTCCCCGACGACTTCCGCTACGTCCTCGGGCTCCAGGAGGCCGTGGTCGTCGGCATGGCCGACGGATTCGCGCAGGCCACCGGGGCAACCGCGTTCGTCAATCTGCACACCGCCCCGGGCGTCGGCAACGCCATGGGCGCGATCCTCAACGCCGCGGCCAACCACACCCCGATGGTGGTGACGGCCGGACAGCAGGTGCGGGCCATGGTGACCATGGAGGCGCTGCTGACGAACGTGGACGCGACGCTGCTGCCCAGGCCCGCCGTGAAGTGGGCCTACGAGCCGCCCCGCGCCCAGGACGTGCCCGCGGCCCTGGCCCGCGCCTTCCACATGGCCGAAACCGCTCCCCGGGGCCCGGTGTTCCTGTCGCTGCCGATGGACGATTTCGACGTCGAGCTCGACGAGGCGGAGGCCGCCGCCGCGCGCGAGGTCGCACGCCGCCACGTCACCGACGCCACCGCGGCCGACGAGCCCGCCATCGAGGCACTCGCCCGGCGGCTCGACGCGGCGGTCAACCCGGTGCTGGTGACGGGCGGTTCCGTCGACGCCGAGGGCGCCTGGGACGCGGCCGTCGCGCTCGCCGAGCGGCGCGGCCTGCCGGTGTGGGCCTCCCCCGTCGAAGGACGGGTGGGCTTCCCGGAGGACCACCCGCACTACCGCGGCGTACTCCCCCCGGCGCTGGCACCGCTGGCCAGGACCCTGGAAGGGCACGACCTGGTCCTGGTGGTGGGGGCGCCCGTCTTCCGCTACTACCCCTACGTGGCCGGGCCGGTGCTGCCGGAGGGGGCCGAACTGGTGCTGCTCACCAGCGATCCCGGCGAGGCCGCGCGCGCCCCGGCCGGCGACGCGCTCGTCGCGGGCCTGCGGCCCACGCTGGAACGGCTCACCGAGCTCGTGCGGAAGGCGGACGGCCCCGCCCCCGTGGCCCGGCAGGAGCCCCCGGCGCAGGCGCCATCCGAGCCCATGTCCGCGGTCACCGCGCTCGCCGCCGTCGCGAGCGCCGCACCGCCGGAGACCCTCTGGGTCAACGAATCCCCCTCCAGCCTCCAGGCGTTCCGCGAGCTGATCCGCGTGGGCCGGCCCGGATCCTTCCTCACCACGACCGGCGGCGGGCTGGGCTTCGGCCTCGCCGCGGCCGTCGGCGCGCAGCTCGGGCGGCCGGAGCGGCCGGTGGTGGCGGTGATCGGCGACGGCTCCGCGCAGTACGCCATCACCGCGCTGTGGACCGCGGCCGCCTGCCGGGCACCGGTCACCTTCGTGATCCCCGCGAACCGCGAGTACGCGATCCTCAAGTGGTTCGGGCGCTTCGAGAACACTCCCGGGGTGCCAGGTCTGGACCTCCCCGGGCTCGATCTGTGCGCCCTCGCCCGCGGTTACGGCGTGACCGCGCACCGCGCGACGGACGCCGCGCACCTCGCCGAGCTGGTTGCCGCGGCCACGGCCGCCACCGACGGCCCCGTCCTGATCGAGGCGCCGGTCACCACCGTGCCGCCCACCCTGTGAGCCGTCTCCCCCGCTCCACCCGCCCCACCTGTGCCTGACCGTGCCCTGGAGTTGCCCATGACCGTATCCGTCGAGAAGCCGCTGCTCGCGGCGCTGGCCGAAGCGCTGCCCGAGGGTGCCGTGCTGACCGGGGACGACGAACTCGCCCCGCACAGCCGGGACGCGGCGCCCTTCAGCGAGGCGGGCAGACCCGCGGTCCTGGTGCGCCCCGAGACCGTCGAGCAGGTCCAGCACGTGGTCCGCACGGCTCGCGCGTACGGCGTTCCGGTCGTGCCGCAGGGCGCGCGCACGGGGCTGACGGGTGCCGCCAACGCCGTAGACGGCTGCCTGTTGCTGTCCATGGTCCGGATGAACCGCGTCCTGGAGATCGACACGGCCAACCGGCTGGTGCGCTGCGAGCCCGGCGTCGTCACCGCGGACCTCGCGGCGGCGGTCGCCGGGCACGGTCTGTGCTATCCGCCGGACCCGGCCTCCTGGGAGCGCTGCACGATCGGCGGCAACATCGCCACCGGCGCGGGCGGGCTGTGCTGTGTGAAGTACGGGGTCACCGCCGACTACGTCCTCGGGCTGACCGTCGTCCTGGCCGACGGCGAGGTGCTGCGCGTGGGCCGGCGCACGGTCAAGGGCGTCGCCGGATACGACCTGACGCGGCTGTTCGTCGGCTCCGAGGGCACCCTGGGCGTCATCGTCGAGGCCACGCTGGCCCTGCGGCCGCCCCCGCCGCCCGCGCTGGCGCTGCTCGCGCGGTTCGCCTCGGCCACGGACGCGGGCGCGGCCGTGGCGGCGATCGTCCGCGCGGGCCATGTCCCCTCCGCCCTGGAGCTCATGGACCGCACGACCACCGAGGCGGTCGCGGCGCTGGGCCACCCGCTGCTCAAGGGCGGCGCGGCCGCCACGCTGATCGTGGCCAGCGACGCGCCCGACGCCGCCGAGGCCGTACGGGCGATGGCCGCACTGTGCCGGGAGGCCAACGCGCTGTCCGTCACGGCGGCGGCCGACGGCGAGCAGTCCCGGGAGGTCCTCGACGCCCGGCGGATGGTGCTGCCCGCGGTCAGCGCCCACGCCGGACAACTGCCAGGCGATGTCACGGCGTTCATCGAGGACGTGGCCGTGCCGCGCGCCCGGCTCGCCGAACTGATCGACCGGATCGAGCACATCGCCGGCGCGTACGGCCTCTACATCTCCACCGTCGGCCACGCCGGTGACGGCAACCTCCACCCGACCGTCGTCTTCGACCGCTCCGATGCCGACGCCGTCCGGCGGGCGAAGGAGGCGTACGACGCGATCATGGCCGCCGGGCTGGAGCTGGGCGGCACCATCACCGGCGAACACGGCGTGGGCACCCTCAAGCGCGACTGGCTCGCCCGTGAACTGCCGCCCCGCAGCCTGCGGTTGCACCAGGACGTCAAACGGCTGCTCGACCCCGAGGGGCTGCTCAACCCCGGGAAGGTCCTCGCATGATCCCTCTCTACGGCACCACGGACGTCGGCACGGAGCGCGGAACCGCGCTGCCCACCGCTTCCGCGGGCGAGAACCTGCGGCTCGCCGCCACCTACCTCCTCCCCAACTACCTCAAGGGCGTCTTCCGGGGCCGCCCCCGCGTCGCGGCGCTCGTCGCCCGGCTGGACACCGGCCGGCACACCGTGGACACCATGCGGCGGATGCGCCGGCGGCACGGCCGCGGCCCGGTCATGGTGCGCGGCACCTCCGGCCCGACGCTGCTCGTCCTGGAGGCGGAGGACGTGCGGCAGGTGCTGGCCGGGCCGGTGGAGGTCTACGCGGTCGACACCTGGGAGAAGGTGACCGGCTTCGCGGGGGTGCAGCCCGACGCGCTGGTCGCCTCGCACGGCGGGCAGCGGACGGTCCGCCGCGCGTTCAACGACTCCGTCCTGGACGCCGGCTGCCCCGTGCACCGGCTCGCGGACCACTTCCTGCGGGTCGTCGGCGAGGAGGCCGCCGCCCTGCTCGGCCCGCGCGCGCTCGCCGGGCTCGACGCGGCCGCTTTCCGCGAGCGGTTCGATCGCGTGGGGCGGCGCTGCTTCCTGGGCGAGGCCGCCGCGGACGACGAGGAGTTCTCCCTGCTGCTGGGCGAGTTGCTCGCCGAGGCCAACTGGATGGGCGCCCGCCGCTGGCGCGCGGCCCGCGCCCGCCGGGCCAGGCGGCGCATGATGCAGCGCCAGGCCCGCTATCTGGCCGAGGCCGACCCGCGCGGCCTGACCGGTCTCTTCGCCTCCGCGCCCCGGGGTCCGGAGACGGCGCCGGAGGCCCAGCTCTCGCACTGGTTCATGGCACTGGCGGCGGTGCAGGCGGCGACCGTGCAGGCGCTGGCCCTGCTCGCCACGCACCCACGGCACCACGAGCGGGCCCTGGCGGAGGTCGAGGCCGCGGACCGCGAGCACGGCGCCCGCACGGTGGCCGGCTTCTGCGACATGCCGTACGTACGCGCCTGCGTCCAGGATGCGGCGCGCCTGTGGGCACCCGTGCCGAGCCTGATGCGGCGGACGACCGCGGAGACCCGCTGGCGGGGTGTGGTGGCGCCGGGCGGCGTCAACGTCCTGGTGCCCGTCGGCTTCCACGCGCGCGACGGCGAACGCATCGACTACGCCCACCGGTTCGCGCCGGAGAAGTGGCTCGACGGCACGGCGGAGAACGACTGGGCGATCAGCCCGTTCAGCCGGGGCGAGGCGCAGTGCAGCGGTACGGAACTGGGGATCCAGCTGGCCACCGGCTTCGTCGCGGAGTTCCTGCGCGGCGGCGAACTCGGCGTCTCCGGCGTCCGCCTGAGCCCGTCCCGTCCCCTGCCGCTGACCTTCGACGCGACGCGGCTGCGCATCGGTGTCCGCGCGACGGCGCACCCGGCCGAGGAGGGGGAGGGCGCGTGACGGCGGAGAACACGGTCCCGGCCGAGGAGCCGGAGGCCGTACCGGAGCCCGTGACCCCGGCGGTCGCGCCGGAAGCGCCCGAGGAGCCCCTCGCCCTCGACACCGCGGAGCTCGCCGCTCTCGCCCGGACGCTCAGTGAGGCCGCGGGCATCGTGCGGGAGGCCGGGCGGACCCTGACCGCCGTGGCCACCGACCCCGCGCTGCTCAGGTCGGTGAGCCGGTCGCCGCGCAGCGGCGCCCGCGCGGTGGGCGCCCTGGCCCGTACGCTCGTCGACCCCGCCGGGCTCGGGTACGCGCCCGACGGCGGGCGGGTGGGCCGGGCCGCGTGGCTGGGCGGGGTGCTCACCAGCAGGCGGAGCCTGGCGCTGGACGTGGCGGTGGCCGCGCTCAAGCTCCGGATCCGGCTGTGCGCGGTGCGGCACCCGGAGTTCGTCGAGGAGGGCCCGGTGCGGCGGCTGCTGATCGCCATCGACGCCGACCGGCAGCTGCTGGCCCTGCGCATCCTCCGGCAGAACGTCCGGGCGCAGGGCGCCCAGCGCGCCCTGGCGGCCCTCGCGCCCGCTCTCGCCGAGGTGCTGGCGTGGAACGCGCTCGTGGACGAGAACCCCTTCAACGACGAGGCGGCCTGGTGCATCGTCACGGGTGCGCGGGCCGACGGCGATCCGCTGCTCGGCATCGGCATCAGGACGTGGGCCCGCTGGGACCGCGGCGCGGGCCGGGCCGTGGCCGAGCCGGCGGACCCGGAGTTCCTGGCGGGGCTGGACCTCGACGGCGGCATCACCGGCCACCTGCGGAATCTGGCCGCACTCGGCAACGACGGCCGGACCCTCGTCCAGCGCGTCACCGGCCCCGACGGCATCACCCGCTATCTGGCGCTGCTGCCCGGCATGGCCTTCGGGCTGCCGCGCAACCCCACCCCGCAGGACCTGGTGGGGGCCGTCACCGCCGTGGGCCGCAACGACTCGCCGTACACGCGGGCCGTGCGCAAGGCCCTCGCGCTGACCGTGCCGGACGGCGCGGAGGTCGCGCTGATCGGGCACAGCCAGGGCGGGGTCACGGCCATGAGCCTGGCCGAGCTGCCCCAGGTCACCGACCGCTGGCGGCTGACGCACGTCGTCGCCGTCGGCTCGCCGATCGACTTCAAGCGCCCGCGCGATCCGCGGACCCGGGTCGTCAGCATCGTCAACGAGCACGACGTGGTGCCCAGCCTGGAGGGCCGCAGCCCGGTGTCGGTCTTCCCGCTGCCCGCCGACTGGCTGGAGATCACCTGGGCGGACCCCACGCACGACTTCCCCCAGTGCCACAACGTCGACGTCTACGCGCAGGGGCTGGACAAGGTGGTCCCGGAGGCGCGGGACCAGGTCGACGAGCTGCTCGCGCCGTACCGCGGCCGGGTGGAGGAGACCGTCGTCCTCCGGCTCCACGACCGCTGACCCCCGCACGGATTCCCCGGCCCGATCCCCCTTCGATGGAGAGCCCTTCCGATGACGCCCGTACCGCGCCCCCGCCGCGAGTGGCACTCCCGGCCGTTCCCGCTCGCGCTCCTGGAGATCAAGAGACAGCGGGAGCTGCTGCGCGCGCACAATCTGCACGACACCTACGGCGCGGGCGGCGAGCGGCCCCGCAGGCCGAGCCCGGAGCTGCTGCCGTACCGCAGTTACGACGGTTCGGGCTATGACCCGGACGACGTCGACATGGGCCGGGCGGGCACCCGCTTCGACCGCAACTGCGCGCTGCCGGAGACCTTCCCGGAGGCCGAGGACAAGGGGCTGTTCAGCCCCGGCCCGCGCGAGGTCAGCAGGCAGCTGCTGGCCCGCCGGGCGGGCTTCAGGCCCGCGCCCGGACTCAACATGCTGGCCGCGGCGTGGATCCAGTTCCAGAACCACGGCTGGTTCAGCCACGGCGACAACCGCGTGGACGAGCCGCTGGACGTCCCTCTCGCGGCGGACGACGACTGGCCCGCCTGCCCGATGCTCGTCCGCCGCTCCCGCCGCGACCCGGTGCCGCACACCGACGCGACGCGCCCGCCGACGTACGAGAACACCGTCAGCCACTGGTGGGACGGCTCGCAGATCTACGGTTCGAGCGAGGAGCGGTGCCGGGCCCTGCGGACCGGTGAGCGCGGCAAGCTGGCCGTCGAGGACGGGCGGCTGCCCGACGAGGTGCGGCCGGGCCTGTCCGGCATCGACCTGACCGGTTTCAACGACAACTACTGGGTCGGGCTGTCCCTGCTGCACACGCTCTTCGCCAAGGAGCACAACGCGATCTGCGACCGGATCGCGGCCGCGCACCCCACGTGGGGCGACGAGCGCCTCTTCCAGACGGCCCGGCTGGTCAACGCGGCGGTCATGGCGAAGATCCATACGGTGGAGTGGACCCCGGCGGTGATCGACCGGCCGGTGACGCGGGCGGCGATGCACATCAACTGGTACGGCGTGCTGCCCGCCCGGGTGCGTAGCCGCGTCGGGCGGTTCGGCAGGGGCGAGACGCTCTTCGGGATCCTGGGCTCGCCCACCGACCACCACACGGCCCCGTTCTCCATGACCGAGGAGTTCGTGACCTCCTACCGGCTGCATCCGCTGATCCGGGACGAGTACGCCATCCACTCGCACCGCACGGGCGCGCTGATCGAGCGCACGGGCTTCGAGCCGCTCCAGGCGCTCGCGACCCGGGAGGCGGTGGACCGCTGGGGCTGGTCGGACCTGCTGTACTCCTTCGGCATCATGAACCCCGGTGACATCACCCTGCACAATCACCCCGACTGCCTGCGCGACCTCTCCCGCGTCTCGGGAGAGCGGGTCGACCTGGGCACGGTGGACATCCTGCGCGACCGCGAGCGCGGCGTCCCCCGCTACACCGCCTTCCGCGCGGCCCTGCACCGGCCGCCGGTGACCGACTTCGAGGAGCTGACCGGCGGGAACGTGGGACTGGCCGCGGAGCTGCGCGAGGTGTACGACGGGCGGCTGGACCGCGTCGACACCATGGTCGGGATGTACGCCGAGCCCCGGCCGCGCGGCTTCGCGTTCAGCGACACCGCGTTCCGGATCTTCGTGCTGATGGCGTCCCGGCGGCTGAAGAGCGACCGCTTCTTCACCACCGACTACCGGCCGGAGATCTACACCCCGGAGGGCCTGGAGTGGATCGACCGCACCGGGATGACCGACGTCCTGCTGCGCCACCACCCGGAGCTGGCGCGGCCGTTGCACGGGGTGCGGAACGCGTTCTCGCCCTGGCGGATGCTGCGACCCGGAGGGATCAACTGATGGAGCGGAACGAGACGGGAGCCGCGCCCTGGTCGCGGCCCGTCCGCGCGGAGGCCACCCAGCTGCTGGACCAGGCGCGCCGGCTGCGCGCGGGCGCGATGACGGTGAGCCTCCCCGACCCGGAGGGCGCGGCGCTGCGCAAGCAGATCCTCGGGCACGCCGAGCGCGCGGAGTCCGCGGCGCGGTCCCTGGAGCGGGCGGCGGACGCGCTGGCGGATCACGAGCGGGTGCTTCGCGCGCTGGAGCGCAGGCGCCGTGAGAACGGCGGGGCGACGCAGATCGAGTGACGTCGTGAAGCGCGCGAACGCCGGGCGGGCCGGAGGATCCGGCCCGCCCGGCGTCATCGCCCCGCCGCGTCACCCGGTCCGCGCGTACCACCGGTCGCCGCGTGCCTCCGCCAGCCCCTGGTCGGCGAAGCCGGTCACGTGTTTGAGGACCGTGCGCGCCTGATAGCCCACCGCCTCGGCCAGCTCCTCCAGGGAGGCCCCCGCGGCGCCGTACGTCCGCAGCCCCTCCCACGTACGGGCCATGTGCCTGCCGAGCTCGGGGACCACCACCGCCGCCGGGCACGGCGGCGCCGCCATGGCGCGAGGCCGCGGGGTGCGGTTGACCTTGCGATGCCGACGGCCTTTCTGGCGCTTGCTCATGGATGTACCACTGCTCCGTCCCGTAGAGGATCGTCTCCGTGACGACAACTCGGCGCGGCAGCGGGCGGTTACGGCCGTTCCACCGGGTGTGCGAGACATCACGCGCCGCGAGCGGTCCGGCCGCCGCCTCGTACCACTGACCGGCAAGGGGCTTCCGTGACGGCGCGGCAGAGCGAGCGCTCAGCGGAATCCGACGCACCGTGGCCTCTGCACGCAAAGGCACTTACCGTGAGGTTGGCAATGGCGCCACATCCCGCGAGGGAAGGGGTACGCATGACCACCGCACATGTCGAGCCCGCCGCCTATCCGTTCAACGACGCTTCCGGCCTGGGCCTGTCCGAGCTCTATGAGCGTGCGCGCGGCGGCGAGGGGCTGCTGCGCGTACGGATGGAGCACGGCGAGCCGGCCTGGCTCGTGACCCGCTACGCCGACGCCCGGCTCGTGCTCGGCGACCGCCGCTTCAGCCGGGCCGCGGCCGCGCACCACGACGAGCCGCGCCGGACGCCGGGGCGGCGGGAGTCCGGGATCCTCGGGATGGACCCGCCGGACCACACCCGGCTGCGGACCCTGGTGTCGAAGGCGTTCACCGTGCACCGGGTCGAGAAGCTGCGGCCGGCCGTCCGTGAGCTGGCCGAGAACCTGCTGGACCGGATGGTGGCGGCGGGGCCGCCCGCCGATCTGGTGGAGGACTTCGCGCTGCCCCTGCCCGTCGGGGTGATCTGCCGGCTGCTCGGCGTGCCGGCCGAGGACCAGGGGCGCTTCCGTGTCTGGAGCGACGCCGCGCTGTCGACCAGCCCGCTGAGCACGGAGGAGATGGCGGAGTCCAGAGAGGAGTTCCGCGCCTACATGGCGAAGCTGGTCGAGGCGCACCGCGCGCGGCCCGCCGACGACCTGATGACCGCGCTGATCGAGGCGCGCGACGTGGACGACCGGCTCACCGAGCTGGAACTGATCGATCTGATCGACGGTCTGCTCATCGCCGGTCACGAGACGACCGCGAGCCAGATCCCCAACTTCCTGTGCACGCTGCTGGATCACCCCGGGCAGTTCGAACGGCTGCGCTCCGAGCCGGAGCTCGTCCCCACGGCGGTCGAGGAGCTGATGCGCTTCGTGCCGCTCGGCGTGGGCGCGTCGTTCGCCCGCTACGCCACGGAGGACATCGAGGTGGGCGGCACGCTCGTACGCGCGGGTGAGCCGCTGCTGGTGGCGGTCGGCGCGGCGAACCGGGACGCGCTGCGCTTCAGCACGCCGGAGGCCCTCGACCTCGGCCGTACGGGCAATCAGCATCTGGGCTTCGGGCACGGCGTGCACCACTGTCTGGGCGCCCCGCTGGCCCGGCTGGAGCTCCAGGAGGCGCTGCGGGCGCTCGTGTCGCGGGTGCCCGGCATCCAGGCGGCGGGTGACATCGAGTGGAAGACGGAGATGCTGGTCCGTGGGCCGCGCACGATGCCGGTGAGGTGGTGAGCGATGGTCTGGCAGGTGTCGGTGGACCGGAAGCTGTGCTTGGGATCGGGCATCTGCGTGGCGCTGGCTCCGGAGTTGTTCGAGATGTCCGAGGAGCGGTCGCGGGTGCGCCACGGTGAGACCGCGCCCGACGAGACGGTCCTGGACGCGGCGGAGTCCTGTCCCGCGCTGGCGATTTCGGTGAAGGACGGCACGCGGACGGTGGGGCCGCGCCCTTAGCGTCTACTCGCGCGTCCGCGACGTGATCAGCGCGGCAGCCACTCATGACTGTCTGGGCGAGGGTGACCGTGACCTTGTAACTGCCGCCCTCCGCCGCGCGGCGAAGCAGGGCCGCCTGCACGCCGATCGCGCCGAGATAGCCCGTCAGGAAGTCGCATACGACGTTGACGCCGTGCGGCAGCTGCGGCTGGTCCGCGCTGCCGATGTCGGTGAACATCCCCGTCAGTCCGGCGGCTGTGAAGTCGTACCCCATCCAGTTGCCCCACGGGCCCTTGGGGGTGTTGAGCCGGCCGGACACGTAGATGATCCCGGGCCGGTACTGGGCCGGCGTCTGCGCCGAGAAACCTTGCGATGCGACCAGCCCCGGGCGCAGGTTCTCGACGAACACGTCGGAGTCCCTGACGAGTTCGTAGACCGCCTTCTGGTTCCCGTCGACGCGGGCGTCCAGATAGGCCTCCCGGATTCCCGCCTGGCACTGCCAGTACAGCGTCGGCTCTTCGATCCAGTTCAGCGTGTTGAGATTCAGCGCGTCGGCGCCCTGGGCGGACAGCTGGCGCATGACGGTCGGGCCGGCCACCACGTGCACCATGCCCAGGGCGCGGATCCCGGAAAGGGGGCGGCTGCCGGGGGGAAGCGGTTCCGGGGCGCTGTCGCCGATCTTCTCGATGTGGATCAGCGGAGTGCCGACATGGTGCTGATACTGCTCGGTCGCCTCGTATTCCTGCCGTGTGCGGCAGATCGCCAGCGGTACACCGGCGTCCTGGGCGGCGTTCTCCAGGTCCTGGGCGTCCCAATTCAACGTCGCCCGCTCGAGCCGGCGGGGCAGGGTGCCGCTGTCGAGCAGCTCCATGATCCGCTTGGTGTTCGAGCTGTAGAGGGAGGTCAGGACGGAGTGGCGGCCGTCTCTGGTCGGAAGGATGTGGCTGCCGAGTTCGCCCACGTTTCCACCGAGCATCTGGGGCATGCCGTTGACCAGCGTGCAGTCGACGGGGGTGTCCTGCCACGGGCTCTGCGTGACATACGGCTTGCGGAGGCTAGCGGGCAATTCGGACTCTACGGTGCGCGTCCGTCCCCGGCGAGCCAGCGGGGGCGGGCAAAGGCGGCACCCTTCGCCACCGTGCGGACGGCGAGCTCGTCGAGCGGATCCGGCCCGCCTCGTCCCGCGGCCCAGCCCTGAGCGCTACGCGTCGGCGTCGGCGTCGGCGTCGGCGTCCTCGAACGCCGTCCGGCGGCGGACCTGGTCCTCCTGGGCCAGGCGGCGCAGCAGTTCGAGCATGGGGCCGGAGAGGGCCAGGACGACGACCGCCTGCTCGGCCAGGGTCGGCGAGTCCTCGAAGGCGGCCGCGCGCTCCAGGTCCAGCCGGGCGATGGAGCGGGCCAGCTCCGCGTAGGCGACGAGGCGGTCGGGGCGGTAGTCCGCGTCGAGGCGCCGGAGCTCCCGGAGCGCCGTGGTCAGGCCGTGGATGTGCGGCGAGCTGCCGGGGATCCGCCAGTCCATCGCCGCGATCAGCCCGGAGACGTCCGCCGCCGCGGCCGCCTCGGCCTCCATCGCCTCGGCCTCCGCCTCCTCGTCGGCACCCCCGGCCGGGGCCTGGGCGACGGGCACCGGCAGGGCGTAGCTGATCGCCTTGAGGGTGCCGTCGGGGCTGTCGGCGTGGTCGACCGCCGCCAGGACCTCGCGGGTGGCGGCGATGGACAGACCACCCAGGGTGGTCAGCGCCTTGATCAGCCGCAGGCGCTGGACGTGCTCGTCGCCGTACTCGGCCAGCGTGGCGGCCGTCGCCCGGCCGGCCTGCAGCAGCCCTTCCCGGCGGAAGAACTTGATGCTGGCGACCGGCACGCCGGTCGTGCGGCTGAGCTCCGAGATCTTCATGCGGCTTCCTCGTCGGTGAAGTGGCCGGGTACCCCGCGGTCGCGATCAGACACCCCCGTCCGATAGTGTCACTCTCCAGCACTGGATACCTTCAGTATCTAGTAACCCTGTGTGATCGAACCGGAGCGTTCATGTCTTCCCCTCCGCCCTCCTCCGCGCTCCGCAGTCCGCGGCTGTGGATCGGCTCGGGCCTCATCCTCGCGGTGATCGCCGCCCTGTTCTCCCTGCTCTACGTGGGCGGAAACGTCAACCCGAAGGGCCATCTGCGCGATCTGCCCGTCGCGCTGGTGAACGAGGACAAGGGTGCCGTCGTCGCCAAGGGCAAGCACCTCAACGCCGGTGACCAGGTCGTCTCCGGCGTCAAGAAGTCCGCGGAGGGCAACGACAGCTTCGACTGGCAGGTGCTCGACAAGGCAGAGGCCGACAAGCGGATCGGCCAGGGCAAGCTCTTCGGCGCGATCGTCGTGCCGGAGAACTTCACCGCCTCGCTGACGGGGCTGCTCAGCCCGCAGCAGACGAAGGCCGTCCGCCCGACGATCACGGTGCTCACCAACCAGTCGGCCGGCAGCTTCGGCTCCTCCATGGCAAGCCAGGCGACGCAGAAGGCCGCCCACGGCGCCTCCGCCCAGCTCGGCAAGGAGCTCCTCAAGCAGGCGAACACCCAGGGCGCCAAGCTCGCCCCGGCCGCCCAGCTGATGCTCGCCGACCCCGTGAGCGTCCAGGTCGCCGACGGCCATCCGCTCGGCACCCACAGCGCCATGGGCCTGAGCGCCTTCTACTACGCCCTGGTCCTGGTCGTCTGCGGCATGCTGGGCGCCAACGCGCTCATCTCCCAGGTCGACACCTTCCTCGGCTATGTGCACACCGACTTCGGCCCCTTCCGCCAGCGCAACCCCCTGCGCCACACGAGCCGGGTGCGCACCCTGGCCATCGACTCCGTCCTGATGGTCGGCCTCTCCGTGCTCATGGGTTCCCTGGTCGAGCTCGCCACGGTCGGCGTCCTCGGCATGGACGCCTCCCACCTCGGCCTGCTGTGGGTCTACTCCGTGGCCACCATCGCCGTCGTCGGCATCGGCGCCCTGGCCCTGCTGCGCGCCTTCGGCCTCCCGGGCATGCTGCTCTCGACGATCGTCTTCGTCGCGATGGCCGTCCCGTCCTCGGGCTCGACGGTGCCGCTGCAGGCGCTGCCCGACTTCTTCCGGTTCCTGTCGGAGTTCGAGCCGCTGCGCCAGATCACCGGCGGCCTGCGCTCGATCCTCTACTACGACGCCCAGGCCGACGCCGGCCTGACCCGCGCGTGGGTCTCCCTGGGCATCGCCCTGGTCGTCGCCGCGCTCTTCGGCTTCGGCATGACGCGCTTCTACGACCGCAAGGGCCTGCACCGGGTCCCGCCGTCCGCGAAGTCCGTCGAGGCGGAACCGGAGCCCGCGGCGGTCTGATCGCCGGGTGTCACCACCGGAAAGCGGACGTGCTCACCCCCTGCCAGGGGGTGGGCACGTCCGCTTTTCACACAGGCTTGTCGGTGCGGTTGCCGTCCACTTCGCCGAGGTAGGCGCCCAGAGGCTGGAGAGCGGCCCACAACTGGTCGAAGTACGAGGCGAAGTAGGTCATGAACGTGGGATCCTCCACGCTGAAGCCGTTGAGCCTCTGACGCGGCCCCCCGGAGAACGCCAGGAACACCACGCTGTCGTCGATCAGCGCCATGTTCAGGCCGTCGGCCGCCGCGGTCCACCGCAGCACGCCGGCCTCGTAGTTGAGGATGTGCTTGCTGTCCTCGTAGTGCTGACGGGCCCAGGAGAACATGTCAGGGTCGGGAAGCCCGTCGCGCTCGGGGATGCCGATGATGCGCCGTACGTTCCGTTCGTCGTCGCTGTCCTCGCCGGCCCAGTCCAGGATGGTCCGGAAGTACGCGGCGGACGCCCGGGTCGTGTACTGCGTGGGCGGGTAGCGGCGCGTGTAGGTGACCCGGATCTCCGAGCGCGCCTGGCCGGCGCGGGCGGCGGCCGCCTCGTAGAACTCCCGGTTGTCCCGGTACCAGTGCGCGGCCAGCAGGGCTTCTCCCGGGGCCTCCGGTCCGCCGGTGAGCGGCAGCCGCGGGAACGAGGAGCGAAGGCCCTTGGAGGCTTCCTCGATCTGCCGGGAGGCCCGCAGCCACCGGTCGCGCCACCTCGACGGATCCTCACCACAGGCCTCCACGAAGGCCGCCGTGTGCTCCCAGCTCGGGAATCGTCGTCCGTTCAGGATCGCCGAGACGGTGCTGCGACCGCACCCCACTCTCCGGGCGAGCGCCTCCTCGGTCGGCTTCTTGAAGGTCCGCCGCCGGAGTTCGCGCAACTCGGCCGCGAAGGCGAGCTGGGGCTCCGGCGGCTCTGACGCAGACCGCTGGCCAGGCATGGTGTCCACCCCCGTGAACGGCACAGAACGGTGCCGATGGACCGTCATTGTCCGCCAGTGCTACGCAACTCCGCCAGCGTTCGGGAGTGTTCCCCTTCGTCCGGGGTGTTCTACGCGTGTCTCCCAGCCGTTGTCCCTGGCAGGGCCTCGCTCCAGACTCGGGACAGCGGCCACCGCCGGCCGCGCCGGTGAGCGAAGGGAGCCGCCACCCATGTGATCCGTCGAACCGCCGCACTGTAGGCCCGCTTCGAGGCCCTACGACACAAGCCGAGGCCGCCCCCTGATGCTTCTGGGCGGAAGCAGGGAGCGGCCTCTCCGCTCAAACACAAGGAGACCCTCGTGCTCGTCGACTTCAGGATAGACCTGCCGTGTACGAGCGTGGCCTTCGTGGCCACGCTGGTGCTGGGCGTCGTACTGGTGATGTCCCCCTCGGCCCGGACGGCCGTTCTCCAGGAGGAATGGCTGCTGCCGGCGGTCACCTCCCTCCTGGTCGGCGTACGGCCGGGCGAGAGGGGCCGGCGATGACATCGCGCGAACTCGTGGCGGCATGCCCGCATTGCGGGGAGATCTCCTCGCGCTCGACCCACACCGAACTCGTCCGGAGCTGCAACGGCAACTGGAAGGTCGCTGAGTGGTCGGAATGCGGACGGTGCCACCGGTGGCTCGCTTTCCACATCCTGCGCGACGGGGAAAGGCGTCCCGGGTAGCAGGCATCCGTAACCGGTTCGGGGTGTGTCGGTCCGCGACACACCCCGAAGCCGTCACCGGGGCCTCCCGCGGTCGGACAAGCGCCTGGACGTGCACCGTCACCCCAGGCCAGGACGAGGGACAAGCAGAACAGGTGTACATGGGACCTTCTGGGTACATTCCGGGCGCCCGGGCCAACCCCCTGCGCCCGGTCCCAGTGAAAGGGCACCCTGAATGCCGGAATTCCCCTTCCAGCGACTCCGAAGCACCCTGCTCGGCACCGTACTTCTCGCCCTGCTCACCGCCCTCGTCGCCACCGCGCCCGGAGAGGCGAGAGCTCCGGAGAGACCCGTCGTCGCCACCGACCACGGGCAGGTACGCGGCGTGGCGCACGGCACGTACGACACCTTCGACGGCATCCCCTTCGCCGCTCCCCCCACCGGCGCGCGGCGCTGGCAGCTCCCCGCCGCCGCGGCGAAGTGGAAGGGCGTACGCGACGCGGGCGCGCCCCGCTCGCGCTGCGCGCAGGTGGCGCCGGACGAGCCCGGCAAGGTGCTCGGCTCGGAGGACTGCCTCTATCTGAACGTCACCGCGCCGAAGGGACGCGCGGCGGGCCGGGGCCGGCCCGTCATGGTCTGGGTGCACGGCGGCGGCTTCACCTCGGGCGGCGGCAGCGACTACGCCGCGCAGCGGCCCGCGGTGCGGGGTGACGCCGTCGTGGTGACCGTCAACTACCGGCTGAGCGTGTTCGGTTTCTTCGGCCACCCGGCACTCGGCGGAGCACCCGACTACGGCCTCGCCGACCAGCAGGCTGCCCTGCGCTGGGTGCGGGCCAACGCGGCCCGCTTCGGCGGCGACCCGCGCAACGTCACGCTGTTCGGTGAGTCGGCGGGCGCGCTCAGCACCTGCGCCCACCTGATCTCCCCCACCTCGGCGGGCCTCTTCCACAAGGCCGTGATCCAGAGCGGGTCGTGCATGACCGGTATGCCCGCCGGAGCCGTCGACCCCGGTGGCGCCGCGTACAGCCCCTGGGTGCCGCAGAGCCGGGTGCAGGACGCGGGCGCCACGGCCGCCCGTTCCCTGGGCTGCCTGGTGCCGGGGGCCGAGGCGCTGCGCTGTCTGCGCGCGCTGCCGGTGGCGAAGCTGGTGACGCCGGAGCTGACGCAGAAGTTCTCGCTCGTCTCCTACGGGAACGCGCTGCTGCCCGAGCGGCCCGAACGGGCGCTGGAGAGCGGCCGCTTCCACCGGGTGCCGGTCGTCCAGGGCACCAACCACGACGAGATGCGGCTCTTCGTCGCCCTGTCGCTGGCCGACCACCCCATCCCGGACGCGAACGTCTACCGCGCCCGGCTGCGGGGCACCTTCGGCACCGCGGCGGCGGCCGTCGAGGAGCTCTACCCCGCGGCGAAGTACCCCTCGCCCGCGCTCGCCTGGTCCGCGGCGCTCACCGACCGCGTGTGGACGTGCACGACCCTGCGCGCCGACCGGGCGCTGGCGGCGCACGTGCCCACCTACGGCTACGAGTTCAGCGACCCGAACCCGCCGGTGATCCCGGGGTTCCCGAAGGTGAAGGACTTCCCGTACGCGGCCGCGCACGCCTTCGAGCTGCCGTACCTCTTCGACATCCCGGTGGAACCGGCCTTCACGGCGGAGCAGCAGGAGCTGTCGCAGCGGATGGTCGGCTACTGGACCCGCTTCGCGCACACCTCGCGCCCGGACCTCCCCGGCGCGCCGCGGTGGACGGCCTTCCGGAGCGACGCGCCGCTGGTGCAGAGCCTGGCTCCGGGTGCCGACGGGATCCGGCTGGTGGATCTGGGCGCCGAGCACCACTGCGCCTTCTGGGACGCGCACCAGGCGTGATCCCGCCCTGCGCGGCGCGCGGCGCCGTTGCACGATGAGGGCATGCTCCTGGCCGAGATCGCCCGTGTGTCCGCAGCCGTCGCCGCGACGAGCTCGCGGTCGGAGAAGACCGGCCTGCTGGCCGGTCTCTTCCGGGCGGCCGGCCCCGACGAGGCGCCGGTCGTCATCACCTATCTGGCGGGGCGGCTGCCGCAGGGCAGGGTCGGGATCGGCTGGAGCGTGCTGCGCGACGCCCCGCCGCCCGCCGCGGCGCCGTCGTTGACCGTCCGGGACGTGGACCGGGCGGTCGACGCGTTCGCGGCGGTCGCGGGCAAGGGCGCGCGGGCCGAGCGCAAACGGCTCGTCGACGCGCTGATGGGCGCGGCCACCGCGGAGGAACAGCGGTTCCTACGCGGCCTGCTCGGCGGTGAGCTGCGGCAGGGCGCCCTGGACGCGCTCGCCGTCGACGGGCTCGCGGCCGCAGCGGGCGCGCCGCCCGAGGACGTACGGCGGGCGGTGATGCTCGGCGGCTCCCCAGCGGCGGTGGCCCGGGAGCTGCTGGCCAGCGGCCCGCAGGCGCTGGCCGGCTTCCGGCTGGAGGTGGGGCGCCCGGTGCTGCCGATGCTGGCGCAGACCGCCAAGGACGTCGACGAGGCACTCGACCGGCTCGGGCCGTGCGCGGTGGAGGAGAAGCTCGACGGCATCCGGGTGCAGGTGCACCGGGACGGCGACGACGTACGGATCTTCACCCGCACCCTGGAGGAGATCACCGGGCGGCTGCCGGAGCTGGCCCGGGTGGCACGCGAGCTGCCGGCCGGGCGGGCCGTGCTCGACGGCGAGATCATCGCCCTGGACGACACGGGGCGGCCGCGCCCCTTCCAGGAGATCGCGGGCCGGGTGGGCTCCCGGCTGGACGTGGCGGGGGCGGCGCTCACCGTCCCCCTCTCCCCCGTCTTCTTCGACCTGCTGGCCGTGGACGGCCGCGACCTGCTGGCCCTGCCGGTCTCCGAGCGCCACGCGGAGCTGGCCCAGGTGGTGCCGGAGCCGTTGCGCGTACGGCGGCTGGTCGTCGCGGACCCCTCGGACGACGGCGCGCGGGCGGCGGCCCGGGACTTCGCCGAGGCGGTCCTGCGGCGCGGCCACGAGGGCGTGGTGGTCAAGGCCCTCGCCGCCCCGTACAGCGCGGGCCGCCGCGGCGCCTCCTGGCTGAAGGTGAAGCCCGTCCACACCCTGGACCTGGTGGTCCTGGCCGCCGAGTGGGGCCACGGCCGCCGCACCGGCAAGCTCTCCAACCTCCACCTGGGCGCCCGGCAGGCGGACGGCTCGTTCGCCATGCTCGGCAAGACCTTCAAGGGCCTCACCGACGCCCTCCTGACCTGGCAGACGGAACGCCTGCGCGAGCTGGCCGTCAGCGACGACGGCTTCGTGGTCCGGGTCCGCCCGGAACTGGTCGTGGAGATCGCCTACGACGGCATCCAGCGCTCCACCCGCTACCCGGCGGGCCTGACCCTCCGCTTCGCCCGCGTGGTGCGCTACCGCGAGGACAAGAGGCCGTCGGAGGCGGACACGGTGGAGGGGGTGCGGGCGGCGCATGCGGGCGGTGGTGCGGGCCCGGTGTGAGCGGGGGCACGGCGTACGAGGAAGCGCCGGACGCTACCCTGGCTTGCGACGGCGCGTACCCCACGGGGGCGCGACCCCACCAGCAGGGAGACTCAGCGTGCTGCGCACCATGTTCAAGTCCAAGATCCACCGTGCCACGGTCACCCACGCCGATCTGCACTATGTCGGGTCCGTGACCATCGACGCCGATCTGATGGACGCCGCCGATCTGCTGCCCGGCGAGCTCGTGCACATCGTCGACATCGACAACGGCGCGCGGCTGGAGACCTATGTGATCGAGGGCGAGCGCGGGTCCGGGGTGATCGGGGTCAACGGGGCCGCCGCCCACCTCGTGCACCCCGGGGACCTCGTCATCCTCATCAGCTACGCGCAGGTCGAGGACGCGGAGGCCCGCGCCCTCCTGCCGCAGGTCGTGCACGTCGACGCCGACAACCGGATCGTCACCCTGGGCACGGACCCGTCGGCCCCCGCCCCCGGCACCCGGCGCAGCCCGCACGCGGTGGGCACGGCCGGGAGCTGAGGGCCGGGGGCCCGGCGTCAGCCGTTGGCGTTCACGTCGGCTGGGCACATTCGGCGATCCCGTCGAGGACGAAGTCGGGCGGCGTGTTGTAGAGCATCGCCGGCAGCTCTCGCGTCGTCTTCGGCCGCGGTTGTTGAAGACCTCTTGGATCCGCTCACTGTCAACTCCTCAGAGCAGGCGCGGCCGTGGAGCTGTCCGCCGCCGCGGCCCAGGCGCCCGGCAAGCCCGGTCCGGTGACCGTCAAGGGCGACACCGTCCACCCCATGGACAAGGCCCGCGACCGCTCCAACCGCCTCGCCCGGATGAAGCGCATCACCGACCCCGAGCTCGTCCTGGGCTCGGAGCCCGCAGGCGCCTGGTCCAACCAGACCCCCGCCGCTCGCACCCCGCTGACCGGCACTGTTCGCCGGAATGACGACATCTCGCCACCCGATTTTCCGATGGCCGGGCAGCGTCATATCGTTCACGGCGGGCGGCCGCGGAACCGGTGCCGCCGCTCGGGACCCCCGGGCAGAAGACCTGAGCGAAGGAACGGCATTGGACCTGGACCCCGACCATTCCTCGGCGCGTGCCGACCAGGAGACCCTGCGGCGCGTGCTGCTGAACGCGCTGGAGCAGGCGGGACTGCCCGGCCCGCCGCCCGAACTGCCCCTGCCGCTCCACCCGGCCGCCGCGCAGGCCGCCCGCGAGCGGACGCTCACGCGGGAGCTTGCCCAGCATCTGAACACGGCGGCGCGCCCGGCGGACGGCCCTGTGGAGTGGCCGGTGGAACTGTCCGACTCCTGGCAGCCCGCCGACCGTGCCACGTTCGCGTCGGCGGTCCGGCTGCTGGCCGCGGTATGGCCGCAGATGCTCGACGAACTCCGGGCGACGGTCTCCCAAGTGACCCTGCTCGGCGCCCCGCCGACCGATGCGACCGCGCTCGGCGTCGCCGTGATCGACCGCCAGTGCCTCGCCGCGACGCCCGCCGGGCTCCCGGCCTCGGTCAGGCTGGCCGAGGCCCTGGTCCACGAGGGCACGCGCTGCCGCGGCGCCGCCGAGGTGGCAGCACGGGGGACGACGACGGCCGAGCCGTCGGATCGACCGGTGGCCCTGGCCCGCTGCGTCCTGCTGTACGAACGCCTGCTGAGCGCCGGCCCGGCGGCGGAACCGGCGATGGAGGAACGGTACGGGCGGTTGCGCGCGGAGCTGGGAGCGATGGCGGGAGGGGGCGGGGCGAGGGGGTGAGGGCGTAGGCGGTGGCCGGCTCGACAACCCGCTGAGCGCGACGGGCCGGGTGCAGGCAGACGAACGGGCCTGGTGCGGAGCCCGCGGCTCATCCGCCATCTGCTGGACTGTGGGCACATTTTCCGCCGCGCCTGGACGGCGGTGCGGCGCCCGGGGAGCGCGGAAGACGTGGATCCACGGGGACCTGCGTCGGCTCCTGTCCAGTTCAACTCACGTGCAAACCCTCGGGTTCGAGGCCAACCACACCGCCAACACGCTGTCTCCGACGGCGCTTTGAGTACGACTTCGAGGAATCGAGCACAGACAGCGACAGTCGCCCAAACTGGACCATCCGCGCAAACGCAACCGGGCACGCTCCCGGCGCCCCTGCCGATCTTGATGCGGTATCGAGCAGGCACATACAGTGATCGCCTGCCACCGATCACTTCATGATGCACTCAAAGGATCCGTAGCGCGCCTCGGGAGGCGATCCCTTGTCGGTCGAGATTCGGCACCTGCGCGTATTCATCGCGCTCTGCGAAGAAGGCAGCTTCACCGGCGCGGCGAGAAGAATGATGCTCAGCCAGCCTGTCGTCTCGCGGACCGTCCGGCAGCTGGAGAAGCACGTGGGCTGCGAATTGGTCGACCGGAACTCAGGCTCGATACAGCCCAACCGGGTGGGCCATCTCGTCCTGGCTCACGCCCGTTCGGCAGTAGAGGAATTCCAGCGGGCCCTGGACGCCGTCCACACGGTCGACCACCCTCTGCGGCTCGGCTACATGTGGTCCACGCTGGACGAGCGCATGCTGACGGTCGTCAGATCCTGGGAACGGAAGCACCCCGGCTTTCCCATCAACACCCGCCGGACGGACGACCGCCTGGCGGGACTCACCGACGGGAACGTCGATATCGGACTGATCCGCGAGCCTCCGGCCATCCCTTCCATCCGGACCCGCCTCTTACTGCGCGAGAGGCTGTACGTCGCGGTTCCGGCCGATCACCCCTTCGCCGCCCGACGCGCCCTGCACCTGCGGGATTTGGAGAGCGAGTCCCTTGTGGTCAATACCGCTTCCGATACGGACCTCTCGGGCTTATGGCAACCGGCGCACACTCCCCGGGAAATCGTGCGGGTCGAAACCTACGAAGACTGGTTTTTCGGTATCGCGACGGGCAAAGGCATCGGCCTGACCCCGACCTCCACCGCCGGGATGTCCCCTCTCCCCGCGATCTCGTACATCGAGTTGGTGGACGCACCGGCAGTCGCCCTCCATCTGGCCTGGAAGTCTCCGGGCAGCCATCCGGCTCTCGACGCATTCGTCCGTCATGTGGCCGACGCCTTCCGCGCGCTCGGAGCGAGGGGATAGGCGGGCCCGTCAACTCGCCCTGGACTCGGCCCGGATCACGATGTACACGCCGATGAGGGTCACGGCGACGCCGAGGTACACCGGCAGGGCCGGCGCCTGGCCGAGCAGGATCGCCGCGAGGAACGACGCGCCGGGCACCTCCAGCAGGGAGACGACCGCAACCGTCGACCCGCTCACCACGCTGAGGGAGCGGTTGAGCAAAGAGTGACCGACGAGTTGTCCCGCGATGGTCAGGCCGAACAGGGCGGCCCACGTCCGGGTGTCGAACCCGATCAGGTCACTGCCGGTCGCCAAGCAGGCGACGAGCAGGGCCACCGCGGCCGTGCCGTAGCAAACGGCCGTGTAGGTACCGGTGTCGACCCGCCTGCGGACGCTCTCCCCCACCGTGAGATACGCGGCCATGCACGCCCCGCCCACCAGGGCCAGCGCGTCGCCGACGATGGCGCGCGACGACGATCCGACATCGACACTGCTCACGACGGTCACACCCACCAGAGCGAGCAGCATGCCGCCCCAGGCCGCCGCCGATACGGACCGTCCTCTCGCCTTGGCGATCACGCCTGTCCACAGAGGCGTGGTGCACACCAGAGCCGTCGAAGCCGCCACTGACGTCATGTTCAGGCTCGGGATCCAGGTCCCGAAGTGCGCGGCCAGGAAAAGGCCGGCCAGCGCGGACAGCGCGAGGTCCGCCTTGCCGGGCCATCGGTTCCGGCCGGTCACGACGCGCGGCATCAGGACCGCGCTGGCCATCACATTGCGCCAGAACGCGATGGCCAGCGCGGGCGCCGCCGCGTATGTCGCCAGGGGCGCGGAGAGAGAGATGCCGAGCACCGCGAGGGCCAGCAAGGCGATCTCCAGCGGAGGAAGCGCACCGCGGCCGCGCCGGTCGGCGGGGGCATGGAGCAGCCGCTCCCCCCGCACGCTGCGAGTGCTCTGCTGTGGGTCACGGCTCACGGTCGTCTCTCTCTGGCAACGGATCCCGATGATCTTTATGGTCGATCACCAAGCGGTGAAGGAGAACCTCTCGTGCATCGCACGGTCCATGACATAGAAGTCCTTCGCCCGCTCCGCCTTCGCCAGAATCGCCAGGTCGTCCGTGCGCTCCGCTATCTCGAGGAGCCAGTCGTAGCAGTCGGCGGCCGGGACATCGTAGGTGAAGTGCAGCTTGGCGAGTCCGAACGCGATGTCCCGGAAGTTGTGCCGGGTGCAGGCAGGGGCAATGCGCCGCACGTCCATGGCAAAACCGTCCGGGAGCGGCTGCCGCTTGATCAACAGCGGTTCCAGTCCGGGGGTGTACCGGTCCGGCGAGGCAAAGACATCAGCGGGGGTAAAGGGCTTGTCGAACGAGAAGTCGAGGCAGAGCGAGACCCGGCTGTCGGTGGAGAAATTCGCCGCGCAATGCACACCGGCGGCGTCGAGGAACCACACTTCGCCCTTGCGCATCCGGAATACCTTCTCCTCGTCGGAGTTGAAGGTCGCTTCGTTGTCCTCCAGCACGATCAACACCCGGAACTGGCCTGCCGCGTCCCCGGACAGCTCCAGGAAGTCCTTGTGCGGCATCATCGACGCGTCCACGATGTCCCGGCCGCGCACCATGGTGAGATGCCCGACCGCGAAGTTCTCTTCGATCACCTCGGTGAGATAGGGAATGAGCCTCGCGTGCTCGGTGGGCTTCGCCGGGGAGTCGACGTCCCTGAACATGCCGTCGCGCGCGTCGCCCGACTCGTTCCACAGCGGTACGTTCTTCCAGAAGCCGCTGGTGAACTCGTCGTACGCCTCCTTGCTCTTCTCCATGCCCCGGAGGGCCGCCACATCGGCCGCCAGCCGGGCATCGTCGAAGCCAATCTTCCCGAGGATGAACGAGGTCACGATTCCCCCTTGTTCAGGACGAGTTCCTTCCGCTCAGCGGCAAACGTATCCAGGTGGCGCCAGAAGGTTAAGTGCGTTCTGTGCATGCTGCATGCACGCCGCACATATCCATCGGGAGCCGGGGCCGGTCCTTCCGTTTCGGCAACCCATGCATGTCCCCCGGTTGTTGAGGCACCCGCTCTTCACCCCCGACTCTTGGCGGAAGAGCGGCCGCTCGCAGACGGGGTTCGCCCTCAAGCGAGGCAGCTCCCCGCCCGTCGGCTCGGAGGACGCTCAGTCGAGACAGAACTCGTTGCCCTCGATGTCCTGCATCACGATGCACGACTCGTTGTCCTCATCGGCGAGCAGCAGTTGCACGCGTACCGCGCCGAGCGCGACCAGTCGTGCGCATTCGGCCTCGAGCGTGGCCAGGCGCTCTTCACCCACGAGCCCGGTGCCGACCCGCACATCGAGATGCACCCGATTCTTGACGACCTTGCCCTCGGGAACGCGCTGGAAGAACAGTCGCGGGCCCACACCTGAGGGGTCCATGCATGCGGACCATGAGCCCTGATCCTCAGGTGCCAGCGAGCGATCGAAGTCGCCCCACGTGGCAAACCCTTCCGGCGGAGGCGGTACGACGTATCCCAACACCTCGCACCAAAAACGAGCGACGCGCTCAGGTTCCGCACAGTCGAAGGTGACTTGGAACTGCTTGATCGATGACATCGGCGCACCATAGCAGCGGCGGCTCTGTTGCTCATATCCCTTTAGGCCGTCCGAACGGTCCCACATGCGGGACCCATTCCGGTCGGACGACGACCCGGCCCTCCTCGCGGGTGAGCAGCACGGATGTCGGGTGCGGCTCGGGGAGCGGCGGGTCCTCGCCACGGCGGACGGCCGCCAGATAGTCGTGGACGGAGGAGCGGGCGCGGAACGGCCGGGGTGCCGGGTCGTCCTCCGGCGCGTCGAGCACGTCGGTGAAGAGCCGCTCGAACCGGGCCAGGTCGACCAGGAGGTCCACCCATTCCTCGGGGGCACCGGCGTCCGGGCGGGTGCGCTCCAGGTGGTCGGCGAATCCGTCGTCCAGACGGGCCAGGCTCGGGGACCGGGACGGGTGCGCGTCGAGGTAGTCCAGCGCGAATCGGTCGAAGAGTTCCCGCGCCAGCAGGTGGAGCATTCCGGGGTGCAGGCCGCGCATGCAGTTCAGCAGGCGCAGCCGGTAGCCGCGGTGGTAGATGTGGAATCGTTGCTCGGCGGTGAGCCGCCGGGACGCGGTGAACATCTCCCGTGCGGTACCGGCCTCGGCGTCGTACGGGCCGAGGAGGGCGTTCTGCATCCACTGCTGAATAGTCGCGAGGTCGCTCATCCACTGCCCCCGCGCTCCCGGCCATGGCCCGTGCCTTTTCCAGCTCCTCTTGCAGTACGGGGAACGGCGGGAGTTTGTCGTCGCGTTCGAGCAGGGTGGCGACACCTCCGGTGAGTTCGACGGCGAGGCGGTAGAGGTCCCATACCGGGTCGCTCACCGGGGCGTCGTGGGTGTCGATGAGATGCGTTCCGTAGTCCGTGTGTCCGGCCAGGTGCATCTGGAAGACGCGGTGGTGCGGCAGCGACCGCAGATACTTCTCCGGATCGAAGTCGTGGTTGACGCCGGAGACATGGACGTTGTTCACGTCCAGCAGCAGTCCGCAGTCCGCCTCCTCGGCCAGCAGGGTCAGGAAGTCCCATTCGGTGAGGGTGGAGGCACGGAATTCCAGATAGGTGCTGGGATTCTCCAGAGCGAGCGGGCGTTCCAGCACGTCCTGGACGGTGCGGGCCCGCTGGACGACGTGGGCCAGTGATTCCTCGGTGAGGGGCAGTGGCAGCAATTCGTGGGTGTGCACGCCCAGGACACCGGTCCAGCACACGTGATCCGAGACCCAGGGCGCGTCCACCGAGTCGGCGAGCCGCTTGAGTGCGCGGAGGTAGCCGAGGTCGAGCGGGTCGGTGCTGCCGATGGACAGCGAGACGCCGTGCAGGACGACGGGGTAGCGCTCGGCGATCTCGTCCAGGGCGCGCCGCCGGGGGCCGGCGGCGTCCAGGAAGTTCTCCGAGATGATCTCGAAGGAGTCGACGGGCGGCCGGTGCTCACGTATGTAGGGGATGTGGGCGGTACGCAGCCCCACGCCGAATCCCAGGTGTTCCACCATCTCCGGCGGCCGCTCCTTTCGCTTATCGGTATCCGTCGGGGGACAGCACGGTGACGTGGAAGGTGCACCGCGCGCGGAGCATGCCCTGGCCTGTGGGATCTGGATATTCGGGGCCTTCGGCGGTGATGACGACCGCGTGGTCCGTCGTCGATGTCGACGGGCCCGCGTAGAGCGGCATGGCCGTGGCCGTCCCGTTCTCGTCCGTTTTCGACGTGCACGTGAGGTGCCGCGTCTTGCCGTCGTCGGCACTGAAGTAGAGGGGGACGGGAGTGCCGTCGGGAATGCGGAAGACGACCTGCTTGTCCGTGAGGTGCCGCCCCACGTCGTTGCGGGCTGTCGCCTTCAGCGGGTCCGGGAACTGCTGCCCGTAATGCTGGCGCGGATCGTCGGCCGACTCGCGGAAGAGGGCGGTGACCTCGTCGGACAGGCCGGGCTTCGGGGCGGACATCCTGTCGTAGTCGGGCAGCGCTCCGTCGGGAATGCCCTGCCCCGGCGAGGGTCCGAACGCCTTGCCCGCCGCGTACATCCGGGCCTCGAAGAGACGGCGGGCCTGCTGCCAGACGCTCTTGCCACGCATGGGGCCGCCGGAGAAGACCCGGCTTTCGTTGATGGGGCTGGCGCAGCTGCCGTTGTAGCGGCATTCCTGTTCGCCGGGGTGGAACTGCTGCACGTCGTTCCCGGCGTAGCCGCAGCCGCCCTGGCCGCGGCAGAGCCCTTCGCCGTGGCACACGTGCTGGACGGTCGCGCACTTTCCGGTACCGGCCATCTCGGCCGTGCCCTCGTAGTCCTGTCCGGCGCAGGCGTTGAGGCCCATGCAGACGTGGAGTTCGTCGCCGTTCGCGGGTCCCGGACCCCCGCACCCGTTTTCCGCCGGGGCGGTCCGGGGCGCCGGGGACGGTTTTCCGGTCGGTTTCCTCGTGGTCATCGCTTCTCCTGGCTGCCGGGACTGCTCACTTGGTGTGGGCGATCTTGGAGTTGACCGCGCACCACTGGCCGCACTCCATGTCTCCGGTCGTGTTGTCGGGCACGTCGAAGTCCGCCACGGCGCCGGGCTGGAACACCACGCACATGCTGGAGCCGCCGTAGCTGAAGTAGCCGAGCTCATCGCCCTTTTGGAGGGTCTGGCCGGGCTGGACGGTGATGGTGACCGAGGAGATCTCGGTGATGCCGATGGGCATCACACAGACGATTCCGGCGGTGTCGCTCTTGATGAGGACCAGGCCGCGCGTGTTGACCGCCGCCTGATAGATCTGCGACTGGGTTCCGGCGTCCTTGTCGTGGCCCGCCGATTCGAGTTCGGTGAACATCAGCCCCTCGACGAGCCGCGCGCTGAGGACCGTGCCGCCGACCGGGGCATGCCAGCGGTGGTAGTCGCCGCCGGAGAGGAAGGACTGGTAGACGTCGCCGCCGATGAAGGTGTCCGCGAGGTCGCTGCCGTCCAGCATGTCGTGGAGGGAATAGCGCTGGCCCTTGACCCAGAATTCGTCGGAGCGCTGCACGTTCCGCTGGACCCTGACCACCTTGCCGTCGTTCGGGGCGACGATGGCCTTGGGGTCCTTGTCGATCAGGCGCTTCCCGGGCTTGACCTCGCGGTGGAAGAAGTCGTTGAAGGAGGCCAGCCCGCCGTACTGCAGCGAGAAATTGATCTCGAAGTCGTCGAGTTTGAGCTCCTTCCGGGCCTCTTGTGACAGCCACTGGTCGGTGGTCAGCACCTCACGGCTGGCGGGGCTGTCCAGGTGGGTACACCACTCGCGCAGAATTCCCAGGAGCGCCTTGTTGAGGTCCCGGTTGCGGAAGGCCGCCTCTCCGGCCGGCGTGAACATCATGTCCACGAACAGGGCCGACATCGGGAAGTGGACCTTGTCGGTGTAGCGCGGGACGGTGGTGACGACGGTGTCGAGGCGGTCGAGCAGATCCGAGACATCGCGTACACCGCTCTTGCAGAGCTGCTGAGCCTGCTCGATCATCAGGCTCACGTACATCCGCACCACGGGATCGCGGTCGATCAGCCGCGCCAGGTCGGCCACCGAGTTGTGCCGGACGACGGCGTCCCGGGCCCGCTGCTCCTCGACCCGGCGGCCGAGTTCGTCGAGCCATGCCTGGACGACTGACCGGTTCTTCGGCAGGTAGCCGGCGACGCGGCCGAACGAGTGCTGATAGCGGGCCTCAAGGGCCTCCTCGGTGTATCCGTTTCGTTGGCGAATGTCACGGGGGTTCCTCCGGTCCTGTCTGCCAATGGGGCGTGCGAGGAGGGGCATTGACGGGCACAGCGCATTCCGTCCCCCACCGTGGCGCACCGAAGCCCGTCACCAGTGATGAACCGTCCAGCGTGGACAGGGCCCGGTGAAACGCCGTATCCAAGTCGGTGCTTGACACCCTCCGGGCGGCTCGGCCAAACGGTTCCGCCCTTGACTGCCAGGGGCTCACCGTCCGTATGCGGTACGTCGCATATGGCTGGATCTTGCGGAACCACCCGCTCCGCGCCGCCCCGCGACGGCCGGCCGGCGGTTGCCGCGCACCCCGCCACCCCCGGGTTTCCGATCCGGACAACTGAGAGCGGGACCGAAGCGGCAACCGGGGACGGTAACCCCGAGTACAGCCCACAGTCACGCGGGCGAGGCCCGAGGCTGAAACCAGTGCCCGTTCACGACGAGTTAACGCAGCGTGGCCCGGGCGTACTTGACCGTAGTTGAACGACGGCGTTTGACTTCTGTTCGTTTGCGTCCAGCAGCGTCGCCCCCGGCCCCAACCGCCGCGCGAGCGCATCCACGCCTCCCCCGTGACCGGAGCTCCTGTGACCTCTGAAGTGACCCCCGAGCCGCTCTCCCCGCTCGACCTCTCCTTCTGGAACATCGAGTCCGCAGGCCATCCCCTGCACATGGGCGGGCTCTTCGTCTTCGACGCCGACACCCCGGACGCGGCCCAGCGTGCCGCCGGGCTGATCGCCGCCCGCGCCGCCCGCACCCCGGGCCTGAACACCCGCATACGCTCCGTCCTGTTTCCCGTCGGCGGTGCCGCCCGCCATGTCGCCCCCGACTTCGACCCGTTGGAGCACGTCCATCTCACCGCCCCCGTGCGGGACTTCCACGCGGCCGCCGGGATCCTGATGCAGCGGCCCCTGGACCGGGAGCGGCCGCCGTGGGCCGCGCACGTACTGCCCGGCGCCGACGGCACTTCCTTCGCCGCCCTGTTCACGTTCCACCACGCCCACGCGGACGGCATACGCGCCGCGTCGTACGTCATGTCGCTCCTCGACGGGGCACCCGCCCCGGCCGACGCGCCCCGGCCGCGGCGGAGCGGCTCCCGCTCGGGCCTGCCCGACCCGCGCAAGCTGCCCGGCCTGCTGCGCGGTGCCGTGAGCGACGCCGTCAGCGACGTCGGACAGGGCCTGTCCATCGCCTCCGCCATGGTCGGCGCCGCCCTGGACGTGAACTCCTCGCCCGCCCTCGCCTCCCGCGGCACCGGAGCCCGCCGCGCCGAAGGGGCGGTCGTCGACCTGCGCGACGTGAACCGCGTTCGCGAGGCCGTGGGCGGCACCACCAACGACGTCCTCCTCGCCGTGGTCGCGGGCGGCATGCGGCGCTGGCTCGACAAGCGCGGCGACGGCAGCAACGGCGTACGCCCCCGTGCCCTCGTCCCCGTGTCACTGCGCACCCCGGGCGACCCGGCCGCCTCCGGCAACCGCCTCTCCGGTTACCTGACCCGGCTCCCCGTCGACGAGCCCGACCCCCGCGCCCGCTTGCGCGCGGTACGCGCGGCCATGGAACGGAACAAGCAGGCCGGACCCGCCGACGGCGCGGGCGCCGTCGCGCTCCTCGCCGACTTCGTCCCGCCCCTCGGTCACCGCTTCGGCGGCCGCCTGATCGCCCGCTCCGGCCGCCTCTTCTACGACCTGCTCGTCTCCAGCGTCCCGGTGTACGGCGCCCGCGGTCTCCGGCTCGCGGGCAGCCGCGTCCGCGAGGCCTACCCGCTCGCCCCGCTCGCGCCCGGGCAGTCCCTCGCCGTGGGCATCACCTCGTACGAGGACCACGTCTTCTACGGCCTGCTCGCCGACGCCGTCGCCGTGCCCGACCTGGACCTGCTCGCCCGCTCGATCACGGACGAGGTCGCCGAACTGGTCGCGGTCTGCGGCACCTGAGCCGTGCCACTGCCACGGGGGCAGGCGGCGCCACGAGGCGCATGCCGAGCAGGATGTGCTCGGTGCCGAATTGCTCCTGCCCCAGTGCGCGCGCGTTCGTCCGGGTGCCTTCTTGGCATCCCCGAGGCCCGCCTGCGCCCCAAGGCGCCCGGGCCGAAGGTGTTGTCGGCCTGACAGAAACGGGATTCGCCGCATTTCCCATGGAACTCCCCCGCCCCTCCGCCCGACTACCTCGAAGTCAAGTGCCGCAAGAGGGAGTTGTGCCATGGAAACCACCCGTCGCGCCCTGCTGGGCACCGCCGCAGCCGGCGCCCTGGCCGTCGGCCTCACAGCCGTCGGACCCGCGCGGGCAGCGGAGAAGCGCATCCGCGTCGCCGTCCTGCTCTACGACGGCTTCACCGCCCTGGACGCGGTCGGGCCCTACGAGACGCTGTGCCGCCTGCCCGGGGTACGCGTCTTCACCGTGGCCCGCAGAGTCGGCCCCGTCCGCACCGACACCGGTCAACTGGCCCTGGCCGCCGAGCGGTCCCTGTCCGACGTCTCGCACGCCGACGTCCTCGTCGTTCCCGGCGGCGGCAATCGCGGCATCGTCGCCGCCATGGACGACCCGGCCCTGCTGGACTGGATACGCCGCCTCCACCGGCACACGACGTGGACCACGTCCGTCTGCACCGGCTCGCTCCTCCTCGCCTCCGCCGGCCTCCTCAAGGGCCTCCCGGCCGCGACGTACTGGGCCTCACGGCCCTATCTGGAGAAACTCGGAGCCGTCCCGGCGCCCGGCCGGTTCGTCGAGACCGGAAAGATCATCACCGCCGCGGGCGTCTCCGCCGGTCTGGACATGGGCATCCACCTGGCCGCCCGCCTCTCGGACGAGGCGACGGCCAAGGCGACGCAGCTCGCCATCGAGTACGACCCCCAGCCGCCGTTCGACACCGGCAGCCCGGAGAAGGCGGACGAGGCGACGCGACGGCTGGCGCTGAAGTTGGTCGAGGGCTACTGAGCGCTCCGCCCGGCCGCTGCGGGCCGGTGGGGGCTGGTCGCGCCCACACGGCGGAGCCGCATATCGAAAGAGCCCCGCGCCCCTTACGGGGCGCGGAAGCGTCAGCTGGGCCATGACAGGTATCCAAACACCACCCGACCGAGTGAATCACGTACATAACACTATCCGGCCGAACAACATGCTGCTGTCCTGGTCTTGCCCCTGCTGACCAGGGGCGTTCACGCGGAACAGGAGGGTCAACCATGCGACTCACTGGACGCACCACCACCCCGGGACGCAGACGGACCGCAGCCATCGGTGTCGGCGCCGCGGCCCTCGCCCTGACCGGTTCGGTCCTCGCCGTACCGGCAGATGCCCAAGAGCCCGCCGTCGCCCAGGCCGGTACCTACTGCGGCCCCACCGAAGGCTTCTACGGCGGCGGCCAGTACACCTACGCCGACGTCCAGCTGTGCCTGCGGGCCGACTCCAGCGGCTCGGTCAGCGCCGTCGTCAACACCGGCAACAACAGCTACTACTGGGGCAGCGCCTGGTACAGCGCGACCAACAGCTACCCGGCGCGCTGGGATGCCAAGGGCACGGCCGGCGTCGGGGGCACGGGCCACGGCTACAGCGTCAACGCCACGCAGACCTCCAGCTCCGGCTCGGCTGCGGCCTCGCTGTCGACGACCGCCTGTGGCACCTACAGCGTCACCATGACCTTCCACCAGAACGGCTCGTACTGGACCGACGCCGGCAACGACATCAACTCCGGCCAGCGCACCTACAGCATCAACGTCCCCTGCTGACGACAAGGTTCCGGACCGGCGGCGCCCCGCTCAACCCGACTCACCCGGTTCCGCCGCCATCGCGGCCACCCCCTCCCCCAGCGACGTCCGCGGCCGGAAGCCGAATGCCCGGGAAGCGACCGTGAGGTCGGCGGCCATGTGGTGGACGCCCCCGGGCGGTGCGGGGCGCGGGACGAGTTTCACCGGGCCCGCCACGTTCTCGACGGCGGCGATCGCCTGGTTCATGGACACCGGGGAGCCGCCGCCGAGGTCGGCCACGCCTGTGAAGCCGGAGCAGGCCGCGTCGCGCATGGCGGTGACGGCGTCGCGTACGTACAGGAAGTCGTAGGTCTGCTCGCCGTCGCCGTGCAGCGGGAACGGCTCGCCGCCCGCCGCGGCGGCGAGCAGGCGGGCGAAGACCGTGTCGGGGCGCTGGCGCGGCCCGTAGACGGAGAACAGCCGCAGGGAGAGCGTGGGCACCCCGTAGGCCGTGCGGTAGAGCTCGCAGAGGTGCTCGGCGGCCAGCTTGGTGACGCCGTAGGGGGACGCGGGGGTGTGCGAACCGGCGACGCCGTGGACAGCTGAGCTCGAGGCGTGGACGAAGGCGCCGGACGCGCTACTGCGCGCGGCTTCCAGCAGCACCTGGGTGGCGAGGATGTTGCGGCGGACGCAGAGCTCGAACGTGGTGCCCCAGGAGGGCCGTACGCCGGACTCGCCCGCCAAGTGGTAGACGGCGTGTGCCCCTTCGAGCAGTGGGCCGAGGTCGGTGTCCAGCAAGTCGGCGTGGTGGAAGGAGAAGGCGGGGCGGCGGGTCAGGTCGCGGAGGTTGCGTTCCTTGAGGGCCACGTCGTAGCTGTCGGTGAGCGCGTCGACGGCGACGACGGTGTCACCGGCCGCCAGCAGGTGCGCGCACAGATGGGAGCCGAGGAAACCGGCCGCGCCGGTGACGACGGCCCGCATCACGGCCTCCCGGCGGCGTGCGCGGCGGTTCCCGGGCGGTGGCAGACGATCCGCATGGCTGATGTCCTCCGGGGCGAGGCGGTGGCGAGCGGCGGGCACGGGCGGGTGCGGCCCTTGTTCACTCGGGTGTTCACTCAGGGCCGTTCGGTCAAAGCCGCGCCTATTCGCTCAGGGCCGCGCCGGGAAGGGAAGACCCTCAACGAACGCGAGGTGCCGTTCGAGCCATCCGGCCGAGCCCGGCCGGATGTCGCGTTCCACCTGCGGACCGTCTCGTTCCGCGCCACCGCCGCGCGGCGGTGTCCTCGATCGCCGGACGGGCTCGATGTGGCTGACGCGCGTGTGCGCGTTCAGCCCGTCCGGCAGTTGAGGATGCCCCAGGGCAGGTGGCTGGGCCCCGGCGACGAATCGCCGGGCACAAGCCCCGGGCTCACGCCCCGCCGAAGAGCTCCACCAGGTCCTGGCGCCCGAAGACCGACGCCGCCTCGACCGCGGAGGGCGACCCCGCGGACGGGTCGGCGCCGTGGGCCAGCAGCGTACGGACGATCTCGTCCTCGCCCTTGAAGACGGCACCGGCGAGCGGGGTCTGGCCGCGGTCGTTGGGGCGGTTCGCGTCGGCGCCGCGCTGGAGCAGCGCGAGGACGGCGTCGAGGTGGCCGTGGTAGGCGGCCAGCATGATGAGGGAGTCGCCGCGGTCGTTGGTGAGGTTGACCGGTACGCCCGCGTCCACATAGGCGGCGAGGGTGTCGGTGTCGCCGTGTCGCGCCAGGTCGAAGACCTTGGCCGCGAGCTGGAGCACCTCGGGGTCGTGTGCGGGCTCGGTCTCGGGGGTCTGCTCGGTCATGTCCGCTGTCCTCCGGGTTGGGCTGCTGGCGGCCTGGTGACGTCAGTGCTGTCCACCCTATGTACGGCCGGGCCGCTGGAACCACGGGCTCCTGCCGCCGCGCGTCGCATCCGGCCCGCGAGTGGTCGTGAGGGCGACGCGCGCGGACCGGGCAGGCGGTGGACGCGGCCGAACGGGTGAATCCCGGGAATCCCCGTCGGCGGCGGCCCACAGGAGGGCGCTGATCGCCACCGGCCGGGTTTCACGCAGTGTTCAGGCGGTTCGCCCGGCCCGCCGGGGATCGAGGCCCCCGCTCCTGGTGCGTCACCCGGCGACCGAACGGCGATTCATCCGCTTTTGCCTTATTAGCACTTTCTGTGAGTCTTGAGGAACTCGTGGTGACCGTCCCCATCAACCAGGAGAACGTCATGATCCTGTCCATCTCCGGCGTCGTCCTCTTCGGCATCGTCGTCTTCCTGTTCTTCCGCAAGGACGGCCTCAAGCCCTCCCACGGCATCGTGTGCGCCCTGTTCGGCTTCTACCTCGCCGGCACGGCCATCGCCCCGAGCATCAAGGCGGGCAGCGCGAGCCTCGCCGGGCTGCTGGGCGGCCTCAAGTTCTGACACCGACCGCCCCCACAGCCGACACCGGAGGACGTCATGGCCCGGCGACCGCTCCCCGGCAGCCTGACCGGCGGTGCCACGCTCGCCCGTGGGCGGGAGTTCGCGCGGTCGGCCGCCTACACCGCCGCCGACGTCCTCCACCCGCTGATCACCGTCGCCCGGGGGCTGCGCGTGCTGGCCCACGGCGGGCTGCGCCGCTGCGCGCGGACCCCCAGGGACCAGCGCGTACCCGGGCTGCTGCTGGTGGCCTCCCTGATGGCCATCGTGGCCCTCGTGCCGTACGGGCCGGCGTGCGCCGCGATCGCCCTGATGCTGGCGGCGGGCTGGGCGGGGCGCGAGCGGGCGGCCGGGGACACGCACGGCGAGGACGAGGAGAACGAGCGGCTCCAGCTGCTCTACGAGTCCCTGGTCCCCTACTTCTCCATGCCGGAGGACCCCAGTCCGCTCTACGCCCACGGGGGCGACCCGCAGGAGGCGTTCCTGTCCCACGCCTTCGAGGACGGGCGGCTGGTCTCCCTCCAGCTGCGCTACCCCGCGTACTTCACCGACGGGGAGGCCGAGGCCCGGGCCAAGGTCGAGCAGCTGCTGCGGATCAAGGCCGGGCGCGGCCGTGAGTACCGCTTCGACTGGGACGAGGAGGCCAACCGTCTCACCTTGACCGTGCTGCCCGCCCTGCCGACCGACATCCTCGCCCAGCGGTTCGTGACCACGCCCGGGGAGACCGTGCTCGGCTTCACCGACGCCGACTCCGTGCAGCGGACCCTGCCGGTGGTCGACAGCGAGGGGATCCGCGACGCGCCGCCCGTCGTCTGGCGCACGGGCCGCCGCTCCACCGAGCCGCACCTGCTGGCCCTCGGCAGGCCATCGGGCGGCACCACCACCCTGCTGCGCTCGATCGTGCTCCAGGCACTCAGCCACGGTGACGTCCTGCTGATCGACGGCGGCGGCACCGGCGGCTACACCTGCTTCCCCGGCCGGGAGGGGGTGCTGGCCCTGGAGTGCTCGCCCGCGGGCGCACTCGCCACGCTGGAGTGGGCCTCGCACGAGACCGAGCGGCGGCTGATGACGGGCAATCAGGCCCGGCAGCAGGGCCGCCCCACCCCCGAGGACATCCGCCGCCCCCTGTGGATCGTCGTCGACCGGCCCACGGCACTGAGCCACCTCGCCGCGAGCGAGGGGCGCCCCGATCCCCAGGAGCTGCTGGAGGTGCCGCTGCGGCACGGCCGGGCGGCCAACGTCACGGTCGCCGTGGCCGACCACCTGGAGAACGCGGGGCTGCTCAGCGAGGCGGTGCTCGCCCACACCCGCACCCGGGTGCTCCTCGGCCCCGCCACACCCGAGCAGGTGCGCACCGCGCTCGGCGCCCCGCCGCACACCACCCCCACACCGGACGTGCCGCCCGGCCGCGGCTACGCGCGGCTGGGCTCGGGGCCCGTGCACCGGGTGCAGGTGCCGGCCACCCCGGACCCGCTCGACGAGGAGGCGGCCGAGACCGAACGGCAGGCGGTCCTGGAACTGCTGCCCCGCCCGGCCGGCCCGCTGTACGGCGCGGGCGTGGAGGCGGCACCGGAGCGGGACGCCTCCCTCCCGTACGACCAGGAGGCACCGTACGGCGGCGCGGCCCCGCCCCCCGAGGCCGACGGCGGCTTCGGGCACCAGCTCGGCGGCGGGGAGCCGCTGCCGGCTCAGGCCACGTAGGTCCGCGGGGCCTCGACGGCCGCCGTCGCGCCGCTCGCCACCAGGCGGGCGGCCTCGGCCAGCCGGCTCGCCGCCTCCTCGGCCACGGCACCGGTGACCGTGAACGGCACCCGTACGAACCCCTCGAAGGCCCCGTCGACGCCGAACCGCGGACCCGACGGCACCCGCACGCCCAGCCGCTCCCCCGCCTCGGCGATCCGCGAGCCGGACAGCCCGCCGGTGCGCACCCACAGGGTGAGCCCGCCGCGCGGGACGGCGAACTCCCAGTCGGGCAGGTGGCGCCGGAGCGAGTCGACGACGGCGTCGCGGTTCTCGCGCGTGGTGGAGCGCCGTATGGCGACGGCCGCGTCCCAGCCCTCGGTGTTCAACAGCCAGGTGACGGCGAGCTGTTCCACCACGGGCGTGCCGAGGTCGGCGTAGGCGCGGGCGGCGACGAGGCTGCGGATCACGTCCGGGGCGGCCCGGACCCAGCCGATCCGCATGCCCGCCCAGAAGGACTTGCTGGCCGATCCGACGGTGATCACGGCGTTGCCCGCCGGGTCGAAGGCGCAGACGGGCCGGGGAAGTTCGAGGTCCGGCTCCAGGGCGAGGTCCGACATCGTCTCGTCCGCGACGAGCACGGTGCCCGAGGCGCGGGCGGCCTCGACGAGCTCCCGGCGCTGCTCCTCGGAGGCCAGGGCCCCGGTGGGGTTGTGGAAGTCGGCGATGACGTAGGCCATGCGGGGCGCGGCGTCGCGCAGCACCTGCCGCCAGGCCGGCAGGTCCCAGCCGGCGAGCCCGTCGGCCATGGCCACGGGCACCAGCCGGGCCCCGGCCTCGCGCATCAGCTGAAGGACGTTGGCGTAGGAGGGGGACTCGACGGCGACGCGCTCGCCGCGCCCGGCCATGAGCCGGCAGATCGCGGCGACGGCGCCCATGGCACCGGTGGTGACCATGATCTGTTCGGGCATGGTGGGGATGCCGCGCGCGGTGTAGCGGTCGGCGATGGACTGCCGCAGCGCGGGCAGGCCCGCGGGGTAGTCGCCGTGGGTGTGCGCGTAGGGCGGCAGCTCCTCCAGCGCGCCCTGGAAGGCGCGGGTCAGCCAGGGCTCGGGGGCGGGCAGGGCGGCGCAGCCGAGGTCGATGACGGAGCCGGCGGCCTCGGGTGGCAGGGGGTCGAGGCCGCGGGTGGGCAGCGGGTTCCCGGCGGGCACGGAGGTCCAGCTCCCGGCGCCGCGCCGGGACTCCAGGAACCCTTCGCCGCGCAGCGCCTCGTAGGCGGCGGCGACGGTGGTGCGGCTGACAGAGAGGGCGGCCGCGAGCTCGCGCTCGGCGGGCAGCCGGGCGGCCACCGGGACCCGGCCCTCCAGGACGAGCAGCCGGATGCCGTCCGCGAGGGAGCGGTAGGCGGGGGCGCGGCGCCCGCCGATCAGCGTCACGACGCCCTGGCCGTCACGCTCGTGCTGCGACCCGAGGAGATGCGCGAGCTTCTGCGCACCCACGGAAGAGGTCCACTGACTCATCCGACCGGTCCACCTTTCCGGGATTGGCCCTGGATCTTCGTTCGATCCAGTCCACAGACTGTCATGCGGCAGGCCACTCGCACCACTGGCCCTGCCATTTCGTTGTCGTGTCGATCACTCGGAGGATCCTGTGTCCGCATCAGGGGGACTGCTCCTGGCCCGCCGTCTGCTCATGCTCTACGGCGGGCTCGTGCTGTACGGCGTGAGCGCGGGGCTGCAGGTGCGGGCGGGGCTCGGGCTCGCGCCGTGGGATGTCCTGAACCAGGGGGTCGCCCGGCACGCGGGCATCTCGATCGGCGCCGCCTCGATCGCGATCGGCGCGCTGGTGCTGCTGCTATGGATCCCGCTCCGGCAGCGGCCGGGGCTCGGCACGGTCTCGAACGTGCTGATGATCGGTGTGTCGATGGACGCGACGCTGTCCCTCACTCCCACGCCGGCGTCGCTGTGGGCGCGGATCCCGCTGCTGGCCTTCGCGGTGGTGCTCTGCTCGATGGCGACCGGGCTCTACATCTCGGCGCGCTTCGGCCCGGGTCCGCGCGACGGGCTGATGACCGGTCTGCACCGGCGCACGGGCCGCTCGGTGCGGCTCGTGCGGACCTGCATCGAGGTCGTCGTGCTGGCGACGGGCTTCCTGCTCGGCGGGTCGGCGGGCGCGGGCACGGTGCTCTTCGCGCTGACGATCGGTCCGCTGTCGCAGTTCTTCCTGCGCTTCTTCGCCCCGGCCGGGGCGGCCCCGGCGGCGGAGGCCGTGGCCGGGACCGTGCGGGTCGCTTCGGGCGGCCCGACGCCGTCCGGGCCGGTGGCGGCGCGCGAAGTTCCGGACCTGGTTTAGGCCCGGGAGACGCGGGCCGGTAGTGTACGCCTTCGACCCACCGGACGGACCGTTACTGCGCGCTAAAGCGACAGAAACGCAGGGTGACATCCGTTGCCAGATGTGACAAAACGGGCGTTGGTGGGTACAACAAGGGGCGGCACGACGGGCGACGCATGTCCCTCAACGGGAATCTTCACCGCCGACCGGACGTTGACCGGATGACGACGACAGCGACACCTGTCCTGTGGGCGACCAAGCCCGGGAGGCACGATTCATGAGTGAGCGAGCTCTCCGCGGCACGCGACTTGTGGTTACCAGCTACGAGACCGACCGCGGCATCGATCTGGCCCCGCGCCAGGCGGTGGAGTACGCATGCCCGAACGGGCATCGATTTGAGATGCCGTTTTCGGTAGAGGCGGAGATTCCGCCGGAGTGGGAGTGCAAGGCGTGCGGCGCCGTGGCACTCCTGGTGGACGGCGATGGTCCTGAGGAGAAGAAGGGCAAGCCCGCGCGTACGCACTGGGACATGCTCATGGAGCGGCGGACCCGCGAGGAGCTCGAGGAGGTGCTGGCCGAGCGGCTGGCCGTCCTTCGCTCCGGTGCCATGAACATCGCAGTGCACCCGCGGGACAACCGCAAGTCCGCCTGACGGCGGCATAGCAGCATCACACTGCACCACACAAAGGGCCCGGGCCACTGCATTCAGGCAGTGGCCCGGGCCCTTTGTGCGCATCCCCGGGGCTCCACGGCAGCGGAGCCCCGGCGGCTCAGCGCGGCAGCTGCGGTCCGCCCTCACGCGGAGCACGCGGCGGCTCGTCCTCCCGGACGACCTCGCCCTGGACGACCTTGCCGTCCGGCACGTGCATGCGCGCCTGCTGGAAGGCGTCCCCGAAGGTCCCCGGTGCGGCGGGCCGCGCCAGCCGCTTCTCGAAGCGCTTGCGCAGCAGTGCCCGTGTGGGCGGGAAGAGGCACAGCAGCCCCGCCACGTCCGACAGCAGCCCCGGCAGGATGATCAGCAGCCCGCCGAGCATCGTGAGGCCGTTGCCGCCGCTCTCGGGGGCGGGGCCGGCCACCGCTCCCCCGGGCTGGAGGGTCACCGTCAGCCGCTGCCAGGCCCGCCGCCCGGCCCGCTTGATCACATACGAGCCGAGGACCACGCCACCGGCCAGCAGGACGAAGACCGTGAGGCCCCCGGCGGCCCCGGCCACCCATATCAGCAGCCAGATCTCCAGCACGGCCCACACCGCCACCCCCAGCGGGATGAGCTTGCGGGCGCGGCTCCTGCGCGGCGGTCGGCCTTCGGGGGTCTGCTGTGCTCCGAACGTCATGCCTCAAGTGTGCCTGGACGGCCGCCGTACGGGGCGGGCCGGGGTCAGCGGCGGCCCAGGACCTTGCCGACCCGGGAGCCGACGCCCCAGGAGGTGACCCGCCACAGGGCCTCGGCGACGATGTCGCGGCTCATCTTGCTGTCGCCGAGCTCCCGCTCGACGAAGGTGATGGGAACCTCCACCACGTGGAACCCGGCCTTGACGGCACGCCAGGCCAGGTCGACCTGGAAGCAGTAGCCCTGCGAGGCGACGTCCTCCATGCCCAGCCCCTCCAGCGTCTCCCGGCGGAAGGCGCGGAAGCCGCCGGTGACGTCGCGCAGCGGCACGTCCAGCAGCAGCCGGGAGTAGGTCGAGCCGCCGCGGGAGAGGAACTCGCGGGACTTCGGCCAGTTCACGACCCGGCCGCCGGGCACCCAGCGGGAGCCGAGCACCAGGTCGGAGCTCTTGAGGGCGGTGAGCAGCCGGGGCAGCTCCTCGGGCTGGTGGGAGCCGTCGGCGTCCATCTCCACCAGGACGCCGTAGCCGTTGTCCAGGCCCCAGCGGAAGCCCGCGAGATAGGCGGCGCCGAGGCCCTCCTTGCCCTCCCGGTGCAGGACCTTGACCTGGTCGTCGTCGGCCGCGAGCTCATCGGCCAGCTTGCCGGTGCCGTCGGGGCTGTTGTCGTCCGCGACGAGGACGTGCGCCTGCGGCACCGCCGCCCGCACCCGGCCGACGATGGACTTGATGTTCTCCGCCTCGTTGTAGGTCGGAATGATCACCAAGGCCGTGCCGAGCGGACCGTATTTCCGCTGCCCACCGTCGTTCACTGCTGGCCCTTCTTTCGAAGCTTCTCCGTACGTCCCCGACGGCCGGTCAGGAGTGCGGCCGCACAGGAGAGAACGCCCACCATAGCGAGCGCCCATTCGGGCGCCGCACCCACGCGGTCCGCGACGGTGGTGCCGTCCCGCAGGGGAATCCGGGCACTGATGACATCCCGGGTGAATTCCTCGCTCCGCTGGAGCACCTTGCCGTCCGGGGCGACCACGGCGCTGATGCCGCTGGTGGCCGCGGTGACCACCGCGCGGCCGTGCTCGACGGCCCGCAGCCGGGACATGGCCAGCTGCTGCTCGGGCTGGCCGGTGCGGCCGTAGGTGGCGTTGTTGGTCTGCACGACGAGGGCGCGGGCACCGGCCTTGACGGTGTCGCGGACGATCTCGTCGTAGGCGACCTCGAAGCAGATCACGTCGCCGAGCCGGGCCGGGCCGATCTGCATCACGCCGGTGTGGTCGCCGGGGTAGAAGTCGCGCTGGACGCGCTGGAGGCGAGTGATGATCTTGCTGAGCTCCGCGCGGAACGGCACGTACTCCCCGAAGGGCACGGGGTGCTGCTTGGCGTAGGAGGCGCCCGGGCCGGTCTTGGGGTCCCAGACGATGCCCTTGTTGTCGATGTAGCCGCTGCTGCCCGGGTGGTCGACCAGGGCACCGACGAGGACCGGCACGCCGACGGCCTTGACGGCCTCCTCGATGCGGTCGTACGCCTGCGGATACTGGAAGGGGTCGAGGTCGGAGGAGTTCTCCGGCCAGATCACCAGGTCCGGCTTCTCCCTCCGCCCCTCCTTGATGTCGCGGGCCAGCTGGAGGGTCGCGTCGACGTGGTTGTCGAGGATCATCATCGGGCGGCCGAGGAAGTCGATGCCGGGGCGCTGCACATTGCCCTGGACCAGGGCGACCTTCACCGTGTCGGCGGCGCCCGTGGGGACGGGCACGGCGTACCCGCAGACGCCGATCGCCGCGGCGAGCGCGACGGCCTCGACGCCCGGCAGGGCGGCGCGGACCGTACGGGCCCCGCGGCGCAGCCGCCAGGCGGTGACGGCCCCGTACGCCAGGAGACCGCTGGCCAGGGCCACGGCGAAGGTCACCTGGGGGGCGCCGCCGAGGGCGGCGAGCGGGGTGAACGGCGAGGCGGTGTTGGCGAAGGCCAGCCGCCCCCAGGGGAAGCCGCCGAACGGCAGCCGGTCGCGGGCCAGCTCCTCGGTGACCCACAGGCACGCCCCCCACAGCGGCCACGCGGGCAGCCGGGAGACGCGGGCCAGGCAGGCGCCGAGCGCGGCGATGAACAGCGCCTCGACGAAGGAGAGCCCGACCACCGCGTCATAGCCGACGACGCGCAGCCAGCGCAGCAGGACGAAGAAGAAGGGCAGCGCGAAGGCGAAGCCGGTCCAGGCGCCCTGGCGGGCGGTGCGCCCCCGGGTCAGCAGGGCCAGCGCGGCGACGGCCACGACCGACAGCGGCCACAGGTCGTACGGCGGGAAGGCCACGGCGAGCGCGAGGCCGGAGAGCACGGCGAGGCCCGTGCGGGGCGCCTCACGGCGGGCGAGGCGGCGCAGGCGGGTGAGCCGGCCGGGGCGCGGCCCGGCGGGGGCGGACTCGGCCTCCGCCCGCGGCGCGGGCACCGGTTCGGTGAGGTCGGCGGCGCGGCTCTCGCCATCCGCGGTGGTTTCGGGACCCGGGGGCACGGTCGCGCCTTCCTGCCAGCTGAGCGGTGATGTGCCGACGGTACCCCGCGCGGGGCGCACCCCGGATCCTGGGCTGTGGAAAACGCGCTGCGCGCGCGAGGTCCTGCCGCCGGACTCCCGTCGTCCGCCCGGAAGGCGGGCCTCGCGGCGTCAGGTGCGTGCTCTCGGCGTGCCGGGCGCAGTCCCTCGTACTGGGCGTACCCGGGCCTGTGCCCGGTGCGGCGAGAGGGCGTGCATGGCGTCGCGAGGCAGGCGGGAGTCCGGCGGCAGGACCTCGCGGCGAATGGGGGCCCGGCGTCCTTCGGGCCGGCCCGGGAACCGCTGGCTGCGGGTCGGCCGAGACCGTTGTCTACTGAACGTCCGGGCCCCACCCGGGTCGCACCTGCCGGCCGGCGGAACCGTCCCTCGCCCCCGTGCGCTGGAACCTGGCTGCCAGTGGCGGTGTGCCGGTCCGGCGCACCACCCCATGGCCCAGCGGCGTTCGACGACTGTGTGGAGATTCACCGGCCGGACGTCCGTGGTGGACTCCGCCGAACCTACCCGCCGCCGCCCACACCCTGTCAACACCTCTCCGACCTGCGTGGATGCCTCAAATCAGCAGGTCAGTACGGCGAATGATCACGTGCGGCGACAGGCCGACGGCACGTCGTTCGGCGGTACGCCACGCCGCCCTCATCACTCGTTCGGACGCCCGGGGGCCGCGTGGACGGTGTGGCCGCCGACGACGGTGCGCAGACAAGTGGGCAGGGGGCCGCCGGGGGTGAGGTCGGGCAGTCCGGGCGTGCCGGAGCGGGGGTCGGTGGACCAGCTGGCGACCCGCTCGTCCGGCACCTGGACGACGAGGTCCCCGGCCTCCCAGACCGCGTAGTCGGCGGGTGCGCCCGGCACCAGGACGCCGGCGTCGTCGCGGCCGACGGCCCGCCAGCCGCCGCGGGTGTGCGCGGTGAAGGCGGCGCGGACGGAGATCCGGTGCTCGGGGGTGCGGTGGAAGGCGGCCGCGCGGACGGTGCCCCAGGGGTCGAGCGGGGTGACGGGGCTGTCGGAGCCGAGGGCGAGCGGGACGCCGGCGCGCAGCAGGGCGGCGTACGGATTGAGGGTGCGGGCCCGCTCCGCGCCCAGGCGCTGCGCGTACATCGCGTCGTCGCCGCCCCAGGCGGCGTCGAAGGCCGGCTGCACGGAGGCGGTGAGGGCGAATTCGGCGAAGGCGGCGATGTGTTCGGGGGTGAGCATCTCGGCGTGCTCGACGCGGTGCCGGGCGGCGCGGACGGCGGCGAGGCCGAGCTTGTCGGCGGCGGCGCGGACGCCCGCGACCACGGTGGTCAGGGCGGCGTCGCCGATGGCGTGGAAGCCCGCCTGGATGCCCGCCTCGGTGCAGGCGATGACATGGGCGGTGACGGTGGCGGCGTCGAGGTGGGCGGTGCCGGTGTGGGCGGCATGCGGGCCGTCGGCGTACGGCTGGTGGAGGCAGGCGGTGTGCGAGCCGAGAGAGCCGTCCACGAAGAGGTCACCGGCCGCGCCGAGCGCGCCGAGTTCGCGAATGCGACCGGCTTCGCCCGCCGAGGTGAGGGCCTCGGCCCAGTAGCCGACGACGCGCGGGCCGGGGCGGCGGGCGGCGAGGGCGAGCAGGCCGGTGAAGTCGTCCTCGCCGGAGATCAGCGGCCCGCCGCACTCGTGCAGGGAGCCGATGCCGAGGGCGGCGGCGCGGTCGAGCGTCGCGGTCTGGGCCTCGGCGCGCTGGGCGGCGGTGACGCTGCCGTGCGCGACGGCGCGCGCGGCGTGGTGGGCGGCGCCGGTCAGCGGGGCGTCGGCCTGGGGGCCGCGCAGTTCGGGGATGAGGTCGAGGAGGGCTGTGGTGATGACGGCGGAGTGCACGTCGACCCGGGTGAGGTAGAGCGGGCGGCCGCCGGTGGCCTCGTCCAGCTCGCGGCGGGACGGCGGCCGGCGCTCGGGCCAGACACTGGCGTCCCAGCCGTGTCCGAGGAGCACCCGGTCGGCGGGCCGGGCGGCCGCGTGGGCGCGCACCTTCTCCAGCGCCTCGGCCAGGGTGCGGGTCCCGGTGAGGTCGAGTCCAGTGAGGGTGAGGCCGGTCGAGGTGGTGTGCACGTGTGCGTCGGTGAACGCCGGGGTGACCAGCGCGCCTTCGAGGTCGACGACCTCGTCCACCCCGTCGGCGAAGGAGTCGGCGGCCCCTTCGGAACCGACCCAGGCGACGCTCCCCCGCTCCACGACCATGGCGGTCGCGAAGGGGTCGGCGGGGCTGTGCACCGTGCCGCGGCGCAGCAGCACGGTGCGGGGGTTCTTGCCGGTCGTGTCGGGGCGGTCGCTCATGGGGGTCAGTCTGTCACCCACCGGGGCGCCGCCCCCCGAGGGGTTCGCGAGCGGGCGTCATCCCACCCTGGGCGGCCTCGCTTCGTACGGCGTCGACAGGACGATCGTCGTGCGGGTCGACACCCCGGCCAGGGAGCGGATGCGCGCCAGCAGGTGCTCCAGCTCCAGGGGGGTGGCGACGCGCACCTTGAGGATGTAGTTCTCCTCGCCCGCGACGCTGTGGCAGGCCTCGATCTCGGGGATCTCGGCGAGCCGGTCGGCGATGTCGTCCGGGGCGCTGGGGTCGAACGGCTTCACCGAGATGAACGCGGTCAGCGGCAGCCCGACGGCCTCGGGGTCCACCACGGCCGCGTAGCCGCGGATGACACCGCGCTGTTCGAGCCGGCGCACACGCTGGTGCACCGCCGAGGTCGACAGGCCCGTGGCCTTCCCCAGGTCGGTGTAGCTCATCCGCCCGTCCTTGACGAGCAGTTCCACGATTTCTCTGTCCAGCTCCTCCACGCGGATCAACCTACTGGGTGGGAGCCGACCCGGCACACTCGACGGCCCGACCGCCCGCGCAGAGCATGTGACGAACAACACACCTATGCACCCGTGTCCTGCCGGGTGCCGCGATTACCCGACTCGCGGCGCGGGAAGTGCTTGCTGTGGCCGAGGCCGAGGCACGTGCCCGGCCGGCTGATCCGAGGGGGAGAAAGACTATGCCCAGCCTGGAACGCCTCGACGAGGGTGACGGCAGCAGCCCGTACGAGACGTATGAGATTCCCGCCATGTTCCGGGTGACGTGCCCGGACTGCGCGCGCCCGATCGCTCTGCTCGCGGACGAGGACATGCTCCCCGAGCATGCCCTGTGCCCGTCGCCGTGGAACCCCTTCGGGCTCACGGTCTGCCCGGGCTCCGGCCGCGGCGTGGGGAGCGCCGCGCCCGCCGACGAGTCGCAGGGCACCCAGGAGTTCGACGCGGCGCTGATGCTGACGCTGCCGGAGAGCCTGGACTGGCGCACCCAGCCCTTCTCGCACATCGGCGGCCCCGGCTCGCGCCCGGTGCGCGTCCCGGAGATGCGGCGCCGGTCCCGGTGACGCCCGGGGGCGCCTCTCCCGGGCGCCCTCCGTTCCGGCGCGACGACCGCGTTCATACCGGCATCGTCCCGCCGCACCGCCCCGGACGTACACCGTCCGCACCATCGTCACCCGCACGGGTCGGGAGCCGCCCGCCCCGGCCCTGTACGAAAGTGAACCGCGTGGCTCAGCGGGACTCGGGTCCCGCCAGGTGACGGGCGATGACCAGCCGCTGGATCTGGTTGGTGCCCTCGACGATCTGGAGCATCTTGGCCTCGCGCATGTAGCGCTCCGCGGGGAAGTCCGCGGTGTAGCCGTAGCCGCCGAGGAGTTGCACGGCGTCGGTGGTCACGCGCATCGCGGCGTCGGTGCAGAAGAGCTTGGCCATGGCCGCCTGCTTGGAGAACGGCAGGCCCGCGTCGCGCAGGCGCGCCGCGGCGAGGTAGAGGGCACGGCCCGCCTCGATCTGGGTGGCCATGTCGGCGAGCATGAAGCGCAGGCCCTGGAAGTCCACGAGGGGGCGCCCGAACTGCTGCCGCTCGGCGAGGAAGGACAGCGCCTCGTCCAGCGCCGCCTGGGCGATGCCGATGGCACAGGCCGAGATGCCGAGCCGGCCGGAGTCGAGGGCGGACAGCGCGATCGCGAAGCCCTGCCCCTCCTCCCCGATGCGCCGCGCGTCGGGGACCCGCACGCCGTCGAAGTGGATCTGGGCGGTGGGCGAGCCCTTCATGCCCATCTTCCGCTCGGGCGGCGCCGCCGTCAGACCGGGCGCGTCCCCCGGCACGAGGAACGCGGTGATGCCGTGGGCACCCTCACCGCCCGTGCGGGCCAGGACGGTGTAGAAGTCCGCGATGCCGCCGTGGGTGATCCACGCCTTGGTGCCCTCCAGCGTCCAGGTGTCGCCGTCGCGCGTGGCGCGGGTGCGCAGTGACGCGGCGTCGGATCCCGCGGAGGGCTCGGAGAGGCAGTAGGCACCGAGCAGTCCGCCGCCGAGCATCGCGGGCAGGTGCTCGGCCTGCTGCTCCTTGCTGCCGTAGCCGGCGAGTGCGTGGCAGGCGAGGCTGTGCACGCTGACGCCGAGGCCCACCGTGAGCCGGGCGGCGGCGAGTTCCTCCAGGACCTGGAGGTAGACCTCGTACGGCTGGTCGCCGCCGCCGAACTCCTCGGCGTAGGGCAGCGCGAGCAGTCCTGAGGTGGAGAGCAGGCGGAAGACCTCGCGCGGGAAGCGCCCGGCGTCCTCCTCCTCGGCCGCGTGGGGCTCGATCTCCCGCTGCACCAGATCACGTACGAGCGCGATCAGATCGCGGGCCTCTTCGGTGGGCAGTTGACGCTCCACCGGCTGCGGGCCGTGGTCGGTCATGGCGGCGCTCTCCTCCCTGTCGGGCGCTGCGGCGACGGGAGCGCAAGGGTGTGTTTCCCGCCGTCCGTGGTGCCCAGCCCATGGTCCCCCGCCGGGTCGCGGCACCGGGTGACCTGCGGCTGTGGCGGGTTGGAGTATGCCCGATCGGCGGCCGGACGTCACGGGTTGACAAATCCGATGGGAGCACCGGACGGGATTGGTCCAAACCATTGACCGTACTGGTCTAGTCCTTCTACGGTTTGCGCACTGTTCACCGCGTTCATGCCAACGCATTCACGCCAACGTGTGAACGCGTGCGCGTCACCCCCCCAGCTCTCCCCACCCACCGAGGAGAACCATGTACGGACCGCACCAGAACGCCCCCCGCCGCCGCGCCCGCACGCTGCTCGCGGCCTTCGCCGCCGCCGGAGCGATGCTCGCCTCCACGCTGTTCACCGGCACGGCGGGCGCGGCCGTCGCCGACAGCGGCGGCACCGGCACCGGCGATGCCTCCGCCGGGCACCGGGTCGTCGGCTACTTCACCGACTGGGGCGTCTACGGCCGCAATTACCACGTGAAGAACATCGAGACCTCCGGCTCGGCGGCCAAGCTCACCCACATCAACTACGCCTTCGGCAACGTCACCGGCGGCAAGTGCGCGGTCGGCGACTCCTACGCCGACTACGACCGGGCCTACGACGCGGCCGGCAGCGTCGACGGCCAGGCCGACACCTGGGACAACGGCGCCCTGCGCGGCAACTTCAACCAGCTGCGCAAGCTCAAGAAGCTCCACCCGGACCTCAAGGTCATCTGGTCCTTCGGCGGCTGGACCTGGTCCGGCGGCTTCGGTGACGCCGCGAAGGACCCCGCCGCGTTCGCCGACTCCTGTTACAACCTCGTCAAGGACCCGCGCTGGGCCGATGTCTTCGACGGCATCGACATCGACTGGGAATACCCCAACGCCTGCGGCCTGACCTGCGACACCAGCGGCCGGGACGCCTTCCGTGACGTGATGGCGGCGCTGCGCACCCGGTTCGGCGGCAACAACCTGGTCACCGCGGCGATCACGGCCGACGGCTCGGCGGGCGGCAAGCTGGAGGCCGCCGACTACGCGGGCGCGGCGCGCTACGTCGACTGGTACAACCCCATGACCTACGACTTCTTCGGCGCCTGGGACGCCAAGGGCCCCACGGCCCCGCACTCCCCGCTGACCTCGTACGACGGCATCCCCAAGGCCGGGTTCGACACCGACAGCGCGATCAGCAAGCTCCTCTCCATGGGCGTGCCGCCGTCGAAGCTCCTGCTGGGCATCGGCTTCTACGGCCGGGGCTGGACGGGCGTGACGCCGACCGCGGTGCCGGGCGGCACCGCGACCGGGCCCGCCGCGGGCACGTACGAGCAGGGCATCGACGACTACAAGGTCCTCAAGTCCAAGTGCCCGGCCACGGGCACCGTCGCCGGGACCGCCTACGCCACCTGCGGCAACGACTGGTGGAGCTACGACACTCCCGCCACGATCGCCGGGAAGATGGCGTACAAGGACCAGCGGGCCCTGGGCGGGACGTTCTTCTGGGAGCTGAGCGGTGACACCGCGGACGGTGAGCTGATCAAGGCGATCAACTGACCTGACAGCGCTGCCGGTCCCGCGGCCCGCGGGACCGGCAGGCTTTCTATTCGGGCTGTTCGGGCGCCCCCTCCACGAAGAGGAGGCGGCGCTTCAGTGCCTTCTTCGCGATCTCGCGGGCCTCGGCGTACTCCGGGGACGCGTACCACCCCTTGAGCCGCTCCATGTCGGGGAACTCCGCGATGATCAGCCGGCGCCCGGCGGACCACTCGCCCTCGGCGGCCTCGACGCCCGCGCCGCGGACGACGTATCGGCCGCCGTGCGCGCTGATGGCGGCGGAGGCCAAGGTGCGGTAGGTGGCGGTCAGTTCCTCGTCCAGCACTTCGGCCTCGGAGATCACATAAGCAGTCATGCGCGCCATGGTGCCAGCCACACCGGCCGGACCCCGCGCGGGGGCGGCGCCGGGGCGCCGGCCCCGGCTCACAGCTCCTTCCGCAGCGGCGCCGGGCAGGCCGGCTCGAAGTCCTCGATCGCGCGGAGGGTGTCGCCCAGGCCGCGTACGAGCAGGGAGCGCACCGTCTCGCGCGGGAGCTCCTGGGTGCGCAGCCAGTCCAGGGTGACGCCCTCGACACTGGAGAACCAGCCGATCAGCGCGGTGCGGGCGATCACGGGGAGGTCCCTGCGGCCCCAGGCGCCCTCGGCGATCGCGGTCAGCAGCCGCTCGCGGACGCCGTCGCGCAGGGCCAGGACCTCCTCGTCGGACCCGACCCCGCCCGTGACGACCGCGCGGTACGCGGCCTGGTGGTGCTGCGCGTAGCGGAGGTAGCCGTCGATGGTGTGGCTGACGCGGTCGGCGGGCGGCAGGTCGTGGGTGGCGGCCGCGCGCAGGACGAGCTCGGCGACGGAGTCCTCGATGATGGCGAGGTAATAGCCGCGCTTGTTCTTGAAGTAGTAGTAGATCAAGCCCTTGGCGACGCCCGCCTGGCGCGCGATGTCGTCCATCGACAGGGCGTCGTAGGACGTGTCGGCGAACAACTTCCGCCCGATCGCGATGAGTTCGGCTCTTCTTGCCTGGGAGCGGTCGGTCCCAGCCTGTTGACTATTATTCAAATTCGGCCCTAGTCTCCCGTCACCGGACGTCCGCGAGTATGGCAGAAGCCACACTTCTCACTTCCTTACGGGAGGGCGCAGTGAGCGGAACCGACCGACGCCTGCCGGAGGGCAGAACCGGCTGGAAGAAGACGGCCGTGGTGGCCGTCCCCGCCCTCGCCGCCGTGGCCGCGATGGCGACGGCGATGGCACAGGGCGCGCTGGCCGCGTCCTTCGCGGTGTCCGGCACCAACTTCCAGGTGCAGTCCGGCAAGCTGACCAGCAAAGGGCTCTCCTCGTTCGTCCAGACCGACCGCTCCGTGGACGGCAAGGGCCATCCGGTCTCCCTGCTGGGCATCGGCGAGGCCCGGCTGAGCGACATCTGCCAGGCCGCGTCCGTGCCCACGCCGCTGGGCGACGTCGTCTTCAAGCTCACCGCGGGCGGCGGCGCGGGCGAGGTGACCGCGAGCGAACTCGTCATCGACGGCGAAGACCTCGTCGGCAACGCCACCTTCGGCACCGCGCAGATCGGCCGGGACGCCTCCACCCTCGACCAAGTGCCGGGCGTCAAGGGCGAGGCGGGCCGGTTCGGGCTCCAGGCCGGGGACATCACGGTGGCCGGGGTGCGCTCGCACGCCTGGTCCGCGACCGGCGGCAACTTCCGGCTGCCGGGGCTGCGGCTGAACGTGAGCCTGGACGGCAAGAAGTGCTTCTGAGCGGCCGGTTCACCACCACGGTGGAGCGGCGGCTGCCGTTCCCCGAGCGGCGCCGGGCGTTCCGGGGGTGGCGGCGCACCCGGCCCTTCTGGGCCGGGCTGCTGCTCGTGCTCGGCGGGACGGAGCTGCTGGCCGTGCCGCTGTCACCGGTGACCGTGCTGGTCAGCCTGGGCCTGGGCGGGCTGGCCGCGATCGGGATCGGGCTGGCGCTGGTCGTCGCCGGGCTGTTCCTGTGGTGGGTGCCGTCGGCGCGGCACTACGTGAGCATCAACGCCCTGATCCTGTCCGTCCTCTCCTTCGCCGCGACCAACCTGGGCGGCTTCCTGGTCGGCATGCTGCTGGGGATCGCGGGCAGCGCCATGGGCTTCGGCTGGACCCCGGCCGAGCGCCGGGAGAGCGGGCCGGGGCCGTCCCGGACGCTGGCGGTCGCCCTGCCGTTCGTGCTGCTCGCGGCGGTCGGCGGACCGGCGGCGGACCGGGCGGAGGCGGCGCCGCGCACCGCCTCCGGCGTCCCGGCCGCGGCGGTCCCGCCGGCCGTGCGGACGTCGCTCTTCGCGCCGCGGGGCTTCGCGTTCGCCGGGGTCACCCAGGTGCCCACGGCCAAGGGGCCGTTGAAGGTGCTGGTCCTCAAGATGGGCTCCGCCTCGCTGAAGGACTACCGCATGACCACGCGGGACGGCGGCGCGGAGATGTCGCTCGGGGCACGCACACTGGACCTGAGCGGCGATGTGACGCTCTACCTCACGAAGTTCAGCGGCTGCCTGGAGGGGCTGCTGTGTGTGACCTTCTCCCCCGACGGGCTCCCCGTACCGCCGGTGATCCCGCCCTTCGTCTTCATGACGGACGTCCACGCGGAACAGGCGCTGGTCACCTCGGACGTCATCGGGGCCGACGAACTGCGGGTGGGGGTGACGCCTTCCGGCGCGTGAGGGCCGGGCCGGGCTACCGGCGGCCGGGCGGGGTGTGCGCATTACGCTGAGCCGACCCGGACCCCAAGCCGCAGCGACGAGGAGCTCAGCACCCATGACCGCCCCGCTCGACCTCGCCTTCTTCCACCGGTTCCTCGACCGCGCCACGCGCGTCCTCGTCGCGGAGGCCGCGTATCTGACCGACCTCGACGCCGCCATCGGCGACGCCGACCACGGCGCCAACCTCAAGCGCGGCTTCACCTCCGTCGCGGACGCCCTGGCCGCCGAGGCGCCCGCCACGCCGGGCGCCCTGCTCACCGCCGTGGGCGTGCACCTCACCAACACCGTGGGCGGCGCCTCCGGCCCGCTGTACGGGACGGTGCTGCGCCGGATGGGCAAGATCCTCGGTGACGACGAGGTGGTCGAACCGCACACGCTGGGGCGGGCGCTGTCCGCGGCCGTGGCGAGCGTGCGGCGGCTCGGCGACGCGGCGCCCGGTGACAAGACGATGGTCGACGCCTTGCAGCCGGCCGCGGACGCCTACGGCGAGGCCCTGGCGGAGGGCGACGTGACGGCGGCGCTGGACGCGGCGGCGCGGGCCGCCCGCGCGGGCGCGGAGGCGACCGTCCCGATGCGGGCGCGGCGCGGCCGGGCCAGCTATCTGGGTGACCGCAGCATCGGTCACCAGGACCCGGGCGCCACGTCGTCGGCGCTGCTGGTGACCGCGCTGTACGAGGCCACCGACCCGGAGCTGTGCGCGGCGCCGGTCGAGGCGCGGGAGGCGCCCGCGCCGGAGCCCGAGCGGGCCCCGGGCCGCGTCGGCGTGGTGCTGGTCTCGCACAGCCGTGACGTGGCCGCCTCCACGGCGGCGCTGGCCCGGTCCCTGACCGGCACGCCTTCCCCCGCGCCGGTCGCCGGGGCGGGCGGGCTGCCGGACGGCTCGGTCGGCACCAGCGCGGAGCTGGTGCGCGCGGCGGTCACGGGGGTGGACGAGGGCGCGGGCGTGGTGGTGCTGTGCGACATGGGCAGCGCGGTGCTCACGGTCAAGGCGCTGCTGGCCGACGGCTCGCTGAGCCCGGCCGACGTACGCATCGCGGACGCCCCCTTCGTGGAGGGAGCGGTCACCGCCGTGGTGACGGCCTCGGCCGGTGGCGACCTGGCGACGGTGCTCGCGGCGACGGACGACGCGCGGACGTACCGCAAACTCTGAGGCAACCCGGGGTCAAGATCGCACCGGGTGGCCGAGGCGCGGCGGCCGTGGAAGGCTGGAGCTGGCGAAATACCCTATGCAGCCCATTTCCGGCGTCCCTATGCAGCCATTTCCGGCGTGGAGGTCCCGCCACGGTGTCGTCGCGCAGCATGCCTTTCGCGCTCGTCCTCGTCTATCTCCTGGTCATCGTGGCCGTCGATCTGATGACCCCGTCCAATCTCCGGCTGGACGTGTTCGCGGCGCTCGCGCCGATGACGGCGGCCGCGGTGTGCACGTATCAGCAGACGGTCTTCGTCGGCGTCCTGGACTTCTGTCTGATGGTGGCGCACCACGGGGTGCTCAACGGTGACGTGGCGGTCAACCGCGCCGGGGCCGTCGTGGGCAATGCCCTGATGGTGGGCGCGAGCATCGCGGTGGCCCGGCTGCGGCGGGACGGGGAGGACCTGCTGGAGCGGGTGCGGGCCACCGGCGAGGCCGCGCAGCGGGCGCTGTTGCGGCCTCTGCCGCTGCGTACGCACAGCGTGGTGGTGGACGGTTTCTATGTGTCGTCCCAGCGGGAGGCGCTGATCGGCGGTGACCTCTACGAGGTCGTGGACACCCCGTACGGGACGCGGGTGCTGATCGGTGACGTGCGGGGCAAGGGCCTGGGCACCCTCGGCGCGGGGGCGGCGGTGCTGACGGCGTTCCGGGAGGCCGCGTACCACCGGCGTGATCTGGAGAGCGGGGTGGAGGCCATGGAGCAGGGGCTCTCCCGCTATCACCGGTCGGCGGCGTACGAGGCGCGGTCGGCGGGCGCGGAGGACGTGGTGCTGCGCGCGGCGGAGGAGTTCGTGACGGCGCTGGTGTTCGGGACGGAGGAGAGCCCCGTGCCGGAGGGGCGGGAGGCCGGGGCGGTGCCCGTGGTGTTCATCGACTGCGGCCACCTGGCGCCGTTCCTCATCGGGCCGGAGGGCGGGGTGCGGGAGCTGGAGACGCCGGATCCCGGGCTGCCGCTGGGTCTGGGCGATCTGGCCACGGTGACGCGCACCGCGCAGCGTGTCGAGATGCCCGCGGGCGGCCGGGTGCTGGCCTGCACCGACGGGGTCACCGAGGCCCGGGACCCGGACGGTGGTTTCTATCCCCTGGCCGAGCGGCTGGACGCGTGGGCCACGCTGCCGACCCCCGAGTTGCTGGAGCGGCTGCGCGCGGATCTCGACGCGCACACGGGCGGGAGGCTCCAGGACGATGTGGCCGTGCTGGTGATGGAGCGGGTGCCGGTGGGGTGCGACTGAGCCCCGGGCATGGGCCTTGGAAATAAGCGGGGTTGTACACGTATCCGGCCAACTTCGGCCGATTGTGCCCGATTTCGTGGCGCGGTCATACCTCGTGTGACCTCGCGGGCCGAGAGTCTTCCGAGGTGGGCGGTCGTGCGGTTACAGTCGGTCTCGCGAAACGATCTTGCGCCTTCAACATCCGCGTCCCGTCATGGGGGCGAGCGGTGTGCGGCGGGGTCAAGGAGTCGGTTCGGGCGAACGTCAGCGCTTGCCCGAGCGCAGGGGGGGACGTCTCGCCGGTGCTGCCGAGCGTCGATCCGTATGCGCTGTACCTGGGCGCTGAAACCCACCATCGATACGAGGTAGCTCATGTCTGTGACTGATTCAGAGGCCTTCGCCGGCTTACGCGAGCAGGGTTTCCTGCACAGCGCGCTGACCGCGGCGCTCGGCGCCGAGGTCACCACGGGTGCTGACTGGGAGGCGTTCGCGGGCAGTTGGGACAACCTGCGCCGGGACACCTATATGGCCGACGGCGGGACGTACCGGCTGCGCAGATATGCGGAGTTCCTGGTCGACACCGAGGAGCAGGGCCTGACGCTGCTGCCTCATGTGCCCTACTCCCAGCCCCTTGAACTCAATCATCTGAACGGCGGCATCGACCGGCACTTCGAGCCGTTCGAGGAGCATGTGTCGGGTGGCACGCTGCTCGGGGACATCCTCCACTGGTGCGCGGGCGCGCTCAACGAGCTCTCCGGCTGCGGACGTTGGAAGGTGCAGAGCTTCCAGAACCGCATCCTCGCGCGGGACGCGGAGGCCGGTCAGCCGACTCCGGAGGGGTTGCACCGCGACGGTGTCGATTACGTCCTGACCCTCCTGGTCGACCGCCGGCACGTCGAAGGCGGCGTCAGCGCGGTCCACGCGGCCGACACCCGCGAGTGCCTGGCCGAGGTGCTCCTCGAAGGCCCCGGCGAGTTCCTCTTCGCCGATGACGTACGGATGCTGCACAGCGTCACGCCGCTGGTCACCGCGGGCGCCACGCAGGGGCACCGGGACGTTCTCATCGCGATGTTCACCCGCGCCGACGGCTGACCGGAGAGGCGAACATGATCCACGAACAGCTCGTCCGCTCCTTCCGGCAGCTCTCCACCGACCACCTGGACCCCTCGCTCCCCCTGGTCACGCTCTTCAGCGGCGGCCTGGACAGCACCTATCTCCTGCACCGGCTCCACGAGGCCGGGTTCACCCGCGTCCACGCCGTGAGCGTGGACCTGGGTGAGGACGAGACGAGCGAGGAGAAGCGCCGCATCGCCGAGGCGCTGGGGGCCCGGCTGCACATCCTCGACGGCAGGGAGCTCTTCGCCGAGGAGTTCGTACGGCCCGCCATCGCCGCGCAGGCGGTCTATCTCGGCACCCACCCGGTCAGTTCGACACTCAGCCGCCCCCTGATAGCCCGCCTCGCGGTGGAGCTCGCCGGGGAGCTCGGCGCCTCGGCGGTGCTGCACACCGCGAACCGGTCGCAGAACACCTTGCGGCGGCTCAACGGTGCCCTCGGCCTGCTCGGCTTCGCGGGCCGCTACGGCAGCCCCTACGACCTCGACCCGGTGGACCGGGAAGAGAAGATCCAGGCGCTCAAGGAGGTGGGCCTGGACACGATGAGCGAGCGCGTCGTCAGCGGCGATTCCAACCTGTGGTGCCGGGAGTTCGAGTCGGGCATCCTGGACGACCCCGAAGAGCACGCGGTCCCCGAGCACATGTACCGGTGGAGCGCCCGCCGCGCCACCTCCGCGAGCGAGAGCGTCGAGGTCGCCTTCCGGGCCGGGGTGCCGGTCGCCGTCGACGGTGCCGAGCTGCCGCTGACCGAGCTGATCGCCGCACTCAACGACCGCGTCGGGGCCTACGGCATCGGCCGGTACAGCGGCCTGGAGCATCTGGACAACGGCGAGAAGGTGCTGGAGATCCGCGAGATGCCCGCGGCCTGGCTCCTCCTGCGTTCCTACCGCCACCTGGAGACCGCGACGCTCGGCGCGGAGACCATCAGGGAGAAGATGCACCTGGAGCAGGTGTGGGTGCGGGAGGCCCTGGAAGGGCGCTGGTACGGCGAGCTGCGGCAGGCCGTCCAGGCGTTCACCGACCACTGCGCGGCCGCGGTCACCGGCTCGGTGCGCTGGAAGCTGTCCACCGGCGGCGCGGAGACGCGTGCCATCACGGCGGACGAGCCGCGCTACCTGCGGGACCGGGAGGCGTGGGAGCACGAGTCGATACGGCGTGAGAGCGCTGCCTATCTGACGTAGCGGGCGCGGTGCCGGACCGTGCGGCGCCTCCGCGCACCGGGAGGCGCGGCACACCGGCCCCGTCCGTACGCGAGGACGCGGAGCCGCCGGCCCCTCTTGTCCGCTGGTCCGCGGCTTGTCCGCAGCGCAACCACAACCACTCCTGGGAGCTCCACGTGCCCGCATCGGGAACCACCCCACGCACCGGCCTGGTCGACGTCCTGCTCCTGGCCGTCGCCGTCGTCTGGGGTTCCACCTATCTCGCGGCCAAGGACCTCGTCGGCACCCGGACCGTGATCGCGATCCTGGGCCTGAGGTTCCTGATCACCGCGGTGATCATGGTGCCGATCTGCGTGCGAAGACTGCGGCGCGCCTCGCGCAGGGAGGTCGGCACCGGGCTCCTGCTGGGGGTGATCCTGGCCGGGATCATGACGTTCGAGACCTTCGGGATCGCGGGCACCTCGGCGACGAACGCCGGCCTCATCATCAGCCTGACCATCGTGATGACACCGATCCTGGAGAACCTGGTGTCGCGGTCCTGGCTGCCGCCGTCCTTCTTCGTGGCGGCCGTCGTCGCGGTCGTCGGCGTGGCGCTCCTGGCCACGGGCTCCTCCCTGCGCGCGCCCTCCCTGGGAGACCTGCTGGTCCTGGTCGCCGCCGCGGTCCGTGCCGTGCACGTGACGGCGATGCACCGCCTGTCCGCGAAGCAGCGGTTCGACTCCCTGAACCTCACGTGCCTGCAGTTGAGCGTGTGCGCGGTGGTCTTCTGCGCGGCGAGCCCGTTCGCCGGGGACTCCGTCACCACGGTCGCCGCACGGCTGAGCCCGGCGCAGTGGGGTGACCTGGTCTACCTGGCGGCGATCTGCACGGTCTTCGCGTTCTTCGTCCAGATGTGGGCGGTCCGGACCACCTCGCCGTCCCGCGTGAGCCTCCTGCTCGGCACCGAGCCCGTCTGGGCCCTCGCCGTCGGAGTGACGCTCGGCGGCGACCGCATCGGATACGCCGGGGTGATCGGCGCCGCACTGATCGTCGGTGGCACGAACTGGGGCCGCCGCATCGAGCGCGCGCACCGGGAACGCGACACGGTGCGCCCTGCCCAAGAGGCCCCCGGGCGAGGCGTGCCCGCGGAGCACAGCGAACGCGCCTGAGCGCTCCGCTGGACATCCGGTGCGCCGTCGTCCGCGGGTGGACCATGGCCGGTCGCGCGCGGTTCCCCGCGCCGGCCTGCTCAGCGGCTGAACAGCTCGAAGGCCACCCCCGGCCGCCCGCCGAAGCGCTCCGCAACCGCCTTCATGTTGCGTTCCAGGAAGTTGCGGCAGTACGTCTCCGGGTCGTCCTTCGTCAGCGCCTCGATGTAGGTGCGGTGACAGAGCAGGGAGGCCACGGCCCTGTCGAGGCCGCTGCTCGCGTCGACGGCGTGGGTGGGATGCGGGGAGCCGGCGACGGCCACATAGCGGACGCCGTCCCAGGGCAGCAGCCCGTCGTCGGTGAGCTCGGGGAAGATCCAGCGGTTGCCCGCGTCACCGACGGCGTCCAGGACCGCCCGGCCGACGGCCCGGTGGTCGGGGGTGTTCCAGTAGACACCGCCCCACGTGTCGTGGTGGTTGAGGGTGAGGACGAGTTCGGGGCGGTGGCGGCGGATGGCGGCCGCGAAGTCGCGGCGCAGCCGGGGCCCGTACTCGATGACACCGTCGCGGTGGCCCAGGAACTCCACGCTCTCCACGCCGACCGCGGCGGCGGAGGCGCGCTGTTCGGTCTCCCGCAGCGGCCCGGCCTCGGCCGGGGTGAGCGTGTCGATGCCCGCCTCACCGACGCTGGCCAGCACATACGCGCACTCGCGACCGCCGTCGAGCCAGGTCGCGACGGCCGCGGAGGCACCGTATTCCAGATCGTCGGGGTGGGCGACGACGGCCAGGGCGCGCCGCCAGTCGGTGGGCATCTCCTTGAGCTGGTCCGCCATGGCGGTCTCCTTCGCTCTTCGACTCGGTGCTCGGGCAGCGTACGTCGGGATTCCTCGCGACGCGCGGGAACCGGGTGCACCGGCGGTCCGACTACCTGTCCGGACCCGCGCGGACGGGTCCGCGCGGATGTCGAGTTCTGGAGTGTTTTCTGATGCGCCCTCGTGTGTGGTGCGGTGTGCTGGCCGCTGTGGCCCTGTCGGCGACGGCTTGCGGCGGTGGCGGTGCGGAGAAGAAGTCCGACGACGCGGGGGCCGCGTCCTCGGGGTCCTCGGCACGCGCGGGCTTCCCGGTGACCGTCTCCGACTGCATGGGGGCAAGGACGACGTTCGACTCGGCGCCGAAGAAGATCGTCACCAGCAACGCGGCGAGCCTGGAGCTGCTGATGTGGCTGGGCGCGGGCGACAAGCTGGCCGGCACGGGTTTCCCGCCCGGCAGGGGCGCGCTGCCCGAGCAGTTCGCGGACCAGGCGGCGAAGGTCCCCGTGCTGGGGAAGATGGGGATCCCCAAGGAGAAGCTGCTGGCCTCGGGCGCCGATCTGTATGTCGACTCCTTCTCCTCCATGAAGAACATGGGGAAGATGGGCGACGCCCCGACGGCCAAGGAGTTCGAGGCGGCGGGCATCAAGCACGTCTTCCTGAAGTCGACGGCCTGCGCGTCGATGAGCAAGGCTCCGCGCACGGACCTCTCCGGCGTCGAGGCCGACGTCCTGGAGATGGGCAAGGTCACCGGCACGTCCGCGCGCGCGGACGAACTGGTCGGTGAGATGCGCAAGAAGACGGACACCGTCCGGGACGCGCTCAAGGGCGTGCCCGAGGCGAAGCGGCCGACGTATTTCTTCTTCGACTACGACGCCGGCACCAAGCAGCCCATGGCGGTGTGCAACCGGCAGGTGGCCAACGCGGTGATCACCCAGGCCGGCGGCCGGAACGTCTTCGCCGATTGCGACGGCGACTTCAAGCCGGTGGGCTGGGAGGACGTCGTCGCCAAGAACCCCGACTGGATCCAGCTCGGCGTCCGCAACCGCGGCAGCGAGGAGGCCAACAAGAAGGCGTTCGACGAGGCCGCCGACTTCCTGCGCTCCTTCCCCGCGACCAAGGACCTCACCGCCGTCAAGGAGGGCCACTTCGTGCGCATCAACTCGGAGCGGACCACGATCGGCGGAGTGCGCAGCGCCGACACCGTGCGCGAGATCGCGCACACGCTCCACCCGGACCAGGTGAAGTAGGTGGCGGCGCTCACCACGGCCGCGGAAGCGGAGCGGGAGCGGGAGCCGGGCGCGCGGGCCGGGTGGGTCGCCGCGGTGCTGGGGGTCGCCCTGGTGGCCGCGCTGACCGCGTCCGTGTGCCTGGGCTCGTCGGACGTGCCGCTCGGCGAGGTGTGGTCCTCGGTGGTACGCGGCATCCGCGGCGCGGATCCGGTGCCCGGCACCCAGGACCTGATCGTGTGGCAGCTGCGGGTGCCGCGCGCGCTGCTGGCGGCCGTGGTGGGCGCGGGCCTGGGTCTGGTCGGCACGGCCGTCCAGGCACTGGTCCGCAATCCGCTGGCGGACCCCTATCTGCTGGGCATCTCCAGCGGCGCGTCCCTGGGCGCGGTCGCGGCCATCGTGCTGGGCGCGGGTGCGGGCGGGCTGCTCGGTCTTGGGCTGTCCTCGGCGGCCTTCGCCGGTGCGCTGGCGTCCTTCGCGCTGGTGTGGGCGATGGCCCGCAGGGGTGGCGGGTTCTCGCCGCTGCGCCTGGTGCTGTCCGGGGTGGGCATCGGCCAGTTCCTGTCGGGCTTCACCCACTATCTGGTGCTGCGGGCCGGGGACGACCAGCAGACGCACGGGGTGCTGTTCTGGCTGATGGGTTCGCTGGGCGGCGCCCAGTGGTCCACCCTCGCCCTGCCCGCGGCGGCGGTGCTGCTCGGCCTGGTGGCCCTGGTGGCCCGCGCCCGGGCCCTCGACGCGATGCTGATGGGCGACGAGACGGCGGCCGGGCTGGGCGTGGACGTGGTCCGGCTGCGGCGCGAGCTGTTCGTGGTCACCAGCGTGCTGACCGGTGTGCTGGTGTCGGTGTCCGGGGCGATCGGCTTCGTGGGCCTGATGGTGCCGCACGTCTGCCGGATGGTGGTGGGCGGCGCCCACCGCCGGCTGCTGCCGGTGGCCGCGCTGTTCGGCGCGGTCCTCCTGGTGGTCGTCGACCTCCTGGCCCGTACGGCCCTGCCGGACCAGGAGCTGCCGGTGGGTGTGGTCACCGCGCTGATCGGCGCGCCGACGCTGCTGTATCTGCTGGACCGACGGCTGGAGCGGGGGTAGCGGCGTGCGTGTCGCCATCGAAGGACTCGAAGTGGCCCTGTCCGGGCGGACGGTGGTCTCCGGCGTGGACCTGCTCGCGGAGGACGGCGAGATCGCGGGCCTGATCGGCCCGAACGGCAGCGGGAAGTCGACCCTCCTGCGGACCGTCTACCGCTATCTGCGGCCGCACGCCGGACGCGTGCTGCTCGGCGGTACGGACGTCCGCTCCCTGACGACGGCGGAGTCGGCCCGCCTGGTGGCCGCCCTGCCGCAGGAGCGCGGCAGCGACTTCGAACTGTCGGTCCGCGCGGTCGTGGCCATGGGCCGTACGCCCTACAAGCGGGCGTTCGCGGGCGAGGACCCCATGGACGCGGACCTGGTCGCGGCGGCCCTGGACCACGTGGGCATGGCGGGCGCGGGCGCGCGCCGCTTCTCGGCCCTGTCCGGAGGCGAACGCCAACGGGTGCTGCTGGCAAGGGCACTCGCGCAGGACCCTAAGGTGCTCGTCCTGGACGAGCCGACCAACCACCTGGACGTCCAGCACCAAGTGGAACTCCTGGCCTTGCTGCGCGCGCAGCGCCGTACGACGCTGCTGTCCCTGCACGACCTCAACGCGGCGGCGTCGCTGTGCGACCGCTTGCACGTGCTGCACGAAGGGGCACTGGTGGCTTCGGGGGCACCACGCGATGTCCTGACTCCGGAGCTTTTGGCGGAGGTCTTCGGGGTGCGGGCGGCGGTGGTGGACCATCCGCTGACGGGGGATCCACTGATCGCTTTCGACCACCGGGGGCCGGTGGAGGGGTAGTTGTCGCCTGCGGCGGGGCTTTGTTCCCCAGCCCCGCCCCTTCCCGAAACTGGGGGAGACCCCCAGACCCCCAACCCGGCTTCGCCGGGTGTCCTCAAACTCCCCCAGCTACCGCTGGGGGAGTTTGAGGACGCGCCCGCAGGGCGCTCCCCGCCGCACGCGACTACGGCGGGGGAACAGCCCCCCCTCACACCGTCACTTCAAAATGACTGGCCCGTCCCTCCCGCTCCACCAGCCGACCCACCCGCTCAGCCTCCGCACGCCGCACGAGCCGCGTCCCCGCCCCCGGTCCACGCAACAGCACGGAGTGCCACGGCGTGGCCCACGCGTCCGCCGAATCCAGCAGCCTGATGCCGAACTTCTCCGAGCCCGCCCGCTGCGGGTGGATGGACAGGCGGACCGACCGGGGGTGGCAGTCGGCGATGAGGTCGCCCCACGCGCGGCTGCGGGCGATGACGCCGTACGCGCGTCGCTTGCACTCGCGCTGGAGTGCGGAGTTGGTGCCGGTGAAGTCGGCCGTGTCCTCGAAGAGGAAGCGGGTGATGCCGCGGTAGAGGCGCAGGGTCTCCTCGTCACCGGCGCGGACCTGGGCGCGCAGAGTGTCGAGGGAGGGGGCGTACGCGGCGGTGACCAGTTCGCGCTTGGTGTCGTGGTCGAGGTCGCCGTGGACGTCGCGCATGTCGAAGGTGTCGACGTGGCGCAGCCCTTCCCGGTCGATCATGGCGCGCAGTTCGTCGCCGTAGGCGTCGATGTGGTCGTCGGGGACGCGGATGAGGTCGCCGAAGATGTGCCCGTCGGAGCAGATGACGATGCGGGCCCCGGGCTCGTATATCTCGCCGACGCGGGCGCACAGCCGGTCGAGGAAGCGCAGTGACAGGCGCTCGCCCTCGTCGGGGAGGTGGCCGAGGACCTTGGCGGGGTTGGGCGACTTGCAGGGGAAGCCGGGGAGGGTGAGGACGATCGTCTCACCGGCCTCGGTGAACTGCCGTATCTGTGCCAGCTGTTCGGGGTGGTCCGCGGGTTCGGAGGCGGTCGCCTGTGCCGTGCGGTGGTACGGCAGGAGGAGGCCCAGCACGCGTTCCTCGACGGTGGTGCGGGTCAGGGTTGCTGCGTAGGACATGGCGCGGTCATCCACGGGGGCGGGGGCAGGCGGGCCGGTCGAAGGCGACGGGCAGTTCGCCCACGCCCCGGCCGAGGACGGCGGGGATCCAGGGGAGGTCCTCGTCGGGGACGGCGAGGCGCAGGCCCGGCAGGCGGGTGAGCAAGGTGCCGAGGGCAACCTGGAGTTCGATGCGGGCCAGGGCCGCGCCGGGGCAGAAGTGGCTGCCGTGACCGAAGGCCAGGTGGGAGCCCTGTGCCCGGTCGAGGTCGAGGGTGTCGGGGTCGGGGAAGCGCTCGGGGTCGCGGTTGGCGGCGCAGAGGGAGACGATGACGGAGTCTCCCGCGGGGACGCGCGTGCCGTGCAGGTCGGCGTCCTCGGCGAGGAAGCGCCAGGTCGTGAGCTCGAAGGCGCTGTCGATGCGCAGGAGTTCCTCGACGGCGGCGGGCAGCAGCGCGGGCTCGGCGCGCAGCCGTTCCAGCGCCTCGGGCGCTCGCAGGAGTGCGACGACGGCGGTGGTGATCTGGTTGGTGACGGGCTCCTGGCCGGCCACGAGCAGCTGGAAGATCATGGAGTCCAGCTCCTCCTGGGTCAGCTCGCCCGCGTCACGGGCGGTGACCAGGCGGGAGAGCAGCCCGTCGCCGGGTGCGGCGCGCCGGTCGGCGACCACCTCCGCGATGTAGCCCTGGAGTTCGCGCAGCAGCGCCTCGTAGGCGGGGCGGCCCGGGTCGGTGGGGCCGACGGGGGCGACGACCTTGCCCCAGTCGCGCCGGAAGCGGGCGGCGAGGTGCGGCGGCAGGCCGATGACCTCGGCGAGCACCTGGAAGGGGAACCGCGCGGCGAAGCAGCGCACGAGGTCCGCGGAGTCCGCGTCGGCGGGCATGGCGTCGACGAGGGCGTCGGCCATCTCCTGGAAGCGGGGGCGCAGCTCCTCGACCCGGCGCGGTGCGAAGGCGTCGGTGATCAGGCGGCGCATGGCGGTGTGCTTGGGCGCGTCCTGGTGCAGGAGGTGGACCTGGAGCTGGGAGTGCTGCGGCTCGGGCATGATCGAGGCGTTCTCGCGCCAGCGGTCGTTGCCGAGCGCGTGGTTCTTGCCGAGCCGGGGGTCGGCGAGGGTCCGCTGAGCGGCGGCGTGGCCGGTCACCAGCCAGGCGGTGACACCGCTGGGGAAGAGCACCCGGTGGATGGGCCCGGCCGCGCGCATGCGCGCGTAGAGCGGGTAGGGGTCCCGCTTGTATTCGGGTCCGTAGAGGGGAATCGGGTCGGGCAGCGACACGGTGGGGCTCCTCGCGAGGTCGTGGACCCCAAGGAAGTCGGACGGGACGGTCGGTGAGTTCCCGTCGTTTCGCGAACGGCCCGTGGGGCGGTGCCGGGTGATTCCTGGGTAGTCGGCCGCGGGGGCCCGCTGGTTCCCGTACGCGAAAGGGACAATCCTCACGCGCCGTGGGCCCGTCGCGGACGGCCGGACGCGGCGCGCGACGTGTCACGATGCGGCGATGACCGCTCGTCGTCTTCTCAGTCCGTACGGATCCCTGCTCGGCTTCGTCCTGTTGCTGGCCGCCCTCTTCGGTGTCGCGTACGCCGTCGGGTCGGCCGCCGGACCCGCGGCCCCCGGCATACACCGCACCGGTGGTGGCGGTGGCTCCGGTTCCGGCGGTGGCGATGGCATGGGCGGGATGGGCGGCATGCACGACATGGGCGCCCCCGTGGGCCCGGTGGTGGTCCGATGAGCACCGCGAGCGCAGTGGCGCCGGCCGCCACCGAGATCGTCGTCGGCGGGATGACCTGCGCGGCGTGCGTGGCGCGGGTGGAGAAGAAGCTCGGGCGGCTCGACGGCGTGACCGCCACCGTCAACCTCGCGACCGGCCGCGCCCGGGTCAGTCACCCCGCCGGGGTGACGGCGGCGGAGCTGATGGCCGTGGTGGAGGGCGCGGGCTTCACGGCGTCGCTGCCCGAGCCCGAGGTCCGTGAAGAGCCCGACGGCGCGGCCGCTGCTACGGCGCTGACCCGGCTGATCGTCACCGCGCTGCTGTCCGTGCCCGTCCTGGTGCTGTCCATGGCGCCGGGGCTGCAGTTCCGCAACTGGCAGTGGCTGTGCTTCGCGCTGGCGACGCCGGTGGCCGTGTGGGGCGCGTGGCCGTTCCACGAGAAGGCGCTGCGCGGTCTGCGCCACTCCACCGCGACGATGGACACGCTCGTCTCGCTCGGCGTGCTGGCGTCGTACGCGTGGTCGGCGTACGCGCTGTTCCTCGGCGGGGCGGGCGATCCGGACATGCGGATGCCGTTCACGCTGCTGCCGTCGATGGGCGGTGGCACGGCGGACGTCTATCTCGAAGCGGTCGTCGGCGTACCGCTGTTCGTGCTGGTCGGGCGGCTGCTGGAGGCGCGGGCCCGGCACAGTACGGGTTCGGCACTGCGTGCGCTGGCCTCGCTCGCCGCGAAGGACGTCGTCGTGCGGGACGCCGACGGCACCGAGCGGCGGGTGCCGATCGGTGAACTGCGGGTCGGCGACCGCTTCGTCGTGCGCCCCGGTGAGCGCGTGGCCACCGACGGCTTGGTCGTCGCGGGCGGCTCGGCGCTGGACCTGTCGCTGGTGACGGGTGAGAGCGCGCCCGTGGAGGCGGGTCCCGGCTCGGCCGTGGTCGGTGGCGCCGTCAACTCCGGTGGCCTGCTGGAGGTGCGGGCCGAGGCGGTCGGCGCGGACACCCAACTGGCGCGGATCGCCAGGCTGGTGGAGGACGCGCAGGCGGGCAAGGCCCGGGTGCAGCGCGTCGCCGACGCCGTCGCGGGGGTCTTCGTCCCGGCGGTGCTCGCTGTCGCCGTCACCGTGCTCGGCTTCTGGCTGGGCGCGGGCGCGCCGCCGCAGGCGGCGGTCACGGCCGCCGTCGCGGTGCTCGTGGTGGCCTGCCCGTGCGCGCTCGGCCTGGCCACGCCGACGGCGCTGCTCGCGGCCACGGGCCGGGGCGCGGGCCTGGGCATCCTGGTGTCGGGCCCGCAGGCGCTGGAGGGGCTGCGGCGGGTGGACACCGTCGTGCTGGACAAGACGGGCACGCTGACGACCGGTTCGATGGCGGTGACCGGGGTGACGGCCCGCGCGGACGGGCTCGGCCCGGACGAGGCGCTGCGGCTGGCCGCGGCGGTCGAGCGGGGTTCGGAGCACCCGGTGGGCCGGGCGGTGTGCGCCTACGTGCCGGACGCCGAAGCGCTGCCGGAGGTCACCGGGTTCGCGGCGACGCCGGGCCGGGGTGTCTCGGGACGGGTCGGGGGCCAGCTCGTGGAGGTCGTCCGCCCGGAGGAGGCCGCCGCGTCGCGGAAGAAGGCCGGGAAGAACGGGCTGCCGGAGGCCCTGGCCACGGCGGTGCGCGAGGCGGAGCGGGACGGGCGGACCGTGGTGCTGGTCCGGGTGGACGGCACGCCCGAGGCGGTCGTCGCGCTCGGCGACTCCGTGCGCTCCGGTTCGTACCGCGCGGTCGACCACCTCAAGCGGCTCGGCCTGCGGCCGGTGCTGGCCACGGGTGACAGCGAAGGCGCCGCGCGGGCCGTCGCCGAGGAGCTCGGCATCACCGAGGTCCACGCGCGCGCCACGCCCGAGGACAAGGCGGCGCTCGTCCGTGAACTGCGCGCCCAGGGGCGCCGGGTCGCGGTCATCGGCGACGGTGTCAACGACACCGCGGCGCTGGCGGGCGCCGATCTGGGCATCGCGATGGGCAGCGGCACGGACGCGGCGATCGGCGCGGCGGACGTGACGCTGGTCCGCGAGGACATGGGCGCACTGGCGGACGCGGTGCGCCTGGCCCGCCGCACGTCGGCGACGGTCCGCGCCAACCTCGCCTGGGCGTTCGGCTACAACCTGGTCACCGTGCCGCTCGCCGCGGTCGGTCTCCTCAGCCCGATGTTCGCGGCGGCCGCGATGTCGGTCAGCTCGGTCCTGGTGGTGGCCAACAGCCTCCGCCTGCGCGGCTGGCAGCCGGCGCCCGCGCGGTCGGCGGGCCGGAGCCGTACGCACTCCCCCGCCCGGCGCCGCCCGGCGTTCGAGAACACAGCAGTCCAGACACGAGGTGACGCGTGAAGACGCAGCTTCCCGGCCCGGCCACCAGGCCGCTCGCCGCGACCGCACGCGCGGCCGCCGTGCCCGTCATCGCCTGCGCCGTCGCCCTCGGCGGCCTGTGCGCGTGGACCGCCTCCGGCGCCGCGGGCCGGCCCGCGGCGATCGAGGTCGAGGACCCCCGCGTCCTGCTCCCCTTCGGCACGGACGACACGGCCGCGTTCCTGAAGATCCGCAACGACGGTGACGCGGCCGACGAGCTCGTCGGCGTCGAGGCCCCGACCGCGGGCGGCGCGATGCTCAGCCGCACGGTGGTCAAGGACGGCGCCGGGTCGATGCGGATGGTGCCGTCGGCGGCCGTCCCGGCGGGCGGCACCCTCGACATGTCGCCGCACGGCCTGGACATCATGGTGTCGTCCCCGCCGCGCCTGCGCACCGGCGACCGCCTGCCGCTGATCCTCCGCTTCCACGACAGCGGCACGGTGAAGGTCGAAGCGGTGGTGGTCCGCCCGGGGAACCGGGGGTAGCCGGCGACAGGAAAAGGCGATACGAAAGGGGGCGAGGCTCGTGACGAGCCCCGCCCCCTCTCCGTGTCCGGCCGGTCAGGCGGCTCCGGCCAGCACCGGCGCGGCCCGTACCGCGTCCCGCTCGGCTGTCTCCAGCTGGCTGATCAGCGCCTCGCGCGCCCGCGCCACGCGGGAGCGCACCGTGCCGACCGGGCAGCCCGCGACGAGGGCGGCCTCCGCGTACGGCAGACCCAGCAGCTGGGTCAGGACGAACGCCTCGCGCCGCTCGTACGGCAGGCGGTCGAGGAGCTGCGAGAGGGCGACGCCCTCGTCGAAGCCGGGCAGCTCCGCGGACTGTGCCCGCTCGGCGGCCGACTGCCAGTCGTCCGTGTCCGACAGCCGGGGCCGGGCCGCGTTGAAGCGGAGCCGGTCCACGACCGTGCGGCGGGCGATGGTCAGCAGCCAGGTGCGGGCCGACGAGCGCCCCTCGAAGCGCGGCAGCGAGCGCAGGGCCCGCAGATACGTCTCCTGCACGAGGTCGTCCGCGCCCTGCGGATCATTGCTGAGCCGCGCCACGTACCGCCGTACGTCGCTCTGGGTGGCGCGGATGAAGCGCTCCACGGCGTCGGCGTCACCGCCGCGGGCCGCGAGCGCCCAGGTGGTCACCGTCTCGTCGTCACGCACGGCGGCCCCCCGCGCGGGGGGTGGTGCGCGGGGTTCCGGCGGCGCCGGGGACGATGGCGGGGTGCACTGCGTCGATTCCCGTACCGCCATGTCCGCCCGCGTCGACGGCGAGGAGCCGCCGCCGGAGGTCTCCGGCCCGGCGCTCGACGCCCACTTGCGGGAGTGTGCCGCGTGCCGGCACTGGGAGGAACGCGCGCGCCGGCTGAAGCTGCTGTCGGCGGGCCTGGGGAACATCTGACGTGCTGGGGACCGCCGTGCGGCGCGTGCCGTCGGCAGGCGGGACGTGCTGTCGCGGCACGCCCCATGTGCGGGCAGGGGTCATCGCCCTGGGTCCTTCCTGGAATCCGGGCGCCCTGGAGTGCGGGTCGGCCCGGTGACGTGGTTCGGCGCGAGGAGTCGCCGTCAGCCGAAGGCGACGGCGACGCGGGCCGGTGGACCACGTGTGTCCAGGACATGGGCGTAGAGCAACTGCCGCAGGCGCTGCGCGGCGCGCGTCCGGTCGGCGCGGATGCGCGGCGGACCGGAGGGTGTCGGGGTGTCCCGGAAGAGGACGAGCAGCGGGGCGAAGAGCCGGGTGCGCAGGGCGCGGCCGAGCCGGAAAGCGGCCTGTTCGCCGCCGGAGAGCCAGACGCCGCAGACGATCGCGACGAGGACGTGCGCCGACCACATGCCGATGGCGCCGTGACCGGTGTGCATGGCCATGGAATGACCGGACATGGCGTGCCCGGCCATGGCGCCCATGCCGCCGCTCATGTCACCCATGTCACCCATGGCGCCGCTCATGGACATATCAGCCGTGCCGGCCATGTCGTGTCCCATGGGCATGCCGGGGTCCATGCCCGGCATGCCGGTGGGCAGTCCGGCGCGTGCGGCCGCGGCCGCGCGGGCCGCGTTGGCCGCGACGTTCTGGGAGAGGGCGAAGAAGAAGTGCAGTCCGGTCTGCGCCCCGACGGTGGCGAGCGTGATCAGCAGTGGGCCGCGTTCGCGACCCGCCATGAACCACGCGCCGCTGCCCGTCGTGCACAGTGCGACGGCGACGGCCCACCAGGGGACGGTCGTGCCGGACATGACCGCGTGTCCCAGGGCAGCGAGCAGCACACAGACCGCTGCGAACACCGCGGCTCGCAGCGCTCGCGGACCTTCGTGCGCCTGCCCTGCTCTCATGACGTGCACATCGTTGCACCCGCTCCGCACGGCCCGACGGCGGGGGGCGTCTTGACGCGCCGGAAAACCACACCACCCAGCACAAAAACTGACCAAATGGCCAGCACCCAACAAATCGGTTAAGTGATCGATGCCTATAGTTGGCCGGGTGTTTTCGCGAATAAACGTCGCCGTGCGGCGTCAGCCACAGGTGATCCTGTGGGCAGCGGCGGGCGTGGCAGCCCTCGTACTCCTCGTCGCGCTGGAGATCGCCGCCCGTCGCTACGCCGGCGTGCCGGGTCCGCTGGCGACCCAGGTGCGTGAGGTGATCTTCGCCCCCAAGCCGGGACCGCTGTACGGCGGCATGGCGCTCATGATGGTGGTGCTCACCTGGCGGCAACGGTTCATCGCGGCCGGCGCGGCGATCGGCATCGACGTCGTCTTCGTGCTGGTGCGGTGGGCGGCCGGCGCCGAGGTGCCCGAGGGCCATTACTTCGGCAACGGCGCGCTGTGGGTGATGCTGGGCTGCGCGGTCATCGCGTTCACGCGCCGCACCGGCCACGAACGCACCCTGCTGCTGAAGGGCGTCGCGCTGGGCCTGCTGCTGGTGACCGGCCGCAAGATCGGCGACACCTGGCTGCTCATCACCGCGAAGACCCGCCCGACGGTGCTCGACCCCTATCTGGCCACCGCCGATCACGCGCTGGGCAACCCGTCATGGGCGATGGGCCGGCTCCTCGAAGCCACCGGCCCGATCGGCAACCACCTCCTAGGGACGGTCTACGCCCAGCTCGCGGTGGCCGCGGTCGTCGTCGCGCTGTACCAGCTGCGCAACGTGGCCACCGAGCGCCGCTTCCCGCGCCACCACCTCGTGCGCACCTTCCTGGTGATCGGCCTCCTCGGGCCGGCCATCTACATGATCTTCCCGGTGGTCGGACCGGTCTTCGCCTACGGCCCGGGCGCCTCCGGCACCGGCGGCGTGCAGTGGGCGGTGGCCGACCTGTGGCCCCACACACCGTTGGCGATCCACGCGCCGCACCCGGTGCCCTACGACACGATCACCCCTCGCAACTGCATGCCCAGCCTGCACACGGCGTGGGCCACCGCGATCTTCATCCACACCCGCAAGGGCCCCAGGCTGCTCCGTTTCGCGGGAGCGTTCTGGCTGGTCGCCACACTCAGCGCCACGCTGGGATTCGGCTACCACTACGGCGTGGACCTCGTCGCCGGCGTGGTGTTCTCGCTCACGATCGAGGCAGCCCTGCGCGCGTTCGACCGCGGCTGGGACCGGTCGGGAATCCGGCTGGTCGCTCATGGCACGACGGTCTTCGCCGCGCTCCTGGCGGCATACCGCTGGCTGCCGGTGGAGATGGCCGAGCATCCGTGGGTGTCCGGACCGCTTCTCATCCTGGCGATGGCATCGGTGATCTACGGCTACGTACGGACCACCAGGCGCTGGGAGCGGAAGGCACCGACGCCGGAGCCGACGCGGCAGGCGGAACCGCAGCCCGAATTGGTGTGAGGCACGACGGGGCGGCCACCCGCAAGACGGTGACCCGCCCCGTACCGTCCGCCCGGCGGTACGAGGCGGTGGGCCGTCGGCTCGGGGGAAGGGCCGACGGCCCGGGTCCCGTCGCTCCAGTGGGACTCGCGTCTTCGAGTCAACCGTGCGGCGGACGGCGCCGGGAAGCGTGTGCGCGGGGGCGGCGTGGGTGCGCCGCGCACACCCCGTGTGAACCCTCAGCCTCCGCTCGGCTGCCGCCCCGCGCGCGAGCCGCCCTTGGTTCCGCTTTTGCCCCCGCCGCCGCGGCCCGGGAGCCAGGCGGCGCTGTTCGTGTCGCCGAAGCGGCTGCCTATCGCGCCCTTGATCACGGAGAGGGCGGCGGGCAGCGACGCGATGGCCGCCGCCTTGAGCGCGGAGACATCGGTGAGGTCGAAGCCGTCGGCGATGAGGAGGCCGAGGAAGGTGGTGACATAGGCGGCGAGGGTGCGCTCGAGGATGTCGAGCAGAACTTTCTTGGACAGGGCAGTCATGGCCTTCTCGTGTCTCTTCCGGTTCGCGTCGTATGGCTGAGTCGTGCAGCCGAGTCGTACAGCTGAAGGTGCAGCGTGCTGGGTGTGCGGCCCCTACCGCAAGCCTGACGCCCCGTGAGATCCGTGCGGGCCGGGCCCTGTCCGTGCCCCGCCCCCTGTGGGATGCTGCGCTTTCCGCGGGGGCCGCCGAGGGCTGGGAGGGTCCGGATGGTCAACCCATGGCTGGCGCTGGTGTGCGGCGACGACCCCGCGGAACGGTGCCGTGCGGTCCGTAGCGCCCACGCGGCCTTCGCGGCAGGGGAAGGGGCGAATCCCCACGTACGCGCCGTGGTCGCCGACTCCTGGCGGCGCTCGGCCGCCGCCCTGCCCACCCCCGAGTTCCTCGCGCCGGTCGAGCTGACCGGCGCCGAGCTGGAGACCTGCCGCCGGACGCACCCGCTGGCCGCCGTGCTCCCCCTCTTCCGCGAACTGCTCGGCTCCATCGCCTCCGACGGCGCGCACCTCTTCTCCGTCTGCGACGCGGCGGGCCGACTGCTGTGGGTGGAGGGGCACGCGGGCGTACGGAAGGGGGCCGAGCGCATGAACTTCGTCCCCGGTGCCCGCTGGGACGAGGCCCACGCGGGCACCAACGCCCCCGGCACCGCCCTGGCCCTCGACCACGCCGTCCAGGTCTTCGCCACCGAGCACTACAACCGCCTGGTCCAGCCGTGGACCTGCGCCGCCGCCCCCGTCCACGACCCGCGCACCGGGCGGCTGCTGGGCGCGGTGGACATCACCGGCGGCGATCACCTGGCCGCGCCGCACAGCCTCGCGCTCGTCCAGGCCACCGCCCGCGCGGCCGAGGCACAACTGGCGGTGCCGGAACCGCTGCCCGGCTGCGTCCTGTCGGTCCTCGGCCGGGACGAGGCACTGCTCGTCGTGGACGGGCGCCGGTTACGCCTGGGCCGCCGGCACAGCGAGATCCTCGCCCTCCTGGCCGCCCACCCCGACGGACTGACCGGCGAACAGCTCGCGGCGGCCCTCTACGGCGACCGCCCGGTGCCGCCGGTGACCCTGCGGGCCGAACTCTCCCGGCTGCGACGGCTGGTGGGCCCGCTGCTCGCGTCCCGCCCGTACCGGCTGCGCGGCGCAGTCGACACGGACTTCGGCTGCCTGGAGCGGGAACTGGCCGCGGGCGGCCTGCGCGCCGCCCTCCGCGCGTACGACGGCCCCCTGCTCCCCCTCTCGGAGGCGCCCGGCGTGTGCCGGATGCGGCGCCTCCTGGAGACGAGGCTGCGCAGGGCGGTGCTGACCAGCGGCGACTCCGCCGCACTCCAGATGTGGGCCGACACACCGTGGGGCGAGGAGGACTTGGAGGTATGGGAGCGACTGCTGGCCGCGCTCCCGATGAGCGCGCCGCAGCGGGGGTCGGTGGCGGAGGAGGCGCGGCGATTACGGTCGACGTACGAGCTGGGGGCCGGGGCTGGGCGGCATACGGGCCGGATGGCGTACGGGCTGGGCGGCCGGGCAACGTTCGCGCAACCTGCGCGGGGCTAGCTTCCTGGGCGCACCTCTTTCGTACCCCCGCTTCCGGAAGGCCGTCCTCATGACCCGCTACGCCGACCCCGGCTCCCCCGACGCGATCGTCTCGTACCGCCCGCGGTACGACCACTGGATAGGCGGCGAATACGTACCGCCCAAGCAGGGGCAGTATTTCGAGAACCCCACCCCGGTGAACGGCCGGCCGTTCACCGAGATCGCCCGCGGCACCGTCGAGGACGTCGAGCGCGCGCTGGACGCCGCCCATGCCGCCGCGCCCGCGTGGGGCCGCACGTCACCGGCCGACCGCGCGCTGGTGCTGCACCGCATCGCCGACCGCATGGAGGAGCACCTGGAGGAGCTCGCGGTCGCGGAGTCATGGGAGAACGGCAAGCCGGTCCGCGAGACGCTGGCCGCGGACATCCCGCTCGCCATCGACCACTTCCGCTACTTCGCGGGCGCGATCCGCGCGCAGGAGGGCGGCCTCTCGGAGCTCGACGAGGACACGGTGGCCTACCACTTCCACGAGCCGCTCGGCGTGGTCGCCCAGATCATCCCCTGGAACTTCCCCATCCTCATGGCCACTTGGAAGCTCGCCCCGGCGCTGGCGGCGGGCAACGCGGTCGTGCTGAAGCCGGCCGAGCAGACCCCGGCGTCGAGCCACGTGTGGATGGACCTCGTCGCCGACCTGCTGCCGCCGGGCGTCGTCAACATCGTCAACGGCTTCGGCGTGGAGGCCGGCAAGCCGCTGGCGTCCAGCCCGCGCGTCGCCAAGATCGCCTTCACCGGCGAGACGACGACGGGCCGCCTCATCATGCAGTACGCCTCCGAGAACCTGAAGCCGGTCACCCTCGAACTCGGCGGCAAGAGCCCGAACATCTTCTTCGACGACGTCTCCGCGGCCGACGACGACTTCCTCGACAAGGCGCTCGAAGGCTTCACGATGTTCGCCCTCAACCAGGGCGAGGTCTGCACGTGCCCGTCCCGTGCCCTGATCCAGCGCGGCCACTACGCGGCCTTCATGGAAGCGGCGGTGGCCCGCACCGAACGCATCGTCGCGGGCCACCCATTGGACACCACCACCATGATCGGCGCCCAGGCGTCCAACGACCAGCTGGAGAAGATCCTCTCCTACCTGGACATAGGCCGCCAGGAAGGCGCCCGAGTCCTCACCGGCGGCACGCGCGCGGAACTCGGCGGCGAACTGGAAGGCGGCTACTACGTCCGCCCCACGATCCTCGAAGGCGACAACAGCATGCGCGTCTTCCAGGAGGAAATCTTCGGCCCGGTGGTGGCGGTAACGCCGTTCACGGACTTCGACGACGCGATGACGCTGGCGAACGACACCCTCTACGGCCTCGGCGCAGGCGTCTGGACCCGCAACGGCACCACGGCCTACCGAGCGGGCCGCACGATCCAGGCGGGCCGGGTGTGGACGAACTGCTATCACGCGTATCCGGCGCATGCGGCGTTCGGGGGCTACAAGCAGTCGGGGATCGGGCGGGAGACGCACAGGATGATGCTGGATCATTATCAGCAGACGAAGAACGTTCTTTGTTCCTATAGCCCAAAGAAACTTGGTTTCTTCTAGAGCCTGAAGTCGATTGTCTGGAGGGTTCGTTGCACTCCAGACAACCAACACAGGAGTCACCCTCTGCAATCAACGCAGCGCCTTGCGTCACCATCCGAAACCCCAGCGAATCCGTCCCGGATCAGCCGCGAACCAAACGGCGTCCCTGTGGAACCGTTTCCGGGGTTCCGGAGGCCGTTGACGGGATCGGCCCTGCCGGATGTCGTCCGGCGGGGCCGGGTGCGTTTAACTTCCGCGAGTGGGCGGCTGGGGGAGTCCGAGGACGAGCGGTATAGCCGCGGTGATCGCCGGCTCGGCCCGGGGCTTCTCCCAGGTCAGTGGTTTCCAGGTGGCCGCGCCGGCCGCGCCCCCGGCCTCCGCCGCCTGAGCTACGCCGTACCGCGCACCAGGAGAACAGGCCCCTCGGCTGCGGCAAGGCAGTCTTGGGCGGAGGGTCCGGCACGGGCTCGGCGCCGACCGGGCCGCGGCGGCGCTCCTGACGGGCGTTGCACAGGACGCTCAACCAGTTCAGCCAGGGCGACCAGTAGTCCTCCAGCCAGCGGACGAGCGGCAGTTGCAGCAGCATGGCGACCAGTCCGGTCAGGAGGACGGTGAGGAGGGTCGCCGTCCGGGGCCCGCGCGAAGAGCGCGGTGAGCGATCCGCGGAGGTCGCCGCGCAGGGGCGGGTCGGCGGGGTCGACACGGAAGACGGTGGGGCCTGGGTGCCGGGCTCGGCACTCACGTCGATCAATGCACGGTAGCGGTGGCGCAGTTCGTCCAGGGGCATGGTTCGGTCCTACCTTTCAGGTGTGGGTCTGACTCTGGTCATTCGTAAGATCGGAGGGCCCAGGGGCTCTGGGTATGGCTGGCATGGCGGAGACCGTTC
>NZ_JBIAWF010000030.1:0-96803 GCF_042895325.1 Streptomyces sp. NPDC001407
CGGTTACATTCCGAACCCGGAAGCTAAGCCTTTCAGCGCCGATGGTACTGCATGGGGGACCGTGTGGGAGAGTAGGACGCCGCCGAACAAATTTTCAAAAAGCTCCGGTATCTGAACTTCTGTTCAGATACCGGAGCTTTTTTGTTTTCATGATGAAGTGCGCAGCGTCACTCCTCGTTAACGTCCTGCCGTCACCCTCCCTTCCATGGGGACAGTGGAGAGGCTCACGGCGGCGGGAATCGGTGCGGGGGACGAGGTCGTCGTGCCCTCGTACGCCACGGCAGGGGCCGCGGAGGCCGTTCGCCGGGCCGGTGCCGTGCCCACGTTCGCGGACATCGACCCGCACAGCCTCTGCCTCGACCCGGCCTCCGTGGCCGCCACCCTGACGCTGCGTACCGCGGCCGTGATGCCCGTTCATCTCTTCGGTCACCGCGCCGACCTGGAGGGATTGCGAGCCGTCGCCGCGGACCGGGGACTGCTCGTCATCGAATACGAGCCGCCGTGTCCGATGGACGAGGACACCAGGAGGCGGCGGGAGAACGCGGCCTTCCTGAACGCGCGGCTCACCGGCGTGCGGACACCTCCCGTGCGACCCGAACTCCCGCACAGCTACGGCTCGTACGTGGTGCGGGTGCCCGGCAACGGCCGGCCCGACCGGGACGCCTTCGCCCGGGCGCTCCGTGCCCGCCGGGTGCGCTGCCACGTGCCCGTACAGACGCCCGTGCACCGGACCGCCGCGTTCCGGCGGGAGTTGTGGCTCGCGGAGACGGAGCGTGCCGCCGACGAATGCCTCGCGCTGCCCGTGGACGCGTCGACGACGCAGCGGGAACTGCACCGGATGGTGTCCGCGTGCAACGCGCTCGGCGGGCTGTTGAAGGTGGCCGCTTGAGGGCCGGCTGACGGAGCGACCGGGTGGTCAAAAGGACGTGCGAACGTCGGGTATGCTTTATCTCGTTGCCGGCCCCAATAGCTCAGTCGGCAGAGCGTCTCCATGGTAAGGAGAAGGTCTACGGTTCGATTCCGTATTGGGGCTCCATAAAGAAAAGGCCCCCGCCGTTCGGCGGGGGCCTTTTCGCTGTCCTGGCGGACTCACTCCTCGTGCAGGCCGGGCACGCGCATCGCCAGGATCGCCATGTCGTCCGAGGCGGGTTCGGCGGCGAAGCGCTCGACGGCGCGCAGGATGCGTGCGGCGACCGCGCCCGCCGTGAGGCCCGTACAGTTCGACAGCACGTCGCTCAGGCCGTCGTCGCCCAGCATGCGGGCGCCCTCGCGGCGCTCCGTCACGCCGTCCGTGACGCACAGCAGGACGTCGCCCGGGTCGAGCGTGACCGTCTGCTCGTACAGCTCCAGGTCCTCCATGACACCCAGCAGCGGCTGGGGATCCGCCGCGGGCTCCACCGTGCCGTCCGGGCGCAGGCGCAGGGGCAGCGGGTGCCCGGCGCAGACGACCTTGAGGATCGCGCTGCCGTCCTCCTGCGGCCACAGCTCGCCGTACAGGAGGGTCAGGAAGCGGCTGCGGGCGCCCTCGTCGAGGATGGCGGCGTTGAGCCGCTCCAGGACGGCCGGGCCGCCGTAGCCCTCGCGGGCGAGGAGGCGCAGTGCGTGCCGGGCGAGGCCGGTGACGGCAGCGGCCTCCGGGCCCGTGCCGCAGACGTCGCCGATCGCGAAGCCGTAGGCGCCGTCACGGATCGGGAAGAGGTCGTAGAAGTCGCCGCCGACCTCATTGCCCTCGCCGGCCGCGCGGTAGATGACGTCGACCTCGACACCGGCCACGTGCGGCAGCTCCGGCGGCAGCAGGCTGCGCTGGAGGGACTGGCTGATGGCCGTGCGCTCGCTGTAGAGGCGGGCGTTGTCGAGGGCCAGCGCCGCCCGGCGGGAGAGATCCTCGGCGAGCTCCAGGATCTCCTGGCGGAAGTGGTCGTCGGTGGGCTTGCCGAGCGTGAGCATGCCGATGACGCGGTTGCGGGCCACGAGCGGCAGCACGACCGTCTCGCCGCCGACGGCGGCCGCCGTGGCGAGCGAGGTGCTCGGCCCGGCGGTCCGGGTGATGTCGGCCAGCCCCAGGCTGCGCAGGGAGCTGCGCAGCGCCGCGGAGTGGGCGGCCTCGGCGGGCGCCGTCCAGACGCGGGCGCCGGGCGTGGGGACGGGCTCCGGCGGCGCGAGCTTGCCGAGGAGGGTCTTGAGGCCGTCGATGCGGTCCTCGTCCTCGTGCAGGACGTAGGAGAGCTCGGGGTCGGAGGCGGGATCGGCGACGGTGTAGACGGCGCACCAGGTGGCCAGCGTGGGCACGGTCATCTGGGCCATCAGCGCCAGCGTCTGGTCGCGGTCCAGGGTGCCCGCGAGCAGATCGGACGCCTCCACGAGGAAGGAGAGCGAACCGCGGCGCAGACGTTCGAGCTCGTTGAGCCGGGCCCGTTCGACCGCGAGGGCGATACGGTCTGCGGCGAACTGGAGCCGCAGGGCCTCTTCGTTGGTGTAGCGTCCGGGAGCCTCGGCGGCCACGCCGAGCGAGCCGGTGAGACGGCCCTCGACCTTGAGGGGGACGGTGACGACGGAGCGCATGCCGGTGTCGGCCAGCAGGGGCACGGCACCGGGGATGACGGCGAGGTCCTCGTGGACCGCGGGCATCCGGGCCGAGCCATAGCGGCCCGTGCCCGCCTCGACGGGGACGCGGGCGAAGCGCTGGCGGGCGGACGGGAGACCGGTGGAGGCGCGGACCTCCAGCTCGGTCTCGTCGTCGGTGGCCAGCAGCAGATAGGCCGCGTCCCCGTCGAGCATGTCGCGGGCGCGCTCGACCGTGCGCTGGAGGAGGCCGTCGAGATCGTCGGGGGCCGGGGAGCCGATGAAGACCTCGAAGGGGTCCGTGGCGTTGCCGCGCTCGCCTGTGCCGGCGTCCACCGAGGGGGAGCGCTGGAGGCTCTGGAGCACCGCGCGCTCGTCCTCCCGCACGAGCAGGCAGACCGTGGAGGGCGCGCCCTCGTTGTCCCGGACGCGCAGGTGGGAGGCGTAGACCGGGGTGATGCGGCCGTCGGCGTCCCTTATGCCGTACGAGCCTTCCCAGCGGGAGAGGCGCAGGGCCTCGGCGATGCCGGTGGAGGTGCCGGGGGTGTGCGGCCAGGCGGCGAAGTCCGTGAGGGGCTTGCCGGTGACCTGGTCGGCGGGGAAGCCGAACATGGCCTGGGCGTCGTCGTTCCAGGCGCTGATGACGCCGCCGCGGTCGATCTGGACGACGGCGACGCGGACGCGGGTGTCGGCGACGGGCAGGGCCTCCGCGGGGAGCGCGGGGCCCGCGGAGCGGGTGCCGGCCGGGCGGTCGGGCAGGTCGAGCTGGAACCACACCTGTTTGTGGGTGCTGCTGTACTCGACGCCCCAGCGGGTCGCGAGCGCCGCGCACAGGAGCAGGCCGCGGCCGCCCTCCCGGTCCACGCCGCCGAGCCGGTGCGCGGAGCTCTGGAGCGGCAGCTCGCGGTCGGGGTAGTGGTCGGCGACCTCGACGCGTACGCCGGTGTCCGTGCGCATGCACAGGACGTCGGCGGCGGTGCCGGCGTGGACGACGGCGTTGGTGACGAGTTCGCTGGTCAGGACGACGGCGTCGTCGATGATGTCGGGGAAGCCCCAGCCCTGGAGAGTGTCCCGGACGAAGGCGCGGGCGGAGGCGACCGAGCGTCCGACCGGCTCGAAGGTGGCGGCAGCCCGCGCGGTGATCACAGCACTCCCCATTGGCCTCTCATTGCTCCCCCGAGTCCTGTGCCCGTTTCCCATGTCCTCGATTCATCCGCCAGGCTAAACCGTCGGATCAAGTGGTGTGGACAGAGCTGTGTGTTTCGGGCGTGGACGCAGTCCGGCGGCCATGGGTGTTCTCCGCGAGGGAACACGCGCGGCCGCCGGGTCGTGGTCGGCGATGGAGGACATCGCGCGATGCGCGGATGCCGCCGGACTGTGGTGGCCCTCCCCGGATCCGAAAAGACCGGGGCTTCTCGCGAGCCTCGCGGCTGTGACGAAGGACAAGCCCTGCCCTGTGGGATCAAACGAGACCCGGGCAGCATGGTTACGTTCCTAGTGGCGAACCCCTCGGTGCCGGGGGTGAAACACTGGGAAAGACTGAAACGGAAGCCCGACGAGGATGATCGAACCCAGCGGGAGGGACACGGTGGAGTCTGGCGCAGCGGCGCGGGGCGTGAGCACGCGCGCGAAGGGCGGACGGTCCCGGGCCAATGGGACGACGGAAGTGGACACGGCGGCCCTGAACCGACTGCTGTCGGCTCTCTCCGCGATGCGTGACGGGAACTTCCGCAAGCGGCTGACGGTCGCCGGTGACGGCGTGATGGCCGAGATCGCGGCGGTGTTCAACGACGTCGCCGACCGCAATATGCAGCTCACGGGCGAGCTGGCGCGGGTGCGCCGGGTGGTCGGGCGTGAGGGGAAGCTCACGGAGCGGCTGGAGGTCGGGGCCTGCGAGGGGGCGTGGGCGGCGGCGATCGACGCGTCCAACGCCCTGGTCGACGACCTCGTCCGGCCGGTGTCCGAGGTGGGCCGGGTGCTGTCGGCGGTGGCCGAGGGCGACCTGGAGCAGCGGATGGACCTGCGGTCGCAAGGGGCGGACGGGGCCGCGCATCCGCTGCGGGGCGAGTTCCTCAAGGTGGGGCGCACCGTCAACGGCCTCGTGGACCAGCTGTCGGCGTTCACCGACGAGGTGACGCGGGTGGCGAGCGAGGTCGGCACGGAGGGCAAGCTGGGCGGGCAGGCCCGGGTCCGCGGGATGTCGGGTTCGTGGAAGGACCTCACGGATTCCGTCAACACCATGGCGTCCCGGCTCACTGCTCAGGTGCGGGACATCGCTCTGGTGACGACGGCCGTCGCGAAGGGCGATCTCTCCCGGAAGGTCACGGTCCATGTGGCCGGGGAGATGCTCGAGCTGAAGAACACCGTCAACACGATGGTCGACCAGCTGTCGTCGTTCGCCTCCGAGGTGACGCGGGTCGCCCGTGAGGTGGGTACGGAGGGCGAGCTGGGCGGTCAGGCGCAGGTGCCCGGTGTCGCGGGCGTCTGGAAGGACCTGACCGACTCCGTCAACCTCATGGCGGGCAATCTGACCGCCCAGGTGCGGGGGATCGCGCAGGTCACCACGGCGGTCGCGAACGGCGACCTGTCGCAGAAGGTGACGGTGAGCGCGCGCGGCGAGGTCGCGCAACTGGCCGAGACGATCAACCAGATGACGGAGACGCTGCGGACCTTCGCCGACGAGGTCACGCGGGTGGCCAGCGAGGTCGGTGCCGACGGCCTGCTGGGCGGTCAGGCGCAGGTGCCGGGTGCCGCGGGCACCTGGAAGGACCTCACCGATTCGGTGAACACCGCCTTCCGCAACGTCACCACGCAGGTGCGGGACATCGCGCAGGTGACGACGGCGGTGGCCAACGGTGACCTCGGCCAGAAGGTCACCGTCGATGTGTCCGGCGAGATGCTGGAGTTGAAGAACACCGTCAACACGATGGTCGACCAGCTCTCGGCGTTCGGCGCCGAAGTGACGCGTGTGGCACGGGAGATCGGTGTCGAGGGTGAACTCGGCGGCCAGGCGGCGGTTCCCGGCGCGGCCGGCACCTGGAAGGACCTCACCGATTCGGTGAACACCGCCTTCCGCAACCTCACCGGGCAGGTGCGCAACATCGCCCAGGTGACCACGGCGGTGGCCAACGGCGACCTCTCGCAGAAGGTCACCGTCGACGTCTCCGGCGAGATGCTCCAGCTGAAGAACACCGTCAACACCATGGTCGACCAGCTGTCCTCGTTCGCCGACCAGGTGACCCGGATGGCCCGCGACGTGGGCACCGAGGGGCGGCTCGGCGGGCAGGCCCGGGTGGACGGCGTCAGCGGCACCTGGAAGGAGCTCACCGACTCGGTCAACTTCATGGCCGGGAACCTCACTTCGCAGGTCCGGCAGATCGCCCAGGTGACGACGGCGGTCGCGCGCGGTGACCTCTCGCAGAAGATCGACGTGGATGCCCGGGGCGAGATCCTGGAGCTGAAGAACACCATCAACACGATGGTCGACCAGCTCTCCGCCTTCGCCGAGCAGGTGACCAGGGTCGCCCGCGAGGTCGGCACGGACGGGCGGCTCGGCGGCCAGGCACAGGTGCCGGGCGTGGCCGGGGTGTGGCGCGATCTGACCGACTCCGTCAACGGCATGGCGGGGAACCTGACCGCCCAGGTGCGCAACATCGCGGGCGTCGCCACCGCGGTGGCCCGGGGTGACCTGTCGCAGAAGATCGACGTGGACGCGCGGGGCGAGATCCTGGAGCTGAAGAACACCCTCAACACGATGGTGGACCAGCTCTCCTCGTTCGCCGACCAGGTGACGCGCGTGGCCCGTGAGGTGGGCACCGAGGGCATCCTCGGCGGTCAGGCGGAGGTGCAGGGTGTCTCCGGCACCTGGAAGGACCTGACCCAGTCCGTCAACTTCATGGCGAACAACCTCACCTCCCAGGTGCGCAACATCGCCGAGGTGACGACGGCGGTCGCCAAGGGCGACCTCTCGAAGAAGATCACGGTCGACGCGAAGGGCGAGATCCTCGAACTGGTCACCACCGTGAACACGATGGTGGACCAGCTGTCGGACTTCGCCGAGCAGGTCACGCGGGTGGCCCGCGAGGTGGGCACCGAGGGGCAGCTGGGCGGCCAGGCGCGGGTGCGCGACGTCACCGGCATCTGGAAGGACCTCAGCGACAACGTCAACCTGATGGCCAACAACCTCACCAGTCAGGTCCGCAACATCTCGCAGGTCGCGGCCGCGGTCGCCAACGGTGACCTGACGAAGAAGGTGACGGTCGAGGCGCGCGGCGAGGTCGCGCAGCTGGCCGACACGGTCAACACCATGGTGACGACGCTGTCCTCCTTCGCGGACGAGGTCACGCGCGTGGCGCGCGAGGTCGGCACCGACGGCATCCTCGGCGGCCAGGCGCGGGTGCTGGGCGTCAGCGGGACGTGGAAGGACCTCACCGAGTCCGTGAACTCGATGGCGTCCAACCTGACCGGCCAGGTCCGCAACATCGCGATGGTGACCACCGCCATCGCCCAGGGCGACCTGACCAAGAAGATCGACATCGACGCGCGCGGCGAGATCCTCCAGCTCAAGACCACCATCAACACCATGGTCGACCAGCTGTCGTCCTTCGCCGACCAGGTGACCCGGGTGGCCCGCGAGGTGGGCACGGAGGGCCAGCTGGGCGGTCAGGCGCGGGTGCGCGACGTGGACGGCACCTGGCGCGACCTCACCGAGTCGGTGAACGAGATGGCCGGGAACCTCACCCGGCAGGTCCGGGCCATCGCCGAGGTCGCCACCGCGGTGACCCGCGGCGACCTCAACCTCAAGATCGACGTGGACGCGGCCGGCGAGATCCTGGAGCTCCAGGACAACATCAACACGATGATCGCCAACCTCCGCGAGACCACGCTCGCCAACAAGGAGCAGGACTGGCTCAAGGGCAACCTCGCCCGGATCTCCGGCCTGATGCAGGGCCGCCGCGATCTGGAGGACGTCGCTGGGCTCATCATGAGCGAGCTGACGCCGGTGGTCTCCGCGCAGCACGGCGCGTTCTTCCTGGCCATGCCGACGGGCGGCCAGCCGGCCGAGGGCGAGGACGCGTACGAGCTGCGGATGCTCGGTTCCTACGGCTACTCGATGGGTTCGATGCCCACCTCCTTCCGGCCGGGCGAGTCGCTCATCGGCACCGCCGCGCAGGAGAAGCGGACGATCCTGGTGGAGAACGTCCCACCGGGCTATCTGAAGATCGCCTCCGGCCTGGGGGAGGCGCCGCCCGCGCACGTGATCGTGCTGCCGGTGCTGTTCGAGGGGCAGGTGCTCGGTGTGATCGAGCTGGCGTCCTTCCAGCCGTTCGCGCAGATCCAGAAGGACTTCCTCAACCAGATCGCCGAGATGATCGGCACGAGCGTCAACACCATCAGCGTCAACACCAAGACGGAGGTACTGCTCAAGCAGTCGCAGGAGCTGACGGAGCAACTGCGCGAGCGGTCGGCGGAGTTGGAGAACCGGCAGAAGGCGCTGGAGATCTCCAACGCCGAGCTGGAGGAGAAGTCCGAGCGCCTCGCCCGGCAGAACCGCGACATCGAGGTCAAGAACACCGAGATCGAGGAGGCCCGGCAGGTCCTGGAGGAGCGCGCCGAGCAGCTCGCCGTCTCGATGCGCTACAAGTCCGAGTTCCTGGCCAACATGTCGCACGAGCTGCGCACGCCGCTCAACTCGCTGCTGATCCTCGCGAAACTGCTCGCCGACAACGCGGAGGGCAACCTCTCGCCGAAGCAGGTGGAGTTCGCGGAGACCATCCACGGCGCGGGCTCGGACCTGCTCCAGCTCATCAACGACATCCTGGACCTGTCCAAGGTCGAGGCGGGCAAGATGGACGTCAGCCCGACCCGTATCGCCCTGGTGCAGCTCGTCGACTATGTGGAGGCCACCTTCCGGCCGCTGACGGCGGAGAAGGGGCTCGACTTCTCCGTACGGGTCTCGCCGGAGCTCCCGGCGACGCTGCACACGGACGAACAGCGACTGCTCCAGGTGCTGCGCAACCTCCTGTCGAACGCGGTGAAGTTCACCGACACCGGCGCCGTCGAGCTCGTCATCCGCCCGGCGGGCGGGGACGTGCCGGACAGCATCCGGGAGCAGCTGCTGGAGGCGGGCTCGCTGCGCGACGCCGACGGTGACGTGATCGCCTTCTCGGTCACGGACACCGGCATCGGCATCGCGGCGAGCAAGATGCGGGTGATCTTCGAGGCGTTCAAGCAGGCGGACGGCACCACCAGCCGCAAGTACGGCGGTACGGGCCTCGGGCTGTCCATCAGCCGGGAGATCGCCCGGTTGCTCGGCGGTGAGATCCACGCGGCGAGCGAGCCGGGCCGTGGCTCCACCTTCACCCTCTACCTCCCGCTCAACACGGGTGAGCTGCCGCCGCAGGGCTATCCGCAGCTCACGCCGGGCACTCACGGCCTCGCCGCGGCGGAGCCGGCGGGCGGTGCGGGCGACCACGAGGCACCGGCAGCGGCCGAGCCCGCGCGCGGGGCGGCCGGGCTCTTCCTGCGCCGCCAGCGCGCCGCACAGGCGGCGGGACAGTGGCCCGCGCTGTCGGGACCGGCGTCCACAGGGGCGCAGGCGCCGGCGGCCCAGCCGCCGTCGGTCCCGGAGGAGGGCTCCTGGCTGAACGAACCGTCCGGTGACGCAGAGCAACCGTCGAGCCACGGCTTCGGCAAGGGCTTCGGAGGGACCTTCCACGGCGAGAAGGTGCTGATCGTCGACGACGACATCCGCAATGTGTTCGCCCTCACGAGCGTCCTGGAGCAGCACGGCCTGTCGGTGCTCTACGCGGAGAACGGCCGCGAGGGGATCGAGGTCCTGGAGCAGCACGACGACGTCGTGGTGGTCCTGATGGACATCATGATGCCGGAGATGGACGGCTACGCCACGACGGCCGCGATCCGCAGGATGCCGCAGTTCGCGGGCCTGCCCATCATCGCGCTGACCGCCAAGGCGATGAAGGGCGACCGGGAGAAGAGCATCGACGCCGGGGCCTCCGACTACGTCACCAAGCCGGTCGACACGGATCACCTGCTGACGGTGATGGAGCAGTGGATGCGCGGTGAGTGACGGGTAACCGGACTGTTCCCGCCCACCTGTTGACAGACTGGGCCCGAAGACGTGTGGGAGCACGGGATTCGGGGAACCTTCTGGTCCCCCGCCACGTTTCCGCTACGTGCACAGTGACATCGCGGTGACAGGGTGTGGCGACCGGCAGGGTGCGGCTACCATGACCGGCACAAGGACGGGCGGCGCAAGGGAGTCGTCCCCTGGGGCGGCGCCCGGTGCTTCCCCCGGCTCTGCGAGCTGGGGAGACCCCAAGCCGGGACGAGGAGGACGGGGCATGGTTCAGAAGGCCAAGATCCTCCTGGTCGATGACCGGCCGGAAAATCTGCTGGCGCTGGAGGCGATCCTCTCGGCGCTCGATCAGACACTGGTACGGGCATCGTCAGGGGAGGAAGCGCTCAAGGCGCTGCTGACGGACGACTTCGCAGTGATCCTGCTGGATGTCCAGATGCCTGGCATGGACGGTTTCGAGACCGCCGCGCACATCAAGCGGCGGGAGCGGACCCGGGACATCCCGATCATCTTCCTCACCGCCATCAACCACGGCCCGCACCACACCTTCCGCGGGTACGCGGCGGGTGCCGTGGACTACATCTCCAAGCCGTTCGACCCGTGGGTGCTGCGTGCCAAGGTCTCGGTCTTCGTCGAGCTGTACATGAAGAACTGCCAGCTGCGCGAGCAGGCCGCGCTGTTGCGCCTCCAGCTGGAGAGCGGGCAGGGCCGGGCCGGCGCGGTGGCGCCCCAGGAGCCGGCGGGGCTGCTCGCCGAGCTCTCCGCGCGCCTCGCCGCCGTGGAGGAGCAGGCCGAGGCGCTCACCAAGCAGCTCGACGAGTCGGCCGACGCGGCGGCCGTCGCCACCGCCGCCCACCTGGAGCGCAAACTCACGGGCCTGCGGCGGGCGCTGGACGCCCTGGAGCCCGGCACCGGCAGCGGCGCCAGCCCGCTTCCCTCGCCCAGCTGACCCCCTGACGCCACGTCACCCCCGGCGCCGCCGGAGCGCGACACGAATGGGTGAACGCATGGGCGCAGGTGTCCCTCGCGTCCGTCGACGGTAACCTCGGCACCATGGCCTCACGTACGTCCGGCAAGGGTTCCCAGAGCACGGCGGGCAACTCGAAGCAGCGCGCCGGACGCTCCGGGAGCGCCGCCAAGAAGGCGCCCGCGAAAAAAGCGGCGCCGAAGCCCGCGGGCAAGGCACCCGCCAAGAAGGCGGCAGCGCCGCGCAAGGCGCCTGCCAAGAAGGCCGTCGCCAAGAAGGCGGCGCCCAAGCGCGCGCCGTCCGCGACCGGTGGCGTCTACCGCCTCGTGCGGGCCGTCTGGCTCGGTGTGGCGCACGCCGTCGGCGCGCTCTTCCGCGGCGTCGGCCGGGGGGCGAAGAACCTCGACCCGGCACACCGCAAGGACGGCCAGGCGCTGCTGCTCCTCGGCCTCGCCCTGATCGTCGCGGCGGGCACCTGGTCCAACCTCCAGGGCCCGGTCGGCGAGCTGGTGCAGATGCTCATCACCGGCGCGTTCGGCCGCCTGGACCTCGTCGTTCCGATACTCCTCGGCGTCATCGCGATCCGGCTGATCCGCCATCCCGAACGGCCCGAGGCCAACGGGCGGATCGTGATCGGCCTGTCCGCGCTGGTGATCGGCGTCCTCGGGCAGGTCCACGTGGCCTGCGGCTCGCCGGGCCGGGGCGACGGCGAGGAGGCCCTGCGCAACGCCGGCGGCCTGATCGGCTGGGTCGCCGCCGAGCCCCTGATCGTCACAGTCGGCGAGGTGCTGGCGGTCCCCCTGCTCGTCCTGCTGACCGTCTTCGGACTGCTGGTGGTCACGGCCACCCCGGTCAACACCATCCCGCAGCGGCTGCGCAGACTGGGGATCAGGCTCGGGGTGATCGAGCCCCTGCCGGGGGAGTACGAGGCCGAGCCGGAGTACGCGGAGTACGACGACGAGTGGCGCGGGGCCCCCGCCAGGCGGCCCCGCCGCGCCGCCGCGGCCCCTACGGACGTGGAGAGCGCCGAGGAGGAGGCCCTCGGCAGGCGCCGTCGGCCGCGCTCCGTGCAGCCCCCGGCGGACCGGCCGCTGGACGCCATCGACGTGGCCGCGGCGGCCGCCGCCTCGCTGGACGGGGCGGTGCTGCACGGGGTGCAGCCGTCGCCGCTCGTCGCCGGGCTCAGCAGCGGCATCTCCACCGAGCGGGACTCCGGGACGGAGCACGTCCCGCAGGCCGGCGGCGAGCGCTCCGGCGCGGTGCCGGGCGCGCGCGGCACCGCGAAGGCCGGTGCGGGCAAGCCCGCCGGCGTCCCGGACCTCACCAAGGCCGCGCCCGAGCCCCCGCAGGGGCTGCCCGCCCGCGCCGAGCAGCTCCAGCTGTCCGGCGACATCACCTACGCGCTGCCCTCGCTGGAGCTGCTGGAGCGCGGCGGCCCGGGCAAGGCCCGCAGCGCGGCCAACGACGCCATAGTGGCCGCGCTGACGAACGTCTTCGCCGAGTTCAAGGTCGACGCCGCCGTCACCGGCTTCACCCGCGGCCCGACGGTCACGCGCTACGAGGTCGAGCTGGGCCCGGCCGTCAAGGTCGAGCGGATCACCGCCCTCGCCAAGAACATCGCCTACGCCGTCGCCAGCCCGGACGTACGGATCATCAGCCCGATCCCCGGCAAGTCCGCGGTCGGCATCGAGATCCCCAACACCGACCGCGAGATGGTCAACCTGGGCGACGTGCTGCGGCTGGCGGACGCCGCCGGTGACGAGCACCCGATGCTCGTCGCGCTGGGCAAGGACGTCGAGGGCGGCTACGTGATGGCCAATCTGACGAAGATGCCGCACGTCCTGGTCGCCGGAGCCACCGGTTCCGGAAAGTCCTCCTGCATCAACTGTCTGATCACGTCGGTGATGATCCGGGCCACCCCCGAAGACGTGCGCATGGTCCTGATCGACCCCAAGCGCGTCGAGCTGACCGCCTACGAGGGCATCCCGCACCTGATCACGCCGATCATCACCAACCCCAAGCGGGCCGCGGAGGCCCTCCAGTGGGTCGTCCGCGAGATGGACCTGCGCTACGACGACCTGGCGGCGTTCGGCTTCCGGCACATCGACGACTTCAACGCGGCCGTGCGCAGCGGCAAGGTCAAGCCACCGGAGGGCAGCGGCCGCGAGCTGTCGCCGTACCCGTACCTGCTGGTGATCGTCGACGAGCTCGCGGACCTGATGATGGTCGCCCCGCGGGACGTCGAGGACTCGATCGTCCGCATCACCCAGCTCGCGCGGGCCGCCGGCATCCACCTCGTGCTCGCCACCCAGCGGCCGTCCGTCGACGTCGTCACCGGCCTGATCAAGGCGAACGTGCCCTCCCGGCTCGCCTTCGCCACCTCCTCGCTCGCCGACAGCCGGGTCATCCTCGACCAGCCGGGCGCCGAGAAGCTGATCGGCAAGGGCGACGGCCTCTTCCTGCCCATGGGCGCGGGCAAGCCCGTCCGCATGCAGGGCGCCTTCGTGACGGAGGCCGAGGTCGCGGGGGTCGTCCAGCACTGCAAGGACCAGATGGCGCCCGTCTTCCGTGACGACGTCACCGTCGGCACCGCGAAGAAGAAGGAGATCGACGAGGACATCGGCGACGACCTGGACCTGCTGTGCCAGGCCGCCGAGCTGGTCGTCTCCACGCAGTTCGGCTCCACCTCGATGCTCCAGCGGAAACTGCGTGTGGGATTCGCCAAGGCGGGCAGACTCATGGATCTGATGGAGTCGCGCAACATCGTGGGCCCGAGCGAGGGTTCCAAGGCCCGCGATGTGCTGGTCAAGCCGGACGAGCTGGACGCGGTCCTCACGGTGATCCGTGGGGGCGGGGGGTCCTAGCCGGTCCCGGGCACCCGCGGGGCCCCGGGCACGGCGTCGCCCACCGGAGGCCGGGAAACCCCCGGAAGAGGAGCCGGCCGACCGTTTCCCTCGGCGGTGCGCCGAGTTGAGGAGAGGGGGGCCGGGCCGATGTCCCACCATCGGCGTCCGAGAGTCATCTGATGGCGTACAAAGTCCGTCTTTCCGCTTGCCCGATGATTTCGCGTCCCCCCTAGACTGAACCTCCAGCAGGTGGCTACACGCTCGAAAGGCGCCCTCGTGTCCATCGGCAACTCTCCCGCGGACGACGTTCCCGCGGACGACGACCGGCCTTCCATCGGCCAGGCCCTCCAGCAGGCTCGTACCAGCGCAGGACTGACCGTCGAAGAGGTCAGTTCGACCACCCGAGTGCGGATTCCGATCGTCCACGCCATCGAGCAGGACGACTTCTCGCGCTGCGGCGGCCACGTCTACGCCCGGGGGCACATCCGCGTGCTGGCCGGCACCGTCGGCCTGGACCCGGCGGAGCTGCTCGCGCAGTACGCCGCGCAGTACGGCGGGCGCCCGGCACCGACCCCCGCGGCGCCGCTGTTCGACGCCGAGCGCATCCGGCCCGAACCCCGGCGGCCCAACTGGACGGCCGCCATGGTCGCCGCGATCGTCGCCGTCGTCGGCTTCGTGGGGTTCACCCTCTTCAACGGCGGCGCGAAGAGCTCGGGCGACTCCGTCGCCGCCGACTCGCCCTCCGCCAAGCCTCCGGCGTCCCCGAGCGCGAAGGCCCCGCCGGCCAAGCCCGCCGACCCCAAGCCGGAGCAGTCCGGGAGCGCCGTCGCCGGCGTCCCCGCCAACATGGTCACCGTCAAGCTCACCGGCCAGAACGGCCAGACCTGGATGTCCGCCAAGGACCACAACGGCAAGCTGCTGGAGGAGGGCGTGCTCAAGCAGGGCGACTCCAAGACCTTCACCGACAACAAGCGCATCGACCTGGTGCTGGGCAACGCCGGAGCGGTCCAGCTCTTCGTGAACGGCAAGCAGGTGAAGAATCTGCCGGACGACGGCAAGGTCCAGCGCCTGAGCTACACCAGGGGAGACCCGGTCGCGGGCTGAGGCACCGGCCGGGCAGCCGCCCGCCGGCGGCCCGCACGGTGCGAAAGCGCCGGTGGGAGACGGCGCGGCGCGCCGCCGGGTGACCATCCTCTCGGTACTCGTCGCCACTCGGCAGCGGATGCGGCCCCGGGACAAAGTAGGCTGAGCCCTATGCCCGAACGCCGTACCGTCGCTCTTGTCACACTTGGCTGCGCCCGTAACGAGGTGGACTCGGAGGAGCTGGCAGGCCGCTTGGCGGCGGATGGCTGGGACCTCGTCGAGGACGCCGCCGACGCCGATGTGGCCGTAGTCAACACTTGTGGTTTCGTCGAGGCCGCCAAGAAGGACTCCGTCGACGCCCTCCTCGAAGCAAACGATCTCAAGACCGCGTCCACCGACGGCCGTGGCGGCCGCACCCAGGCCGTGGTCGCCGTCGGCTGCATGGCCGAGCGGTACGGCAAGGAGCTGGCCGAGGCGCTGCCCGAGGCCGACGGCGTGCTCGGTTTCGACGACTACGCCGACATCTCCGACCGGCTCCAGACCATCCTCTCCGGTGGCGTCCACGCCTCCCACACCCCGCGCGACCGCCGCAAGCTGCTGCCGATCAGCCCCGCCGAGCGGCAGACCGCCGCGGTGGCGCTGCCCGGTCACGCCCAGGGCGGCCAGGCGCCCGCCGAGGAGCCGCCGGCCGACCTCCCGGAGGGCCTCGCCCCGGCCTCCGGCCCGCGCGCGCCGCTGCGCCGCAGGCTCGGCAGCAGCCCCGTCGCCTCGGTGAAGCTCGCCTCCGGCTGCGACCGCCGGTGCTCCTTCTGCGCCATCCCGTCCTTCCGCGGCTCGTTCATCTCCCGCCGTCCCTCCGACGTGCTGGGCGAGACGCGCTGGCTCGCGGAGCAGGGCGTGAAGGAGATCATGCTGGTCTCCGAGAACAACACCTCCTACGGCAAGGACCTGGGCGACATCCGCCTCCTGGAGACGCTGCTGCCGGAGCTCGCGGCCGTGGACGGCCTGGAGCGCGTCCGCGTCAGCTACCTCCAGCCCGCGGAGATGCGGCCGGGCCTGATCGACGTGCTGACGTCGACGGACAAGGTCGCGCCGTACTTCGACCTGTCCTTCCAGCACTCCGCGCCGGGTGTGCTGCGCGCGATGCGCCGCTTCGGCGACACCGACCGCTTCCTGGAGCTGCTCGACCAGATCCGCTCCAAGGCCCCGCAGGCGGGTGCCCGCTCCAACTTCATCGTCGGCTTCCCCGGTGAGACCGAGGAGGACGTGGCCGAGCTGGAGCGCTTCCTGTCGGGTGCGCGCCTGGACGCGATCGGCGTCTTCGGCTACTCCGACGAGGACGGCACCGAGGCCGCCACCTACGACGACAAGCTCGACCCGGAGGTCGTCGCGGAGCGGCTGGAGCGCGTCTCCCGGCTGGCCGAGGAGCTTACCGCGCAGCGCGCGGAGGAGCGGCTCGGAGAGACCATGGAGGTACTCGTCGACCGGATCGACGAGGAGGACGGCGTGCTCGGCCGGGCCGCCCACCAGGCGCCCGAGACGGACGGCCAGGTGCGGCTCGTCACCGACCGGGAGTTCGCTCCCGGCAGCATGGTGGTGGCCAAGGTGGTGGCGACCGAGGGCGTGGACCTCGTCGCCGAGCCCCTGGGCGACGGAGGGTGTACCGAGGAGGCGGCCAGATGACCGGAATCCCGGCCTCCGCTGCCGGAGGCCATGCCCCGGCATCGACCATGCGACCGGCCGGGTTGTGGAACATCGCCAACATCCTCACCATGGTGCGGCTGCTGCTCGTGCCCGGGTTCGTGCTGCTGATGCTCCACGGCGGCGGTTACGACCCGGCCTGGCGCTCGTTCGCCTGGGCCGCGTTCGCCGTCGCCATGATCACGGACCTGTTCGACGGCCACCTGGCCCGGATGTACAACCTGGTCACCGACTTCGGCAAGATCGCCGACCCGATCGCCGACAAGGCGATCATGGGCGCGGCGCTGATCTGCCTGTCCTCGCTCCACGACCTGCCGTGGTGGGTCACGGGAGTGATCCTCTTCCGCGAGATCGGCATCACGCTGATGCGGTTCTGGGTCATCAGGCACGGCGTCATCCCGGCCAGCCGCGGCGGCAAGATGAAGACGCTCGCCCAGGGCGTGGCGGTGGGGATGTACATCCTCGCGCTGACCGGGCCGTTGGCCACTGCCCGCTTCTGGGTGATGGCGGTGGCCGTGGCGTTGACCGTGTTCACCGGCCTCGACTACGTACGCCAGGCCGTCGTGCTGCGCAGAGCCGGGCTGGCCGCACAGCTCGAACGGGCCGGCCGGGACGCCGTGCGATGAGCGCGGCCGAGGACGGCGTCCTGGCGGTGGCCGCGGCGGTCCTGGCCGCCCTGGAGGAGCGCGGCCTGACGGTGGCGGCCGCCGAATCGCTCACCGGCGGCCTGGTCTCGGCCTGGCTGACCGAGACGCCGGGCGCCTCCCGCACGGTGCGCGGCTCGGTCACGGCGTACGCCTCCGAGGTGAAGCGCGACGTCCTGGGTGTGGACGGGGAACTGCTCGCCGAGCGCGGGGCCGTCGACGCTGACGTGGCGCGGCAGATGGCCATCGGCGTACGGGCGTTGCTCGGTGCCGACTGGGGCACGGCCACGACCGGGGTCGCCGGGCCGGAGCCGCAGGACGGCCGGCCGGTGGGTACGGTATTCGTCGCCGCCGCGGGGCCGGAAGGCCGCTCTGCCGTCAGGCAACTGGCGCTGACCGGTGACCGCAGGCACATCCGCGAGGAAAGCGTGCGGGCGGCGCTGCAACTGCTGCTGAGCGAACTGACAGAAAACGTGGGCGCAAAGGATACGGAACACAACGGGGGGAATTGATGTTTGCAGCCCTGAGTGAACACGACATAGCTCCCCGCACGGCCGGAGCCCGAGGCGGTACGGTGGGGCGTGAAGGATCCGGATTCGCGGTCCAAGGAGGGAGCCACCGATGATTTTGCTCCGTCGCCTGCTGGGTGACGTGCTGCGTCGGCAGCGCCAGCGCCAGGGCCGCACTCTGCGCGAGGTCTCCTCTTCCGCCCGGGTCTCGCTCGGTTACCTCTCCGAGGTCGAGCGGGGGCAGAAAGAGGCGTCCTCCGAGCTTCTCTCCGCAATCTGCGACGCTCTGGACGTACGGATGTCCGAGGTCATGCGCGAGGTGAGTGACGAATTGTCGCTCGCCGAGCTGGCGCAGTCGGCGGCGGCGAGCGAGCCGGTACCCGCGCCGATGCGGCCCATGTTCAATTCGATGTCCGTGACGTCCGTGACGGGCGTCCCGGGAGAGCGCGTGACGATCAAGGCTCCCGCGGAGGCCGTCGACGTGGTCGCGGCCTGAGGAGTACGGGGCGTTCGTTCCAGAAACGTTTCCCATCGGAGATCCCGGTCAGGAGTCTGACCGGGATCTCCGCGTTTCCGGCCCCATCGGCACCTTTGTGCGATGGTGGAGAAACGGGGAGTGAACCGATCAATCTGGACGACTACCAGCCCGAACAGGAGAAGCGGATGTCTGTTGTGAAGAGCCCGCTGTCCGAGCAGGACCGGAAGATCGTGGGCGACGCCCTCCAGGGCGCCCTGGTCGATCTGGTGGATCTCTCCCTCGTGGCCAAGCAGGTCCACTGGACCGTGGTGGGACCGCGCTTCCGGTCGATCCACCTCCAGCTGGACGAGGTCGTCGTCAGCGCCCGCGGGCACGCCGACACCGTCGCCGAGCGCGCCTCGGCGCTGGGCGTGGCGCCGGACGGGCGGGCGGCGACCGTCGCCAGGACCAGCGGCATCGGAGCGGTGGGCGACGGCTGGAACAAGGACACCGCGGCGGTGCAGACCATGGTCGACGCCCTGCACGCCGTGATCACCCGGATGCGGGAGCGCATCACGGACACGGCGGACCCGGATCCGGTCACCCAGGACATCCTCATCGGCCTGACCGGGGACCTGGAGAAGCACCACTGGATGTTCCAGGCGGAGAACGCCTGAGCGCCGCCCCCGGCACGGCGCACGGGATGCCGTCGGCTCCGGTGGCGTGCGCCGTGCGGGCGCGCTTCCCTGGGGACATGGACGAGAGCCCCGTGGTCCGCCTCACGGACGAGCTGGTGATGGTCTCCGGCCTCGACCCGACGGCAGCCGGTGCCTTCGTCCGGCGGGTGTACCAGGAGGGCACCCACGAGGGCGAGCAGCGGCTGCTCGTCGAACTGCACCAGCGCGACCACCGGATCACGGAGCTGGAGCGCGAGCTGGACCGCCTCCGCGGCGGCTCGTCCGGCTGACGGACCCCACAGCCCAGGGCGCGTACGGCACATGTACGCCGCCGCCGGTCCCCGGTGCGCTCTGCCCGGCCCCGGGCAGCCGGTCTACCGTCGCCCGAAGGAGGCAGCCATGGTCCGGCATGACTTCTGGGGCGGGATACGGCGCGGGCGCGGCACCGGCGGACGGCGCCGGTCGCGGGGACCGGCCGACTGGGCGGCGGCGGTGGTGCTCGGCGGTGCGTGGTGGTGTGCGGCCTTCCGGCTGCTCGCCCAGCCTGAGCGGGCCGGGCCGGTGGAGGGCCTGGTCGTCGCGGGCGGCTGGGGGCTCAGCCTGCTGCCCGTGCACTGTGTGCCCTGGACCCGCCGCCCTGCGCGGGGGCCGGTGCGGCGGCTGGTCGCGAGGGTGTGGCGGGGTGCGGAGGAGCGTTGACGGGGTCCTGCCGCTTCACTCGTCCGGGTCAATGCGCGGGGCGGGCTGGCAGTGGGGACACCAGTAGGTGGGGCGTTCCTGGCCGGGCGGTCCTTGAGCGGCGGAGCGCAGGAGAGCGCCACAGCGGCGGCAGGGCTGGTCGGCACGCCCGTACACCCACAGCTGGCGGCCGGGGCGGTGGTCGGCGGTGGTGATGCGCGCGGGGCGGGCCTTGTTGGCCTCCAGGAACTTCTTCGCGAGCGCCGGCAGCCGCTCCGGTGCGGGGACGCGCGAGACGGGGAGCCACGGCGAGATCCTCAGGACGAAGCACAGCTCGGATTTGTAGACATTGCCGATTCCGGCGAGGTTGCGCTGGTCGAGCAGCGCCTCGCCGACGGAGCGCGCGGGATCGGCGAGGAGCCGGCGCAGCGCCTCCCGCGGGTCCCAGTCGGGACCCAGGAGATCTGGGCCGAGGTGACCGACGGCGGAGGACTCGTCGGCCGTGCGCATCAGTTCCAGGACCGGGAGGCGGTAGCCCACCGCCGTGTGGTCGGCGTTGGCCAGCACGGCGCGGATCTGGTGCCGCGCGCCGCGCCAGACGTGCCCGGGGGCGTAGACCCGCCAGGCGCCGTCCATCTGAAGGTGCGAGTGGAGGGTGAGGCCGCCCTCGAAGCGCGTGAGCAGGTGCTTGCCGCGCGGCACGACCTCGATGACGCGACGGCCGGTGAGATCGACGGTGGCCAGCTTGGGCACGCGCAGGTCGGAGCGGATGAGCGGGCGGTCCGCGAGGGCCTGGTGCAGGGTGTGGGCGGTGCGCCAGACCGTATCTCCTTCGGGCATGCCGCCATGATGCCGTCACCGGCCCCGGGCGGGCGTGGCGAACCGGTCAGGGCGCGCGCAGCCGCAGCCCGCGCGGTGTGGCGTGGAAGCCCGCCGTCTCCAGCAGCGCCCCCAAGGGGGAGGAGAGCGCCGGGGAGCCGTTGACGCGCTCGACGGTGACGGTGCCCAGCGCGCCCGCGCGTGCCGCCTCCGCCAGGGCCGCCGCGGCCTCGGCCAGCCCGGGGTCGTCCGGGCCCGCCGCTTCGGCGCCCTCCTCCTGCGGCCATGCCAGCAGGGTCTTGCCGCCGCGCTCCACATAGAGCGTCAGCGCACCGTCGACGAGCACGACCAGCGAGCCGGCCTTGCGCCCGGGCTTGTGGGTCGAGCCGGTGGGCGGCTCGGGCCAGGGGAGCGCGGCGCCGTACGCGTTGGCGGGGTCGGCGGCGGCGAGGACGACCGCCCGCCGGCGCGCGCCCTTGCGGCCGGCGGCCGCGTCACCCCACGGGGCCCCGGGGGCCTCCCCGCCCGCCCGCTCGCGTGCCGTGCCGATGGCCCGCAGCCGGTCGACCGCGCCCTCCATGGCGAACTGCGCGGCGCCCAGGCCCTCGACGACATAACCGCGGCGGGCCTGGCCGCTCTCCTCGAAGGCGGACAGCACGCGATAGGCGGCGGAGAAGCCGCCCTCCACGCCCTCGGCCGCCACCGCTCCCCGGGTCACCACACCGTGCCGGTCGAGGAGCGTGCGGGCCAGCGCGTGGGCCCGGTGCGTCGGCTCCGGCTCGTGCGGGGGCAGCAGGGACCAGCGGCCCGCGACCGTGGGGGGCCCGCTGCGGGACGCCGTGGGGGCCGTCGCGAGGGCCACCCGGCCGGTGAAGGACCCGTAACGCCCGCGCGGGGCGGCGCGCTTGGCGCGGTGCGCCGTGGAACCCGCCGTCCTGCCCGAGCCCAGGAGCGCGCGGAGCGGGGCGAGGGTGTCGTTGGTGAGCCGGCCGGACCAGGCGAGGTCCCACACGGCTTCGGCGATCTGCGGGTCTGTGCTGCCCGGCTCCACCGCCCGTACGCGGTCGGCGATCTGCCGGAAGAACAGGCCGTAACCACCCGACAGGGCGTCGAGCACGGCCTGGTGCACGGGGGAGAGCTCCAGCGGATGCGGCGCGGGCAGCAGCAGGGGCGCGGCGTCCGCGAGCAGCAGCGAGACCCAGCCGTCCTTGCCCGGCAGGGCCCCCGCGCCGGCCCACACGACGTCACCGGCGGCGGTCAGCTCGTCGAGCATCGTGGGGGAGAAGTCGGACACCCGGGCGGGCAGCACCAGCTTCTCCAGGGCGGAGGCCGGCACCGGGGCGCCCTGCAACTGCTCGATCGTGCGCACCAGTCCGTCGACGCCGCGCAGGCTGTGCGTGCCGACGTGCTGCCACTGGGGCAGGAAGGCGGCCAGCGTCCGGGGCGGCACCGGCTCCAGCTCGTGCCGGAGCGCCGCCAGCGAGCGGCGCCGCAGCCGCCGCAGGACCGTGGCGTCGCACCACTCCTGGCCGATCCCGGAGGGGTGGAACTCCCCTTGGACGACACGGCCGTTCGCGGCGAGCCGTTGCAACGCGCCGTCGGTGACGGCCGGGCCGAGGCCGAAGCGGGCCGCTGCCTGCGCGGAGGTGAACGGGCCGTGCGTGCGGGCGAAGCGGGCGAGGAGGTCGCCGAGGGGATCCTTGACCGGCTCCGTGAACGCCTCGGGCACGCCGACCGGCAGCGCCGTGCCCAAGGCGTCCCGCAGCCGCCCGGCGTCCTCGACGGCCGCCCAGTGGTCCTGTGCGGCGATCCGGACGCGGATCGCCCGGCGCGCGGCCGCCAGCTCCTCCGCCCACCGCGGATCGGCGCCCCGCGCGGCCAACTCGGCACCGGTGAGCGGGCCGAGGATGCGCAGCAGGTCGGCGACGCTCTCGGCGTCCTTGGCCCGGCGGTCCTCGGTCAGCCACTGGAGCTCGCGCTCCAGCTCGGTGAGGACGTCCGCGTCGAGCAGCTCGCGCAGCTCGGCTTGGCCCAGCAGCTCGGCGAGGAGCCGGGAGTCCAGCGAGAGGGCCGCGGCCCGGCGCTCCGCGAGCGGGGAGTCGCCCTCGTAGAGGAACTGCGCCACATAGCCGAACAGCAGCGAGCGGGCGAACGGGGAGGGCTCCGCGGTGGTCACCTCCACCAGCCGGACGCGGCGGGCCTCGATGTCGCCCATCAGCTCCGTCAGTCCGGGAACGTCGAAGACGTCCTGAAGGCACTCGCGCACGGCCTCGAGGATGATCGGGAACGACCCGAACTCCCCGGCGACCTGGAGCAGCTGGGAGGCCCGCTGACGCTGCTGCCACAGCGGGGTGCGCTTGCCGGGGTTGCGGCGGGGCAGCAGCAGGGCGCGGGCGGCGCACTCGCGGAACCGGGAGGCGAACAGCGCGGAGCCGCCCACCTGATCGGTGACGACCTGGCCGATCTCGCCCTTGTCGAAGGTGACGTCGGCGGCGCCCACCGGGGACCGGTCGGCGTCGTACTCCATGCCGCGCAGGGAGGGGTCGGCGTCGAGCAGGCCCAGGTCCATCAGTTCGGCGTCCGGCAGGCGCAGCACGATGCCGTCGTCGGCGTGCATCACCTGGGCGTCCATGCCGTACCGCTCCGTCAGGCGCGCGCCCAGGGCCAGTGCCCAGGGGGCGTGCACCTGGGCACCGAACGGGGAGTGGACGACGACGCGCCAGTCGCCCAGCTCGTCACGGAACCGCTCCACGACGACCGTCCGGTCGTCGGGCACGTGCCCGCAGACCTCGCGCTGCTCGGCGAGATAGGACAGGACGTTCTCCGCGGCCCAGGTGTCGAGGCCCGCCGCGGTGAGCCGCTCGCGGGCGGCCTCGGGTGCCAGGCCGCCGACCTCGCGCAGGAACGCGCCCAGCGCGCGGCCCAGTTCGAGCGGGCGGCCCAGCTGGTCGCCCTTCCAGAACGGCAGCCGGCCGGGGACGCCCGGGGCGGGGCTCACCAGGACCCGGTCGCGGGTGATGTCCTCGATCCGCCAGGAGGTGGTGCCGAGGGTGAAGACGTCGCCCACCCGCGACTCGTAGACCATCTCCTCGTCCAGCTCCCCGACGCGGCCGCCGCCCTTCTTGGGGTCGGCGCCCGCCAGGAAGACACCGAAGAGACCGCGGTCGGGAATGGTGCCGCCCGAGGTGACGGCGAGTCGCTGCGCCCCGGGGCGGCCGGTGACCGTACCGGCGATCCGGTCCCAGACGAGGCGGGGCCGCAGCTCGGCGAAGGCGTCGGACGGATAGCGCCCGGCGAGCATGTCCAGCACCGACGTATAGGCGGATTCGGGCAGGGCGGCGAAGGGCGCCGCCCGCCGCACCACCGCCAGCAGCTCCTGCACGTCCCAGGTGTCCATGGACACCATGGCGACGATCTGCTGGGCCAGCACGTCCAGCGGATTGGCGGGCACGCGCAGCGACTCGATGGCCCCCTCGCGCATCCGCTCCGTCACCACGGCCGCCTGCACCAGGTCGCCCCGGTACTTCGGGAAGACCACGCCGGTGGAGACCGCGCCGACCTGGTGCCCGGCGCGGCCGACCCGCTGGAGGCCGGAGGCGACCGACGGCGGGGACTCGACCTGGACGACCAGGTCGACCGCGCCCATGTCGATGCCCAGCTCCAGGCTGGACGTGGCGACGACGGCCGGGAGACGGCCCGCCTTGAGGTCCTCCTCCACCAGCGCCCGCTGCTCCTTGGAGACCGAGCCGTGGTGCGCGCGGGCGAGCAGCGGGGGCGCGCCCCTGGCGGCACCGGACTCCGCCATCAGCTCGGCCGGGGAATGGTGCTCGGGCAAGGGCTCGCCCGTGGCGCGCTCGTAGGCGATCTCGTTGAGCCGGTTGCACAACCGCTCCGCAAGGCGGCGGGAGTTGGCGAAGACGATGGTCGAGCGGTGGGCCTGGACGAGGTCGGCGATGCGCTCCTCGACATGGGGCCAGATCGACGGCTTCTCCTTGCCGTCGCCGCCCTCCTGGGCCGGTGAGCCGCCCAGTTCCCCGAGATCCTCCACCGGGACGACCACCGAGAGGTCGAACTCCTTGCCGGACGGCGGCTGGACGATCTCCACCTTGCGCTGCGGCGAGAGATAGCGGGCCACCTCGTCGACCGGCCGGACCGTCGCGGACAGGCCGATGCGCCGGGCGGGGCGCGGGAGGAGGGTGTCGAGGCGCTCCAGGGACAGGGCCAGGTGCGCGCCGCGCTTGGTGCCGGCGACGGCGTGCACCTCGTCCAGGATGACCGTCTCCACCCCGGCGAGGGCGTCCCGCGCGGCGGACGTGAGCATCAGGAACAGCGACTCGGGAGTGGTGATCAGGATGTCCGGCGGCCTGTTGACCATCGCCCGCCGCTCGGTGGCCGGGGTGTCACCGGAGCGGATGCCCACCCGGATCTCCGGCTCGGGCACGCCCAGCCGGACGGACTCCTGCCGGATCCCCGTCAGCGGACTGCGCAGATTCCGCTCGACGTCCACGGCGAGGGCCTTGAGAGGGGACACATAGAGCACCCGGCAGCGCTTCTTCACCTCCGCGGGCGGCGGTGTGCTCGCCAGCCGGTCGAGGGAGGCGAGGAAGGCGGCCAGCGTCTTGCCGGAGCCCGTCGGGGCCACCACGAGAACGTCGGAACCCGCGCCGATCGCCCGCCAGGCACCGCTCTGCGCCGCCGTGGGCGCCGTGAACGCCCCCGTGAACCAGGCACGTGTCGCGGGGGAGAACCCCGCCAGCGCCCCCGCCGGGTCGCCCACCGCTTCGGCCGGTCCGGCCGCACTGTCGTCCGCCATGCCCACCATCGTGCACCGCACCACTGACAATGGCCCGAACTCGCAGGTCAGTGCTGCCGTGGGGGAAGGGGGAGCGAGGGCTGGGTCACAGCGTCCGGCCGTAGGCGCGCAGGGTCAGCAGGGCGGAGATGGTCACCATCGGCCGGGACTCCAGCCTCGTGCCCGGCGCCCACTCCCGCCACCGGATCGGCCAGCCGCCGTCCTCCTCCTGGGAAGCGGCGAGGAAGTCCAGCGACCGGTCCAGCTCGGCGTCGGAGAACCAGCGGCGGGCCAGGGAGTCCGGGGTCCGGGCGAAGTCGTACGCGAAGTGGTGCTCGCCCGGGGCGTAGCCGTCCGGCACGGGGGAGTCCGCCACCCGCGCGGGGTCCAGGAGCGCGAGCCCCTGCTCCCGGACCACCCGGCCCAGCCGCTCCGCCGTCTCCTCGGCGCGCGGGCGGTCGGGGGCGCCGTCCAGGAAGGCCACGGCCGCCTCGACCTCGTACGGGTGGGTCTTCGCCCCGGCGCACAGGGTGCCGACCGCGGCCCAGCAGAAGTCGGTGGCCCGGAACAGCCACGCGTGCCACACCTCGTTGCGGTGCAGCAGCCCCACCACGGGCCCGGTCGCGAGCAGGGCGCTGGGAGGGTCGTCCACCACCGGGATCCACGGGGCCGTCGGATAGCCGCGCAGCGAGGGGTGCAGGGCGGGCAGGGCGCCGTCCGGGGTGGAGACGGCCGTCAGATAGCGGCAGACGCGCTCCACGCGCCGGTCGCCGCAGCGGCCGATCTCGTCGAGCACGTGCAGCGCGTGCGCGGTGTGCAGCGGCTGGCTCACCGGCCCGCGCAGATCGGGCTCCAGGGCGTAGCTGTACCCCCCGTCGTCGCCCACGTAGGCCGTGAGCGCGGCCTCGACGGCGTCGGGCTCGCCGTCGAGGAAGTGGAACGCGAATCTTCGCTGTTCGAGGACGCGGGCGGTCAGCCAGATGAACTGCTCGGCACGGACTACGGGGGATGCTCCGGATCGGGCCATGGTCCGACCGTAGGGGGGAATGCGCCGCCGGTCAGCGGCTCGTGCCCGGCAGCACTCTCAGGGGCGGGATACTGGTCGCATGCGGTTGACGGTCTTCTGGCAGCGGATGGCGGATTATTTCGGCGCGGCGTACGCCGACTCCTTCGCGCGCGATCATGTGATGTCCGAACTCGGCGGGAGGACCGTGCACGAGGCGCTGGACGCCGGCTGGAACGCCAAGGACGTCTGGCGCGGGGTGTGCAGAGCCTTGGAGATCCCCGACGACCGGCGCTGACCAACCGGGGCGATTCGCCTCATAGGCCACACTTGCCCCGTGGCAGCAGATGACACCGCTCCGGAAGCGGACCCGCACCCCAGGCCCGACACCGACGCCCGCATGCCGCGCTGGCTGCCCCGGGCGATGGTGGTGGCGCTCGCCCTCATCGCCTGCTTCCAGCTGGCGAGCTGGGCCTTCCACCAGCTCGTCGGCCTGCTGATCAACATCCTGATCGCGTTCTTCCTCGCCCTGGCGGTCGAGCCCGCCGTGGCGCGGCTGTCCGCGCGCGGCATGCGGCGCGGGCTCGCGACCGGCCTGGTCCTCCTCGGGATCGCCGTCGCCGTCGCGGGCTTCTTCGCCCTGCTCGGCTCGATGCTCGCCGACCAGATCACGACGATGGTGGAGAACTTCCCCGCCTACGTCGACTCCGTGATCGGCTGGGTCAACCGGACGTTCCGCACCGACTTCTCCCGGGTGGAGATCCAGCGGAGCGTGCTGCACTCGGACTGGCTCCAGAAGTACGTGAAGAACAGCGCGGGCGGCGTGCTGGACGTCTCCGCCACCGTCCTCGGCGGGCTGTTCCAACTGCTGACCGTGGTGCTGTTCTCGTTCTACTTCGCGGCCGACGGGCCCCGGCTGCGCCGTGCCCTGTGCTCCGTCCTGCCGCCGAACCGGCAGGCGGAAGTGCTGCGCGCCTGGGAGCTCGCGGTGGCGAAGACCGGCGGGTACCTCTACTCGCGCGCCCTGATGGCGCTGGTCTCCGGCATCGCGCACTACGTGCTGCTGGAGATCCTGGGGGTGCCCTATGCCCCGGCGCTCGCGATCTGGGTCGGCTTCGTCTCCCAGTTCATCCCCACCATCGGCACCTATCTGGCGGGCGCCCTGCCCATGCTGATCGCCTTCACCGTGGACCCCTGGTACGCGGTCTGGGTGCTCGGCTTCGTCGTGGTCTACCAGCAATTCGAGAACTACGTGCTCCAGCCCCGCATCACCGCCAGGACCGTGGACATCCACCCGGCCGTCGCCTTCGGCTCGGTGATCGCGGGCACCGCGCTGCTCGGCGCGGTGGGCGCGCTGATCGCCATCCCGGCGACGGCGACGCTCCAGGCGTTCCTGGGGACCTACGTGAAGCGGTACGACGTCACCGACGACCCGCGGGTGCACGGCCGGCGCCCGGACGACGGGCCGCGTTCCTCGGCCCTGGCCCGGCTTCTGCGGGCGCTGCGCGAGCGGTGAGCGGGGGCGGCGTGGTGCGCTTGACACCGAAATCGAACATCCATTCTCATGGGTGTTCCGGGCCTTCTGGGAGACGAGTTATCCACAGGCCAGGGGGGACGCCCGGGCCCATTGTCAGTGGCAGGCGTTAGCGTCGTTGACGTGAAGCGATCGACTCAAGCAAACCGGGTGGAACCCATGGCAGGCACCGACCGCGAGAAGGCGCTGGACGCCGCGCTCGCACAGATTGAACGGCAATTCGGCAAGGGCGCCGTGATGCGCCTCGGCGACCGGCCGAACGAGCCCATCGAGGTCATCCCCACCGGGTCGACCGCGCTCGACGTCGCCCTCGGCGTCGGCGGGCTGCCCCGCGGCCGTGTCGTGGAGGTGTACGGACCGGAGTCCTCCGGTAAGACCACCCTCACCCTGCACGCCGTGGCCAACGCCCAGAAGGCCGGCGGCACCGTCGCCTTCGTCGACGCGGAGCACGCGCTCGACCCGGAGTACGCCAAGGCGCTGGGCGTCGACACCGACAACCTCATCCTCTCCCAGCCGGACACCGGCGAGCAGGCGCTGGAGATCGTGGACATGCTGGTCCGCTCCGGCGCCCTCGACCTGATCGTCATCGACTCCGTCGCCGCGCTCGTGCCGCGCGCGGAGATCGAGGGCGAGATGGGCGACTCTCACGTCGGCCTCCAGGCGCGACTGATGAGCCAGGCGCTCCGCAAGATCACCAGCGCGCTCAACCAGTCCAAGACCACCGCGATCTTCATCAACCAGCTCCGCGAGAAGATCGGCGTCATGTTCGGCTCGCCGGAGACGACGACCGGTGGCCGGGCCCTGAAGTTCTACGCCTCGGTGCGCCTGGACATCCGCCGCATCGAGACCCTCAAGGACGGCACCGAGGCCGTCGGCAACCGCACCCGCGTCAAGGTCGTCAAGAACAAGGTCTCGCCGCCCTTCAAGCAGGCCGAGTTCGACATCCTCTACGGCCAGGGCATCAGCCGCGAGGGCGGCCTGATCGACATGGGCGTGGAGCACGGCTTCGTCCGCAAGGCCGGCGCCTGGTACACGTACGAGGGCGACCAGCTGGGCCAGGGCAAGGAGAACGCCCGCAACTTCCTCAAGGACAACCCCGACCTCGCCAACGAGATCGAGAAGAAGATCAAGGAGAAGCTGGGCGTCGGCCCCAAGCCCGAGGCCCCGGCGGGCGAGCCCGGCGCGGACGCGGCGGGCGCGGCCGAGCCGGCCAAGTCGGTCCCGGCCCCGGCGAAGTCCACGGGCAAGGCGGCCAAGGCCACGTCCGCCAAGAGCTGATCCCGTGACACGGCGATCGGAGTATCCGCGACCGGAGGCCGAAGACCTGCCGGAGACGGATGCGGACGACCGGACCTGTGGTGGCGGCCCCTCCTCGTCGAGGGCCGGGGAAGGGCCACCACCACGGCCGGAGGAGCAGGCGCGGGCGATCTGTCTGCGCCTGCTCACCGGATCCCCGCGCACCCGCAAGCAGCTCGCGGACGCGCTCGCCAAGCGGGGGATCCCGGACGAGGTGGCGGAAGAGGTGCTGGCCCGCTTCGAGGACGTGGGCCTGATCGACGACGCGGCGTTCGCCGGCGCGTGGGTGGAGTCCCGGCACCACGGCCGGGGGCTCGCCTGCCGCGCGCTGGCGCGCGAGCTGCGCACCAAGGGGGTGGACCCCACCGTGATCGACGAAGCGGTCGGCCAGCTCGACTCCGAGCAGGAGGAGCGCACGGCGCGCGAGCTGGTCGAGCGCAAGCTGCGGGCCACGCGCGGCCTGGACCGGGAGAAGCGGTTGCGCCGCCTCGCCGGGATGCTGGCCCGCAAGGGATACGCGGAGGGCCTGGCCCTCCGCGTGGTGCGCCGGGCCCTGGAGGAGGAAGGCGAGGAAGCGGAGCTGCTGGAACATTACCTGCCGGATGCGTGAGCCCGGCGAAGCCGGCGGTTCGGCAGCGCCCGGCCCCGGCTCCGGCCGCGGACTCGGCCCCTCCGGCGGCTTGGCCGCTTGCCGTGAGGGGGTTGCGTGAGGCGTCCGAACTCCGGCCGTCCGCAGCCGGGTTCAGGCTTGGTCTCACGGTGTCGGTGGTGCGCGAGGCATCCGGTCTCGGGGCGCCCGGAGCCGGGGTCCGGCTCGGTCCAAGCGGGCTTGACGGAGTCCGGTGCGGTTCGGCAGCGCCCCGAAGGGGCGCGGGGCTCTTTCGACATGCGGCTCCGCCGCGTGGGCGCGACCAGCCACGAACCACCCGCAGGTGACGCACCGGACTTCCTGAGCACCCGGCCCCGGACCTTTTGGGCCCGGACGGGCCCGCTTCGTCAGCGGTCCACCGGGAGACCCGCTGCCCGCCACGCCTGGAAGCCCCCGGCCAAGTCCGTGTCGTGACGAATGCCCAGCAGGCGCAAGGATGCCGCGGCGAGGCTGGAGGCGTAGCCCTCGTCGCAGATCACGACCACGCGGAGATCGTGCCCGGTGGCCTCCGCCGCCCGGTGTTCGCTCAACGGGTCGAGCCGCCACTCCAGTTCATTGCGCTCCACGACCAGCGCCCCGGGCACGAGCCCGTCACGTTCCCGCAGCGCCGCGTAGCGGATGTCGACCAGCAGCCCGCCCTCGGCCTGGACCGCCGCTGCCTCCAGGGGACCGAGCCGGTCCAGGCCCGTACGGGCGGCGGCCAGCAGTTCCTCGACCCTCATGCCCACTCCTGCGGCCACTCGACCTGCTCCAGCCGCAGCACCTGCCCCGTGCGGCTGTAGCGCCGCATCATCGGGAGCGGTGGGTAGTAGGCGTGCACGGAGACCGCATGCCCGGTCCGCGAGGTGTTGAACACCTGGTGCACATGGTGCGGGCCGAAGGCCCGGCCCTGCCCTTCGGGGAGCTGCCGTTCACGGTCGACCCCGTCGGCCAGCTCCAGCACCTTCCAGCCCTCTGTGGGGAGTTGGGCGGCCAGAGACTGTTCGGTCAGCCCGCCCGCGGCCGTCGCGAAGGCGCCGTGCGAACCGCCGTGGTCGTGCCAGCCGGTCCCGGCGCCCGGCGGCCAGCCGATCAGCCATGCCTCACTGCCGCCCGGCCCGGGCAGCCGCATCCAGGTGCGGCCCTCGGGATCGAGCGGGAGCGAGGCGACCAGCGCGGCGTCGTCGGCCGTCCTGCGGGCGAAGTCGAGGAGTTCGGCCGCCGAGGGCGCCGCGGACGAGACCGAGGGGGAAGCGGCGGCTGACGTGTGCCGGGCAGACGGCACGGGTACGGGCAGCGGAAGAAACACAGAAGACCGTCCTGAGTGATCGCGAAGGAGCGCGCGGCAGCACTCGGCGTGGCCACGCGAAGAGGAAGCGGATCAGCAGGACGGACGACAGACGCAGCCCGCGTAGCGGACGAGGTCGAGATGGACCCTCCGCCAGAAACGCGCGCCACTGTCAGTCACGTTCCGTAGTCAACCACGGTCGTACGGGCGGGTCAACGGTTGGCCGTGGCCTCACTGGGCGTTCCGTCGGGTTCTCCGGCGCGCCCGGCTCGTTCGGCGGCGGCGGCCCCTTCCGGCCCCTCGCTCCCCGGAGCCTGCCCGCGCGGTGCAGGCGACCCGCCGCGTACTGCGTCCGCGCAGGCGTACAGTTCGGCGGGCCGCACCCCGGCCATCGCCGCGACCAGATGCCCGTCCGGACGCACCATCAGCACGGTGTGCGCGGCGGCCCCTGGATACGCCTCGGCCACCAGCAGTTCCGCCGGCATGGGCAGTGCGCCGATCGCCGCCGCGAGTCCCGGCATGAGGCCGGCGCCCAGCCAGTGCCGCCGCTCCCACACACCCGTGCCGGGCGCGACCAGGACCACCAGCAGATCGCCGCCCAGCCGGTCCCGGAGCCCGACGACCGACCCGTCCGGCGCGGTGACCGGAACGTCCTTGACCGGATCGCCGGGAGCAGTGGCCACCGTGACGGAGGCCGTGGGCGGACCGGCCGGTGCCAGGGGCGTGCGGTCGTAGACCGGGGGCGCGGCGAGCATGCCGCGCCCGAGATGACCGTCGGTGAGCAGCTCGTCGTGACCGCGCACGGCGCCCGGCATCAGCGCGCGCCGCGCCGTGCGCCACCCCCCTGTGCTCCGTACCGTCGTCAGGGCCCGGTCGGCGGCGCGCAGTCGGGCCACGATCGCCCCGCGGCGCTCTGTCTGGTAGCTGTCGAGGAGCGTCTCCGAAGCGCCTTGGTGCCAGGCGAGAGTGAGCTTCCAGGCGAGGTTCCCGGCGTCCCGCAGGCCCTCGTCGAGCCCCTGGGTGCCCAGTGCTCCCAGCAGGTGTGCCGCGTCGCCGGCGAGAAAGGCCCGCCCCGTGCGCATGCGGCGGGTGAGCCTGTGGTGCACCGCGTGCACGCCGGTGTCCAGAAGCTCGTACGGCGGCACTTCGCCGCACCAGGTGGACAGCGAGTCGCGGACCAGTGTGAGCAGGGTGTCGGGCGTGACCAGGTCGCCGCCCGGTGGCAGCAGCCAGTCGAGCCGCCAGATGCCGTCCGGCAGCGGACGGGCCGTCACCTCACTGCCGAGCGGCGGCGACCGGTGCAGCACGGCCTCTCCCGGCCAGGGCAGTTCGGTGCGGAGGGCGGCGACCGCGTGCCGCTCGACGGCCGTACGTCCCGGAAAGCGGGCGCCCAGCAGTTTGCGTACGGTCGAGCGCGCGCCGTCGCAGCCGACGAGGTAACTGCCGCGCCAGTGCCCGCCATTGCTGCCGCGGGTGTGCGCGGTGATCCCGGCGGAGTCCTGTCGCAGGGTGTCCAGATGGCCGCCGGGGACGATCCGTACGCCGCTCTCGCGGTCGAGCATCGCCCGCAGCTCCCGTGTCAACGCGTGCTGCGGTACGTGCAACGGCGAGGGATCACGGGCCTCCTCCGGAGCCCTCGTGCCCTCTTCCGCGGCCTCCTCGGCGTCGTCGGGCCCCGGGGCCCCGTCCGGCCCCGCGAAGGGCACCTGGGCGACCATGGCGCGTCGGCGCAGGGTCCGCCAGCCGGTCCACCGGGTGCCGTCCGCGAAGGAACACCCCAGGCGCTCCAGCATCTCGGCGGTGTCGGGGCGCAGTACGGCCGTGCGGGCCGGGCGCGGTTCCTCGCCGTCCCCGCCGTCGGCGGGAGTCTCGTCGAGGACGACGACGCGGACGCCACGGCGGGCGAGAGTGAGCGCGAGCGTGAGGCCGACCGGCCCGGCTCCGACGACGATCACCGGATCCACGGCACCGCTCCCTGCGTCCCGCGACGGCCCGCGGCCGTGCCGGGGGCTCCTCGGTGCGTCACGGCCGTGCGCACCGCTCGGTGTGCACGGGGGCCGGCGGGGGGAACGCGGTGCTCGATCACAGAACGTATGCAACCCATTGCGGGTGCTTGCGTCAAGTGATCAGAGCTCTTGTCGCGGCGCGCCGGTGCGGGCGCGCCCCGTCGTCCACCGTGGCCGACGGGGCGTCACCCGTGCCGTCATGGGCCGGTCTTGGGCCCGTCCGTGCCGGGTGCGCCGGTGGCGCCGGTCGCGCCGAGGGCGGGACCGGCCATGACGGCGGCGCCGGGCGCGGCCATCGGGGGCGGGGAGCCCTTGCGCGAGCGTTTCGTGCGCCGTTCGACCCACGTCGCGACGGAGGACAGTGCCAGACACAGCAGGATGTAGATCGAACCGAAGACGATCACCATCGGGATGAAGGCGTAGACGCCGTTCACGGGCGGCCGCTGTTCCGCGAACCGCTTGCCGACGAACAGCAGCTCCTCGTAGACGATGATGTAGCCCAGCGAGGTGTCCTTGAGGGTGACCACGAGCTGGCTGATGATGGACGGCAGCATGGTGCGGACCGCCTGGGGGACGAGGACGTTCGTCATCACCTGCGTCTTGCGCAGGCCCAGTGCGTACGCCGCCTCGCTCTGCCCCTTGGGCAGCGCGTTGATCCCGGAGCGGAAGATCTCCGACTGCACCGAGCCGTTGTAGAGCGTCAGCCCTATGACGAGCGCCCACATCGGGTCGGATGTGAAGACGGCCGCCCAGAGCAGGAAGATCATGATGAGCAGTGGCATGGCGCGGAACGCCTCGACGGCCACGACGCCCGCCCAGCGCAGCGCTTTGTGCTCGGACAGCCGGGCGGCCGTCAGCACCACGCCGAGGACGACCGACAGGGCGGCGGCGATCGCGAAGGTCTCGACGGTGGTCCGCAGGCCGTCGAGGATCTGCCGCTGGGTGCTGGTGTATTCGTAGATGTTCCACAGGTCGCCCTGGAACTGCCCGGTGTCGTCCAGCCGGTAGACGACGAAGGCGACCAGCCCGAGGACTGCCACCGTGGAGAGGATGCCGTAGACCCGGTTGCGGGCGCGTGCCTTGGGGCCGGGTACGTCGAAGAGGACGCTCGCGCTCATCGGGCCACCGCCAGCCGGTTCTCCAGCAGCCGGAACAGGCCGCTGATCGCGAAGGTGATGATGACGTAACAGATGGCGATCCAGAGGAAGATGACGAAGATGTTGTAACCCGAGTCGGCGTTGAGGGTCTTCTGCACGGAGCCCAGTTCGGTGACGTTGAAGCTCGAGGCGATCGCGGTGTTCTTGGCGAGGGCGATCATCAGGCTGCCGAGCGGCGGTACGGCTGTCCGGGTGGCCTGCGGCAGCACGATCTGGCCGAGGGTCTGGGTGAAGGTCATCCCGATGGACCGGGCGGCCTCCGCCTGGCCCACCGGCACGGCGTTGATGCCGGACCTGACGGCCTCGCAGACGAACGCGGAGGTGTAGCCGCCCAGGGCCATGACGGCGAGCCAGAAGGAGTCCCACCCCTTGAGGCCCAGCGCCGGCAGGCCCAGGGTGACGGCGAGGAAGAGCAGCACCAGGGGAGTGTTGAGCAGCAGGGTCACCCAGGTGCTGCCGAATATGCGCAGGGCGGGCACGGGCGAGACGCGGAACGCCGCGATCAGCACGCCCCCCACCAGGGCGAGCAGCGCGCTGAGCACGGTCAGCTCCACGGTGCCGACGAAGCCTTCGCGGAACATCGCGAAGTTGTCCGACAGAACGTTCACGTCAACTCTCCGATCCGCCGCCGGTCAGTAGCGGTCGACAGCGGGCGGCGAGGAGGCCGGGATGCCGGAGAGGCCGAGCGTGGCGTCGTACGCCTTCTTCCAGTCGCCGTTCTTCTCGTGGGCCTCGATGGCGTTGTCGACGGCGTCGCGCAGCGCCTTGTCGTCCTTCTTGAGGCCGACGCCGTACGGCTCCTTGGAGAACGGATTGCCGACGACCTTCAGCGCGCCCTTGTTCTCCGCCGCGTAGCCCTTGAGGATGGCGTCGTCCGTGGTGACGGCGTCCACCGAGCCGCCGACGAGCTGCTGCACGCACAGCTGATAGCCCTGCTGCGACATGGCCTCGGCCACGCCGTACTTGGCTTCCTTGATGCGCTTGAGCGGTGTGGAACCGGCCGCCGAGCAGACCTTCTTGCCCTTGAGGTCGTCCGGCCCCTTGATGCTGCTGTCGGCCTTCACCAGCAGGTCCTGGCCGGCGACGTAGTACGGGCCGCCGAAGCCGACCTGCTTCTTGCGCTCGTCGTTGATCGTGTACGTGCCGACGTACAGATCGACGCCTCCCGTGGCTATCTGGGTCTCACGGGCCTCGGAGGGGATGGTCTTGAAAGTGATGTGGTCCTCGTCGAAGCCGAGGTCCGCAGCGATCATCCGGGCTATCTCCACGTCGAAGCCCGAGCGCTTCTTGGTGCTGGGGTTCTCGAAGCCGAGGCCGGGCTGGTCGGCCTTGGTTCCGATGGTGATCTTCTTGCCCTTGATCTTCTCGAAGACGGGCGAACCCTTCACGTCCGCGGCGGTGTTCACCTTGTAGACCGGGGCGGCGGGTGCCGGCTTCCCGTCGCCCGCCTTGTCGTTCTTGTCGTCCGGGCTGCCGGACTTGCCGCAGGCGGACGCGGTGAGCGCCAGCACCACGGCGGCCGCTGCGGCGGTTTTGCGGAGCTTCATGGTGAACATCCTTTGCGTCTGCGGGCGTTGTCGGAAGGGAATGCGGCGCCGACGTGGTCACAGCGGGGGAAGGCCGCAGCGGCCGATGTGATGGGGCGTGCGGTGAGCGGACGTCAGGCGCACGGGTCGCGGATCAGTGGTGGAGGATCTTCGACAGGAAGTCCTTCGCCCGGTCGCTCCGCGGATTGCTGAAGAACTGGTCCGGCCGGGCCTCCTCGACGATCCGGCCGTCCGCCATGAAGACCACGCGGTTGGCCGCCGATCGCGCGAAGCCCATCTCGTGGGTGACGACGATCATGGTCATGCCGTCCCGCGCGAGCTGCTGCATGACCTCCAGCACCTCGTTGATCATCTCCGGGTCGAGCGCCGACGTCGGCTCGTCGAAGAGCATCAGCTTCGGCTCCATGGCGAGCGCGCGGGCGATCGCCACGCGCTGCTGCTGGCCGCCGGAGAGCTGCGCGGGGTACTTGTCTGCCTGGGCGCCCACGCCCACGCGGTCGAGCAGGCCGCGCGCCTTCTGCTCGGCCGTCCTCCGGTCCGTCCGGCGGACCTTGACCTGGCCCAGGGTCACGTTCTCCAGCACCGTCTTGTGGGCGAAGAGGTTGAAGGACTGGAAGACCATGCCGACGTCGGCGCGCAGCCGGGCCAGCTCCTTGCCCTCCTGGGGGAGCGGTCGGCCGTCGATGGTGATCGAGCCGGAGTCGGTCGTCTCCAGCCGGTTGATCGTCCGGCACAGGGTGGACTTACCGGACCCCGACGGCCCGATGATGACGACGACTTCACCGCGTGCGACGGACAGATCGATGTCCTGGAGGACATGCAGGGCGCCGAAGTGCTTGTTGACGCTGTTCAGGACGACCAGTGCGTCCGGGGGAGCCGCGGCGGCCGCCCCGGCGTCGGTCACCGATACTTCGCTCATCGGCGTTCCTCGCTCCATCCTCCTCGGTTGGGGAGGACCCTAATCAGCGGGAACGACCAGCGTCATTACATCTGAGCTGAAATTGAGCATAACGATCCGGCGGCAAAGGGACACTCTGCGTGAAGGGGGCGCACGGCGCGCACGCGGGGAGTGCGGGCGTACCGGGTGGATAACGGAAGCTCCTTCACCCCCGCAACCCTCTTGACGGGGTGGGCGTCCATCAGCGTGGATGCGGTGTTGCGACACCACGGCCGGACGGAGGGCGCGGATTGAGACTGCTGCTCGTGGAGGACGACGACCATGTCGCCGCTGCCCTGTCCGCGGTGCTGGCCAGGCACGGTTTCGACGTCACCCACGCCCGCAGCGGCGAGGAGGCCCTCCAGGCGCTGCTGCCCGCCGGCGGCGTGCCCTTCGCCGTCGTCCTGCTCGACCTCGGCCTGCCCGACCAGGACGGCTTCGAGGTCTGCGGCAGGATCCGCAAGCGCACCGCCACGCCCGTCATCATGGTCACCGCCCGCGCCGACACCCGCTCCAAGATCCACGGCCTCAACCTCGGCGCCGACGACTATGTGGTGAAGCCCTACGACACCGGCGAACTCCTCGCGCGCATCCACGCCGTCGCCCGGCGCACCCCGCCCGTCGAGGACGGCGCAGACGACACCCGCGACCCCGACGGCCCGCGCGCGCTGCGCCTGGGCGCCCTGACCGTCGAGCTGCCCAACCGGGAGGTGTCCGTCAGCGGTACGCCCGTCCCGCTCACCCGCAAGGAATTCGACCTGCTGGCGCTGCTCGCCCAGCGCCCCGGAGTCGTCTTCCGCCGCGAGCAGATCATCAGCGAGGTGTGGCGCACCAGTTGGGAGGGCACAGGGCGCACCCTGGAGGTGCACATCGCCTCGCTCCGGTCCAAGCTCGGCATGCCCGCCCTCATCGAGACGGTCCGTGGCGTCGGCTACAAAATCGTCGTCCCGGCCGCGTGACGGCCGTACGAGACCGTGCGCACCCGACTCCTCCCGCTGCTCATCGTCCTGCTGGCAGGAGTGCTGCTGGCGCTGGGCTTCCCGCTCGCCGCGAGCATCGCCGCCGCCGAACAGCAGCGGCTGGTCGTCGACCGCATCGACGACACCGCGCGCTTCGCCTCCCTCGCGCAGTACGTCACCGCACGCCCGCTCGACCCTGCGGCCGGTAATGACGAACGGCTCGGCACCCTGCGCTCCGAACTCGCGCGGTACGAGGGCCTGTACGGCATCCGTGTCGGCATCTTCTACCGCGACCGCAGCGCCATGGCCGTCGCCCCCGCCGACTGGCCCGTACCCGACCAGGGCGAGGGGCAGCGGGCGTTCCAGGAGGCCCTGGCCGGGCGGCGCAGCCACGACCCCGGGCAGGTGTGGCCCTTCCAGCGCCGCCGGCTGACCGTCGCCTCACCCGTCATCCGGGACGGGGACGTCGTCGCCGTGGTCGTCACGGACTCACCCACCGGCCGGCTGCGGTCCCGGATCCTGCACTCCTGGCTGCTGCTCGGAGCGGGCGAGACCGCGGCCATGCTGCTCGCCGTCGGGGCTGCCTTCCGGCTCACCGGCTGGGTGCTGCGGCCCGTACGGATCCTCGACACCGCCACGCACGGCATAGCCACCGGGCGGATGAACTCCCGCGTCGCGGTGGACAACGGCCCGCCCGAACTGCGGCGCCTGGCCCGTTCGTTCAACGAGATGGCCGACCACGTCGAGGAGATCCTGGAGCAGCAGCGCGCCTTCGTCGCCGACGCCTCGCACCAGCTGCGCAATCCCCTCTCGGCCCTGCTGCTGCGCATCGACCTGCTCGCGCTGGACCTGCCGGACGGGCACGAGGAGATCGCCTCCGTCCGGGCCGAGGGCGGGCGCCTGGCGCGGGTCCTCGACGACCTGCTGGGCCTGGCGCTGGCCGAGCACGCCTCCGCGGACCTCCAGTTGGCCGACATCGCCGAGATCGTCACCGACCGGGTGGGTGCCTGGTCGCCGGTGGCCGACCGCGAGCGTGTCGCCCTCACGCACAGCGGGCCCGCCGCCGTGACCGGCTGGGCCGATCCGGTGGCGCTCTCCAGCGCGCTCGACGCCGTGGTGGACAACGCCCTGAAGTTCACCCCCGCGGGCGCCGCCGTGGACGTCGGTGTCGCGGTCGACGGGGACACGGTGGCCGTCACCGTGGCCGACGGCGGCCCCGGCCTCACCGAGGAGGAACTCACCCGGATCGGCGACCGGTTCTGGCGCAGCAGCCGCCATCAGAACGTCGACGGATCCGGCCTCGGCCTGTCCATCTCCCGCGCCCTCCTCGCAGCGGGCGGTGCCACGCTCTCGTACGCCCCGAACACCCCGCGGGGTCTGCGGGCGGTGATCCGCGTGCCGCGCGACCGTGCCGCCGAAGGGGCGGCGGCCAGGGCCGGTGATTCGCTCCGGCGAACGATCGGCGGCCGGGGGAGCACCGCTAAGGCTTGACCGACAGGTAGTACCGCCGGGCGCCCGTGTGCAGATCCAGGGGGTCGGTGAAAATCGCCGTGCGGAGGTCCACTTTCTGGGCCGCGTGCACCTTCTGCCCTATGCGGTCGCGGCTGTTCATGACCGACCGGGTGACGCTCTCCGCGAGACGGGTGTCCGCGTGGTCCATCGTGATGAGGAGATTGGCGACCGCGATCGTCTTCACCGCCTGTCCGGCGTGCAGTTCCGGATACGCGTCCGCGGGCATGACGGCCGCCCTGTAGTAACGCGTCTCCGGACCGAGCGCGTGCAGTGGCTCTATGAGGTCGCCCAGCTGGACGAGCCGGATCGACAGGCGCCGCCCGAGGCTCTGCACGGCATTGGTGGGCAGTCCGCCCGACCAGAAGAACGCGTCGATCCGCCCCTGCTCCAGCAGCGCCGGCATCCGGTCGATCCCCACGCGCACGGGCACGATGTCCTTGCCGAAGTCGAGCCCGGCGGCCTTGAGCAGCCTCCTGGTGATCAGCTGCACGCCGGACTCGTCCGTGCCGACGCCCACCCGCATCCCCTTGAGGTCACGCGCCGACTGCACCCGGGAGTCCTTCTGGACCACCAGCTGGATGTAGTCGTCGTAGAGCCGCGCGCAGGCCCGCAGTCCCGCCCAGCCGGGCTCCCGCCGGTCCCGGTAGGTGGCGACGGCGTCGGCGGCGGCCAGCGTGAAGTCGGCCTTGCCCGACGTGAGCTGCCTGAGGTTGTCCAGCGACCCCTGGCTGCGCCGCAGCCGCACGTCCAGGGAGGGCATGTCCCGCCCGAGATCCTCCTTCAGGAGGTCGCCGTACTTCGCGTACACCCCCGTCGGCACCCCGGTCGCGAACGACATCCGGCCGCTCGGCGACGACGAGCCGTGCAGCGACACCAGCCACCACGCCAGGAGGGCGAGCACGGCCGTGGCCGCCACGCCCGTCTGCAGGGCGCGACGGCGGCCGGGGCGGGGGAGCCGGAGAGTCATGGGCGGATCCTGCCAGGCCCGGCAAGGCTTCGGCAGGGGGCGGACGCGGTCGGTACCGCGCCCCGTGAGCCCGGCGGGCTACGACCGGCGGCGGGGCTTGCCGCGCTTGGGACCGCCGGAACCACCGCGCGGGCTCTTGCCCCCCTTGGCGCCGCCGGAACCGCCCCGCGGGCCCTTCCCGGTCGGCTTGCCGGCCGCGGGCTTGCGCTGCGCACCGCCCGCCCCGGGACGCTTCTGCTTCGGCTGTGCCTCCGGCTGCGCGGTGGCCAGGGGACGACCCCGTGTGCTGTTGACGGTCCGCCCGCGCACGATGCCGATGAAGTGCTCCACCAGGTCGGTGGTCTCCTCCTGCGGCCAGGACAGCGCGACGCGCGACTCGGGGGCGTCCGTGACCGGGCGGTACGTGAGGTCCTTGCGGTGGTGCAGGCGGGCGAGCGACTGCGGGACGACGAGCACGCCCACTCCCGCCGCCACCAGCTCGATGGCGTCCGCCGTCGTGGCGGGGCGCTCGACGGCGGGCCGCCCCGGCAGCCGTTCCCAGCCGAGGGTGTCGTCGAGGGGGTGCAGCACGATCTCGTCGGCGAGCTCCTCGGTGGAGACCTCCTCGACGGCCGCCACGACGTGGTCCTTGGGGATGACCACGACCGTCGTCTCGGTGTAGAGCGGGATCGCGCTGAGGTCGTCCCGGTCGACCGGCAGCCGTACGAAACCGGCGTCGGCGCCGCGCTCGCGCAGCAGCTCACACGCTTCGGCGGCGGGCACCGCGACGAGAGTCAGTGGGATTTCGGGCAGCCGCTCGTTCCAGATCCGCACCCACTTCGTGGGCGTCACCCCCGGGACATAGGCGAGCCGGAACGAAGGGGATACATCCGAGCCTGTCACTCCGCAAGGTTAGCCGCTCGTGGTCGGAGGTAGCGCACATGCTCGATACCCTTGAACCATGAAGTCGCACCAGACCACCCAGACGATGAAGCCCGCCACCGCGGCCAAGAAGCTGGGTGTGTACCTCGAGGCCACCCCCGCCGAGTTCCAGGAGGGTGTCGTCACGCGCGCCGAACTGAACGCGCTGCAGGCCGACCCGCCCCAGTGGCTGGTGGACCTGCGCCGCAACGGCCCGCACCCCCGCCCGGTGGTCGCGGCGAAGCTGGGCGTCTCCATCTCGGGTCTCGCCCGCGGCGGGGTCACCGAGGCCCTCACCACCGAGCAGATCGACGCGCTGAAGAACGACAGCCCCGAGTGGCTCCAGCGGGAGCGCGCCACCCAGGCCGAGGTCCGCAAGGAGGCGGTGCGCATCAAGGAGAAGAACGCGGAGCGCGCCGACCAGTCCCGTCAGCCGCGTTCCTGACCTTTGGCAGGAGCTTCTCCAGGGCCCCCTTACCCTTGAGGAATGACCAGCAGCGGTGACCGGAGCCAGGCAGTGGACGTCAAGGGAACATACGAGGTGCGCACCTACGGGTGCCAGATGAACGTCCACGACTCCGAGCGGCTTTCCGGTCTGCTGGAGGACGCGGGCTACGTCCGCTCCCCCGAAGGCACCGACGAGGGCGACGCCGACGTCGTCGTCTTCAACACCTGCGCGGTGCGGGAGAACGCCGACAACAAGCTGTACGGCAACCTCGGCCGGCTGGCTCCCATGAAGACGAAGCGGCCCGGGATGCGGATCGCCGTCGGCGGCTGCCTCGCCCAGAAGGACCGCGACACCATCGTCAAGCGGGCCCCCTGGGTGGACGTCGTCTTCGGCACGCACAACATCGGCTCCCTCCCGGTGCTGCTGGAGCGCGCCCGCGTCCAGGAAGAGGCGCAGGTCGAGATCGCCGAGTCCCTGGAGGCGTTCCCCTCGACGCTGCCCACGCGGCGCGAGAGCGCGTACGCGGCCTGGGTCTCCATCTCCGTCGGGTGCAACAACACCTGCACCTTCTGCATCGTCCCGGCGCTGCGCGGCAAGGAGAAGGACCGCCGTCCCGGCGACATCCTCGCCGAGGTCGAGGCGCTCGTCGCCGAGGGCGTCACCGAGGTCACCCTCCTCGGCCAGAACGTCAACGCCTACGGCTCCGACATGGGCGACCGCGAGGCGTTCTCCAAGCTGCTGCGCGCGTGCGGCGCGATCGAGGGCCTGGAGCGCGTCCGCTTCACCTCCCCGCACCCCCGGGACTTCACCGACGACGTCATCGCCGCGATGGCGGAGACGCCCAACGTGATGCCGCAGCTGCACATGCCGCTCCAGTCCGGTTCGGACACGGTCCTCAAGGCGATGCGCCGCTCGTACCGCCAGGAGCGCTTCCTGGGGATCATCGAGAAGGTCCGCGCCGCCATGCCCGACGCCGCGATCTCGACCGACATCATCGTGGGCTTCCCCGGCGAGACCGAGGAGGACTTCGAGCAGACCATGCACGTCGTGCGCGAGGCGCGCTTCGCGCAGGCGTTCACCTTCCAGTACTCCAAGCGCCCGGGCACCCCTGCCGCCGACATGGAGGGGCAGATCCCCAAGGAGGTCGTGCAGGCCCGTTACGAGCGCCTGGTCGCCCTCCAGGAGGAGATCTCCTGGGAGGAGAACAAGAAGCAGGTCGGCCGGACCCTGGAGATCCTCGTGGCCGAGGGCGAGGGCCGCAAGGACGACGCGACCCGCCGCCTGTCCGGCCGCGCCCCCGACAACCGCCTGGTCCACTTCAGCAGGCCCGACGAGCCGGTGCGCCCCGGCGACGTGGTGACCGTCGAGATCACCTACGCCGCCCCGCACCACCTGCTCGCCGAGGGCCCCGCGATCGCCGTCCGCCGCACCCGCGCCGGTGACGCCTGGGAGAAGCGCAACGCCGCGCCCGCCGAGAAGCCGGCCGGCGTCATGCTGGGCATCCCGGGCATCGGCGCCCCGGCCCCGACGCCGGCCCCGGCCGCCGCGGGCTGCGGCTGCGACTGACGGGCGAAGGGGGGGATCCGTTGACGACCTGGGGACTGATCGTCGAGACGACCGTGGGGACCGGGGACCGCAAGCACACCTCCGGGTCGGTCATGGCGCACCTCGAGGGCTCCCGTGACGAGGCCTTGCGGGAGCTGGAGACGCGCGCCCGGCACTACACGCCGCAGCACCCGATGAGCGCCCGCCGCAGTCGGCTCTTCCGCACGACGGACGGATTCGACCTGGTCGTGGACGGGGTCTGGGACACCTTCCTCACGCGCTTCACCGTGGCCGAGCTGCTGCGCGACAGCGACGCGCCCCCGCCCCCGCTGCCCTCCGCGGAGGCGCCTTCTCAGGCGCCTGAGGAAACCCCCGACGAGCCCGTCGAGCCACGGCCTTCCGTGGCGGACGCTGCGCCATGCGACGCGGACGGCGTGCCCGTCAAGCCGTCCTGGCTTGGCCGCGCCGACCTCCCTTGACGCCGTACCGCGCTTGTTAGGGTGCCGACATGCTCGTCGCCGCTGCCGTCTGCCCCTGTCCGCCGCTGCTGGTGCCCGAGGTCGCCTCCGGCGCCGCGCCCGAGTTGAACGGCCTGCGGGCCGCGTGCCTGGACGCCGTGGCGGTGCTGGCCGCGGCGCGCCCCGACCGCCTCGTGGTGCTCGGCCCGGCCGGCTCCGCGGGACAGGGCGCGTACCCCCAGGGCGCGGCCGGATCGTTCCGGAGCTTCGGGGTGGAGGCTGATGTCCGGCTCGGACAGGGCGGCCCCGCCGGAGACCGGGAACTGCCGCAGTCCCTGGCCGTCGCGGGCTGGCTGCTCGGGCGTACGGGCTGGGCCGCCGCGCCCGTCGAAGGGCTCGGGGTCGGCGAGATGCTGGAAGCCGCGCGCTGCCTGGACACCGGCCGTGAACTGGTCGCGGGGGACGGCCGGGTCGCGCTGCTGGTCATGGGCGACGGCAGTGCCTGCCGGACCCTCAAGGCCCCCGGCTACCTCGACGAGCGGGCAGCAGGCTTCGACGCCGCTGCCGCGCGAGCGCTGGGCGACGCCGACACCGCCGCGCTGGCCGCGCTCGACACGGAGCTGGCCCACGAGCTGAAGGTCGCCGGACGGGCGCCCTGGCAGGTGCTGGCGGGCGCGGGCGAGGGCGCCGGCCTGAAGGGCGAACTGCTCCACGACGACGCCCCCTACGGTGTGGGGTACTTCGTCGCCACCTGGTCCTAGCGAGGGCTCCGCCCTGAGCGGCGCCCAGGCGGCCTGGAACTCTCCAGCCGGACCCCAGGTGCCCCGCCGCCCGTACGGGCGGGAGAGCGGCGCACAGCGGTCCGCGCGCGCCATGAAAAGCAACGACGACGGGCCGCGGAGCGGATGCTCCGCGGCCCGTCGTCGACGAGGTCTCAGGAAGCCGTGGAGCCCGGCCCGTCGCCCTTGCCGTCCTTCTCCGCGAGGCGGTCGAGGGCGTCCTTGGCCTTGCCGGTGCCTGTCTCGATCTGGCTGCTGTACTTGCCCTTGGTCTTCTCGTCGACGACCTTGGCGGCCTTCTCCAACCCCTGCTCGATCTTGTCCCCGTGCTGCTGCGCGAGGTCGCCGACCTTGTCCTTCACGGGACCGAGCTTGGCCTTGAGATTGTCCAACAGGCCCATGGCGCCTTCCCTCGTCTTTCCTGGTCGGAAGCTACTTACGGGCGCCCTCACCGGCCTCGCTGTCCGCGGCCTTCTCCGCGGACTGCTGCTTGGGAATCTCGACTCCCTCGGCCGGTGCGGCCTCCGCCTCGGCCTCGCCGGACTTCTCCGGCTCCGCCTCGGCGGTCTCGGCGGTCGCCGCCTCGTCGGCCGATTCCGCCGTCAGAGTGGCTGTCGCCGCCTCTTCGGTTGACGCCTCGGCCTTCTTGCGGCGAAACCTTGAAAACACGCCCATATCTACTCCATTACCTTACTGGTGTGAGCGAAGCCCCGCGTCGCCCGGAGCGTTCCATTGCGCCGCTTCCGGACACCGGTCCGTGAACCGACTCTCGGAACCTCGCAACAGGCAACGAAACCGACAGCGTCGCGTCACGTCGCTCGTTCGAGGGGCGCGCCAAAGGTTTGCGAGACTGATGCGGTGAAAAACCCGGTGAAAAACGCACGTCCCGCCCCGCGGGTCATCGCTGTCGTCGGCCCCACGGCGGCCGGCAAGTCCGATCTCGGCGTCGCCCTCGCCCAGCACCTGGGCGGTGAGGTGGTCAACGCGGACTCCATGCAGCTCTACCGGGGCATGGACATCGGCACCGCGAAACTGACGCCCGAGGAGCGGCAGGGCGTGCCGCACCACCTGCTCGACATCTGGGACGTCACGGAGGCCGCCAGCGTCGCCGAGTACCAGCGGCTCGCCCGCGCCGAGATCGACCGGCTGCTCGCGGAGGGTCGCACCCCCGTGCTCGTCGGAGGGTCCGGGCTCTACATCAAGGGCACGATCGACGCCCTCGAGTTCCCCGGCACGGATCCGGCCGTACGCGCCCGCCTGGAGGGCGAACTGGAGGAGCAGGGGCCCGGCGCGCTGCACGCGCGGCTGGCCGCCGCGGATCCGGCCGCCGCCCGCGCGATCCTGCCGGGCAACGGCCGGCGCATCGTGCGTGCCCTGGAGGTCATCGAGCTCACCGGCAAGCCGTTCACGGCCAACCTGCCCGGTGAAGAGCCCGTGTACGACGCGTTGCAGATCGGTGTCGACGTCGAGCGCCCGGAGCTGGACGAGCGGATCACCGTCCGCGTCGACCGCATGTGGGAGGCCGGACTCGTCGACGAGGTGCGCGCCCTGGAGCGCGAAGGCCTGCGCGAAGGGCGTACCGCCTCGCGCGCGCTCGGCTATCAGCAGGTACTCGCGTTCCTCGCGGGGGAGTGCACCGAGGAGGAGGCGCGCGCGGAGACCGTACGGGCCACGAAGCGGTTCGCGCGGCGGCAGGACTCGTGGTTCCGCCGGGACGGCCGCGTGCACTGGCTGAGCGGCGCCGCGGACCGGAGGGCGGAACTTCCCGGGCAAGCGCTGACGTTGCTCGAACGGGCGGTCACAGCCTGATCACGTGATGGCATCGGGACGCTATGCAAGCCCTTCCGGCCTGCATGAGCGTGCCATCATCAAGCGGTCGATCGAGCGGTGAAGTCCGAGTGGGGAGGGCGCGTGGCGATGGAGGCCGGCCCTCGTGACAGACCACAACAGCCGCCCCAGGGCGAACCGGAGGCTCTCACTCCGGACGGCCCCGAGGAGACCGACGGCTCGGTGACCGGTGTCACCGTTCCGGTGCCCGCGTCGTTCCGCGAACTGCGCCCCCAGCGCAGGCTGCGCGTCTGGCAGATCGCGCCCATCGTCGCGCTGGCCGCCACCGGCTCCCTGATGTTCGCCTTCCCCCTCGCCTTCGAGTTCGGGGACGGCGGGCCGGTCGTGGCCATGCTCGGCCTGCTCATCAGCTGCTGCGCCGCGGGCTGGGCCGTGATGGCGGCCCGCCGCGTCGGCTACACCTGGCCCGGGCTGCCCCCGCGGGGTTCCGGGAACCGCCCGGACTGGCGGTACGTGGCGGCGTACGTGGCCGTGGTCGCGGTGGTGGTCGTCCTGGCCGTGTGGCGCGTGGCGCGCCTGCGTTAGCCGTCGGCGGCGGATGCCAGGGAGATCTCCCGCAGCCGTCCACAAGGCCCGCCCCGGGCCGTCTCCCGGGGCCCCGTACCATCGAAGCGTGAGCACCGCGCAGATCGCCTTCCTCAAGGGTCACGGCACCGAGAACGACTTCGTGATCATCCCCGACCACGACGGCCGGATCGAGCTGTCACCGGCCGCCGTCGCCCGGCTGTGCGACCGCCGGGCCGGCCTCGGAGCCGACGGCGTCCTGCGGGTCGTGCGCTCCGCGGCCCACCCCGAGGCGCGCGCCATGGCCGACGAGGCCGAGTGGTTCATGGACTACCGCAACAGCGACGGCTCCATCGGCGAGATGTGCGGCAACGGCGTCCGCGTCTTCGCCCGGTATCTCCAGCGCGCCGGCCTCGCCGGAGCCGGTGACCTCGCGATCGCGACCCGCGCGGGCATCCGCCGGGCGCACATCGCCAAGGAGGGCGTGGGCGGCGACATCACCGTCTCGATGGGCAAGGCGCTGATGCCCGAGGGGGACGTCACCGTCACGGTCGGGGACCGCAGCTGGCCCGCCCGCAACGTCAACATGGGCAATCCGCACGCCGTCCTGTTCACGGACGACCTCGCGGACGCGGGCAAGCTGTTCGACGCACCCGTGGTCACGCCCGCCGAGGCGTACCCGGACGGCACCAATGTCGAGTTCGTCGTCGACCGCGGCCCGCGTCACGTCGCCATGCGGGTGCACGAGCGCGGTTCCGGCGAGACCCGTTCCTGCGGCACGGGAGCCTGCGCCGTGATGGTCGCCACGGCCCGCCGGGACGGCGCCGATCCGGCGCGCACCGGCGTCCCGGTGAGCTACACCGTGGACGTCCCGGGCGGCCGCCTGGTGATCGGTGAGTCCCCGGACGGAACGGTCGAGATGACCGGCCCCGCTGTGATCGTCGCGGAGGGCGTGTTCGACGCTTCCTGGCTGGCCACGGCGCTCGGCTGAAACCCCGCACTACCGCGGTTCCGCGCGACTGCCGAACTCCTGGCTGCGTGGCTCGCTCGAATGGGTGATCCGTTTCACTCTGGGCGAGAGCGGGTGAGCGGCGCGTGATGGGCTCGGTAACATCAAGCACCGGGGTCTGGAGGCGACGGGCCGGCCACCGGTCGACGCTGCCGGAGGTGCCCATGAGCGCAGAGGCCCCGAATGAAGGTGCTCTCGGCCGCAGGCGCGGCCGAGCCCGTCTCGACCTGAGGCGGCTGGGTCGCGCCGCGCTCAGCGGCTCCGGGTCGCGCGGCCGTCTGCCGGACGCAATCGACCACGTCGCCAAGGTCCACCGGGCCCACCATCCCGGCGCCGACCTCGACATCCTGCGCCGGGCGTATCTCCTCGCCGAGTCCTCCCACCGCGGGCAGACGCGCAAGAGCGGCGAGCCGTACATCACCCACCCGCTCGCGGTGACCCTGATCCTGGCCGAACTGGGCGCCGAGACCACCACCTTGACCGCCTCCCTCCTGCACGACACGGTCGAGGACACCGAGGTGACGCTGGATCAGGTGCGCTGCCAGTTCGGCGAGGAGGTCCGCTTCCTGGTCGACGGCGTCACCAAGCTGGAGAAGGTCGACTACGGCGCGGCGGCCGAGCCCGAGACCTTCCGCAAGATGCTGGTCGCCACCGGCAACGACGTCCGCGTGATGTCCATCAAGCTCGCCGACCGGCTGCACAACATGCGCACGCTCGGCGTGATGCGCCCCGAGAAGCAGGCGCGCATCGCCAAGGTCACCCGCGACGTGCTCATCCCGCTCGCGGAGCGGCTGGGCGTGCAGGCGCTCAAGACCGAGCTGGAGGACCTGGTCTTCGCGATCCTCCACCCCGAGGAGTACGCCCGCACCCGCGACCTCGTCCTCGCCCACGCGGACCGGCCCGACCCGCTGGTGGAGACGGCCGAGCGGGTGCGCGCCGTGCTGCGTGAAGCGGGCATCGCCGCCGACGTCCTGGTCCGCTCCCGGCACTTCGTCTCCGTCCACCGGGTGCGGCTCAAGCGCGGCAGGGTGACCGGTTCGGACCTGGGGCGGCTCCTGGTGCTGGTCGCGGAGGACGCCGACTGCTACGCGGTCCTGGGCGAACTCCACACGTGCTTCACGCCGTTCGTCTCGGAGTTCAAGGACTTCATCGCGGTGCCGAAGTTCAACCTCTACCAGTCGCTGCACACCGCCGTGGCCGGCCCGAGCGGCGAGGCCGCGCAGGTGCTCATCCGCACGCACCAGATGCACCGCGTCGCCGAGGCCGGTGTCGTCGCCCTGGGGAACCCCTACGCGACCCCGGAGACGCCCGACGCGGCGGACGGCGAGCGCGTCGACCCCACCCGGCCCGGCTGGCTCTCCCGGCTCCTGGAGTGGCAGCGGGCCACGCCCGACCCCGACACCTTCTGGACCTCCCTGCGGGACGAGCTCGCCCAGGACCGCGAGGTCACCGTCTTCCGCGCCGACGGAGGCACGATCGGCCTCCCGGCCGGATCGAGCTGTGTCGACGCGGCGTACGCACAGTACGGCGACGGCGCGCACAGCTGCATCGGCGCACGGGTCAACGGCCGCCTGGCGACGCTCAGCACGGTCCTGCGCGACGGCGACACCCTTCAGCTGCTGATGTCCCGCGACACCGCCTCCGGGCCGTCCCCGGACTGGCTGGAGCACGCCCGTACGCCCGCGGCGCGCATCGCCATCGAGCGCTGGCTGGCCACCCACCCCGTGCCGGACCCCGTCGCCGCGCTCGCGCCCCCGACGCCGGACCGTCCCTGTCCGCCGCCGCGTTCCACCGCTCCGGCCGCCCGGTGGCCCGTCGTGGTCACCGCCGACGGCACCGACCTGGCGGCCACCAGCGTGCGGCTGGCCGGCTGCTGTACGCCCGTGCCGCCCGACGAGGTCACCGGCTTCGCCGTGCGGGGCGGCGCGGTGACCGTGCACCGCGCGCACTGTCCCGCGGTGGGCCGGATGGTCACCTCGGGACGCCATCCGGTGGAGGTGCGCTGGAGCAGCCCCGAGAGCGCGGGGGCCTTCGACTACAGGGTCACGCTCCTCGCCGAATCGTTCAGCAGGCCGCATCTGCTGGCCGACCTCACGGAAGCCATCGCGGGGGAGGGCGCCGCGGTCATCTCCGCCGCCGTCGAACCGCCGCACGAGCAGCGCGTGCGGCACACCTACACCCTCCAACTGGCCGATGCCGCCCAGCTGCCGGAGTTGATCCGGGCCATGCGGCGCGTCCCGGGCGTCTATGACGTCGAGAGGGCGGGACGGGCCTTCGCCGGAGCGCGGCTCTAGCCGGCCGGGGAGGCGGCGCGCGGACGACGCCGGGCGGGTGACGGTGTGCGGGCTTCACACGGAAGACGCCCACCGGTGTGACGCTCGTACAGCCTTCCGAAACGCTCATACGGGTGGGGCGGCGTCGTGCCGCCGACGGAGGCGCCTCCCGCGCTGATAGCGGTGGACGCATGCCGCACTCTCCGGGGACGCGCTCCCCGAACCGCCGTCGCTCCGTACGCCGCCGGGCCGCCGTCTCCACGGCCGCAGCCACGGCCCTCCTCGTGGGCGCCGCCGCCCCGCCCGCCGCGACCCCGGAGGGGATCGGTGACCGGCTCTTCCCATATCTGGGCAACCCGGGCTTCGACGTGGTCGATTACGACATCGCCCTGGGTTATCACGGCAACGACCGTCCGCTCGACGCCGTGACCACCATCAGGGCCGAGGCGACGTCCTGGCTGGACCACTTCAACCTGGACTTCACCCAGGGCACCGTCCGCGCGATCGAGGTCAACGGAGTGCCTGCGGAGTTCACGCCGGTCAACGAGGACCTCGTCGTCACCCCCGCGAGAGCCCTGCCTGCCCACGGCCGCTTCACGGTCAAGGTGCTCCACACCAGCGACCCGCGTGGCGCGGGTGACGGAGGCTGGGTCCGCACGAGCGACGGGCTGGTCATGGCCAATCAGGCCGATGCCGCCCACCGGATCTTCCCGGGCAGCGACCACCCCTCCGACAAGGCCCGTTTCACCTTCCACGTCACCGCGCCCAAGGACCTGACCGTGGTCGCCAACGGTCTGCCCCTGGGCCGGGTCACCCGCGGCGGGGAGACCACCTGGACGTACCGGACCGCGCATCCCATGGCCACCGAGCTCGCGCAGGTCGCCATCGGCCGGTCCGCCGTCCCCCGCCGCAACGGCCCGCACGGGCTGCCCGTCCGCGACGTGGTCCCCGCAGCCGAACAGCAGCCGCTGGAGAAGTGGACGGCGAGGACTCCCGACCAGATCGCCTGGATGGAGAAGCGGGTCGGTGCCTTCCCCTTCGAGACCTACGGGGTGCTCATGGCCGACGCGTCCACCGGCTTCGAGCTGGAGACGCAGACACTGTCCCTCTTCGAGCGCGCCCTGTTCACCCGGACCGACATCCCCGACTGGTACCTCGAATCGATCATGGTGCACGAGCTCGCCCACCAGTGGTTCGGCGACAGCGTCAGCCCCCGGATGTGGTCCGACCTCTGGCTCAACGAAGGCCACGCCACCTGGTACGAGGCGCTCTACGCCGAGGAGAAGGGCGGCACGAAGTTCGCCGACCGGATGCGCATGGCGTACGAGTTCTCCGATGCCATGCGCACGGACGGGGGCCCGCCCGCCGCCCCCAAGGGGCCCGCGCCCGGAAAGAAGATCAGCATCTTCCGGCCGATCGTCTACGACGGCAGCGCGGTCGTGCTCTACGCGCTGCGCGAGAAGATCGGGACCCCCGCCTTCGAGAACCTGGAGCGCCAGTGGGTCGCCCGCCACCGCGACTCCACCGCGACCACGGCCGACTTCATCGCCCTGGCCTCCCGGGTCTCGCACCAGGACCTGACGCAGTTCCTGCACGCCTGGCTGTACGAGCCCACCACCCCGCCGATGCCGGGCCACCCCGACTGGAAGCCCACCCGGAAACCCGCGTGACGGCCCGGCGGCGGCGTGGGAACATCGACACGTCGGCGCGGGGGCCCGCCCCGGGAATCTCCGGGGGTCACCGCACGTTGTCGACGGTGTGGCCTCTCGCCGGGGGCCGCCACTTCCCAACGACGTAAGGATCCAATGACCTCCTCTTCTTCCCTTCCCCAGGACCGGCAGAGCCTCCCGGAGAGCCTTCGGGCCGACGCCCTGATGGAAGAGGACGTCGCCTGGAGCCACGAGATCGACGGGGAGCGCGACGGCGAGCAGTACGACCGCTCCGAGCGCGCGGCACTGCGCCGTGTGGCGGGACTCTCCACCGAGCTGGAGGACGTCACCGAGGTCGAGTACCGCCAGCTGCGCCTGGAGCGCGTGGTGCTGGTCGGCGTGTGGACCTCGGGCACCGTGCAGGACGCCGAGAACTCCCTCGCGGAGCTGGCCGCCCTCGCCGAGACGGCGGGTGCCCTTGTGCTCGACGGCGTCGTCCAGCGCCGTGACAAGCCGGACCCGGCCACGTACATCGGCTCGGGCAAGGCCCTGGAGCTGCGGGACATCGTTCTGGAGTCCGGCGCCGACACCGTGGTCTGCGACGGTGAGCTCAGCCCCGGCCAGCTCATCCACCTCGAGGACGTCGTCAAGGTCAAGGTGGTCGACCGGACCGCCCTGATCCTCGACATCTTCGCGCAGCACGCCAAGTCCCGTGAAGGCAAGGCCCAGGTCTCCCTGGCCCAGATGCAGTACATGCTGCCGCGGCTGCGCGGCTGGGGTCAGTCGCTCTCCCGGCAGATGGGTGGCGGTGGCTCCGGTTCCTCCGGTGGCGGCATGGCCACGCGTGGTCCCGGTGAGACCAAGATCGAGACGGACCGCCGGCGGATCCGCGAGAAGATGGCGAAGATGCGCCGGGAGATCGCGGAGATGAAGACCGGCCGCGACATCAAGCGCCAGGAGCGCCGTCGCAACAAGGTGCCCTCGGTCGCAATCGCCGGATACACCAACGCGGGCAAGTCCTCGCTGCTCAACCGGCTCACGGGAGCCGGTGTGCTGGTGGAGAACTCCCTGTTCGCCACGCTCGACCCGACCGTGCGCCGGGCCGAGACGCCCAGCGGGCGGCTCTACACCCTGGCCGACACCGTCGGTTTCGTACGCCACCTGCCGCACCACCTCGTCGAGGCGTTCCGTTCCACCATGGAGGAGGTCGGGGACTCCGACCTGATCCTGCACGTGGTGGACGGCTCGCACCCGGCGCCGGAGGAGCAGCTGGCCGCCGTGCGCGAGGTGATCCGCGAGGTCGGCGCGGTCGACGTGCCGGAGATCGTCGTGATCAACAAGGCGGACGCGGCCGACCCGCTCGTGCTCCAGCGCCTGCTGCGCATCGAGAAGCACTCGCTGGCCGTCTCCGCGCGCACCGGCGAGGGCATCGCGGAGCTGCTGGAGCTGATCGACGCCGAGCTGCCCCGGCCCTCCGTCGAGATCGAGGCGCTCGTGCCGTACACGCAGGGCGCGCTCGTCGCGCGGACGCACGCCGACGGTGAGGTGATCTCCGAGGAGCACACCCCGGAGGGCACGCTCCTCAAGGCGCGGGTCCACGAGGAGCTGGCCGCGGAGCTCCAGCGCTACGTCCCGGCGGCCCGCGGCTGACCGCCTGCCGCGCGTACGCACACACGAAGGCCCGCCCCCGTCCGGGGGCGGGCCTTCGGGCTTCACCGCTTACTGGTTGGCGAACTTCCGGCTGATGCCGTCATAGACGCCCTTGGCCTCGGGGCCCAGGTGCGGGCCAGCGAGCCAGGTGCTGTTGGCCGGGCCGATGGAGGTGTTGGAGACCAGCACCACCTTGCCGTCGCGCTGGGCGAACCAGCCGCCGCCGGACGAACCACCGGTCATCGTGCAGCCGATGCGGTACATCGTCGGCTGCGCCGGGTCGATCGTCAGCCGGCCGGGCTTGTCGACGCAGTCGTACATCTTCTGTCCGTCGAAGGGCGGAGCGGCCGGGTAGCCCCAAGCGCCCATCGACTGGATGGACTTCACCTGCGGGGCGTTGAAGTCCACGGTGAGGGCGTTGCCGACGGTCTCCTCGAGGGACTTGCCGGTCGCGGTCTCCGGCTTCACGTGCAGCACGGAGAAGTCGTAGGGGGCGCCGGCGCCACCCGTCTCGGCGCCCTGCGTGATCCACTGCGAGGACGTCTGCGCCCAGTCCGCCCACCACACGCCGTACGGGGCGACGTCCTGCACCGGCGCGGTGTTGACCTGCGCACCCGGCAGGCCCTTGTCGTTGTAGGAGGGCACGAAGGCGATGTTGCGGTACCAGCCGCCGCTCTTGCCCGCGTGCACGCAGTGACCCGCGGTCCACACCATGTTGGACTTGCCCGGGTGTGCCGGGTCCTTGACGACCGTCGCCGAACAGACCATGTGGCCCTCGGGGCTGTCGAAGAACACCTTGCCCACCGGGGCGGCGTTGTTGTGGTACGGCAGGTCGACCGACTTGGCCGTCACCGCCTGCGGCTCGGGGTCGGTGACACCCTGGTCGCCGGAGGCGCCCGGAGCGGTTCCCGGGGCGCCCTTGCTCGACAGCGTCTTGTCGCTGGAGCGGGCGTCCTTCATGGTGTCGGGCTTCCAGTGGCCCTTGATGATGGGGTTGATGAAGTCACGGGCCTCGCGGAGCCACTGGTCCTTGTCCCAGTTCTTCCAGGCGCCGTTCTTCCACTTGTCCAGGTCCTTGAGGGACGAGGGCAGGTTCTTGGGCAGCTGGAGACCGTCGTCGCCGGTCTGGGTGGCGGAGGCGCTGGGCTTGTCGCTACCGGACGCCTTGTCCTCGGAAGGACCGCACGCGGTGGCTGTCAGGGCCAGCGCGGCGGTCAGAGCGGCCGCTGCCAGCGCGGGCCGGCGGATGGTTGACATGGAGTGGGTTCCCCCTGAATCGATCTTTTTGGCGCAGCGGTGCCCGCTGGGCGGCCACCTATGAACTTGTCATGTACCGCCCCAGTGGGGTGGCAGGACCCCACTATGCCGGTGCGGTGGGAGACGGGCGCGGGCGGGTCCCCGGTTCCGGGCCGAAGGTTCTTGACGGTCGGCCGTGTTCCGCCGCTGTCGGCGTCGTTGGTACGTACAGGGGAGAACTGACCGGAGTTCAGCACCAGGAGGTCTCAGAACCGTGACCTTGACCCGGCTGCCACAGGCCTCACCGTCGGGGACCCGCGACGGCATCCTCCGGCGGCACCCGGCCCGCGAGACGGCGGCCCGTACGTACGCCCGCTCGCTGCCGGTCGTGCCGGTGCGTGCCCGGGGGCTGACGGTCGAGGGGGCCGACGGCCGCCGCTATCTCGACTGCCTGTCGGGAGCAGGGGCGTTGGTGCTCGGCCACAATCACCCGGTCGTGCTCGAAGCGATCCGCGCCGTGCTTGACTCGGGCGCCCCGCTGCACGCGCCGGACCTCGCCACCCCCGTGCGGGAAGCGTTCACCGGCGAATTGCTGGCCACGCTGCCGCGCGGTCTGGCCGACGGCGCACGGATCCGGTTCTGCGGCCCGACGGCCGCCGACGCGCTGCGGGAGGCCGCCGCACTCGTACGGGCCGCGACCGGCCGCACGGAACTGCTCACCCTGTCCGGCGCACCCGCCGAGACCTCGCTCGCCCTGTCCGGGCCGTCCGACGTGTTCCTCACGGCCCTGGGGAGCGGCGTGCGCGCACCGGCCGCGGTCGTCGTCGAACCCGTGGCGGGCGAAGGCGCCGTGCTCCCGGCACCGGACGGCCTGCTGCGGCGGGCCCGCGACATCACCGCCGCCCGCGCGATCCCTCTGGTCGTGGACGAGGCGTCGACCGGCGTGGGGCGCACCGGCGCCTTCTGGGCGGTGGAGCACAGCGGCATCGTGCCCGATGTGATGGTGCTGTCCCACGCCATCGGAGGCAGCCTTCCCCTCGCCGCCGTCGTCCACCACGACGAACTCGGCGGCCATCCGCCCGCCGGCCGCCCGGACGCCTGCCAGGGCAACCAACTGGCCATGGCGGCGGGCACGGCGACCCTGCGGTACGTACGGGAGAACGGCCTCGCCGGGCGCGCGGCGGCACTCGGCGCACACATCCTCCGGCGGCTCCGGGCACTCGACCACGCGTGCGTCGGCGAGGTGCGGGGGCTCGGGCTCATGATCGGCATCGAGTGCGCGCCCGGCCCGGCCGCCGCGGTGCAGCGCGAATGCCTGCGCCGGGGGCTCATCGTCGAACTGGGCGGCCCGCACTCCTCCGTCGTACGCCTCCTGCCTCCCCTCACGATCACCGACGAGCAGACGGAAGCCGTCCTCGACCGGCTGGCGGACGCCCTCACCGCGGTCGACAGGACCCACCGCCGCGCAGCCACTCCGAGCACGCCGAAGGAGGCAGGCCCCGCGACCCCGGCCTGAGGCCGGGGCACGCGTGCCGCACACGCATGAACGCATCCACCGGGACCGAGGCACTCGCCGCCCACCGGGACGGCCGCCGCACCGGCCAGCCCAAGGCGCCCGCCGTGCCGGGCCAGGGCACGGGCCCCGAGCCGCGCACCCCGATCGCTCCGGAACCGCTGGAGCACCCCGACCCCGGGGTCGCGGCGGACGCCGCCACTGTGGAGGGCCTGCTGCGCTGCTGGGTCCGCGAGAACGCCATCGCCTGCCCGGACGGCAGCGCGCTGCACCTCCCTCTCACCGCGAGCGGCGCCACCCTGCGCGTCCCCGTGCACTACTGGTCGGCCACCGGCTGGCACCGCTTCGGGCCGCCCACCCTGGTGGACGGTCCGGCCGACGCCCCACCCGTCGACGCCGTCACCCTGGCGGCCCTCCTGGGCAGGGAGACCGCGCACCGGGCGGCACCGGCCGGTCGTGCGGCAGCCGAACTCGTCGGCCGGGTCGCGGACTCGGTCCGCCGTACGGCGCACTTCCTCGCGGACCGGCGCGCCCGCCCGGCCGACCCGGACGGCGGTGACCTCTTCCTCTACGCCGAACAGTCGCTGCTGCTCGGACACCCCCTCCACCCCGCACCCAAGAGCCGCGAGGGCCTTACCGAAGCCGAATCCCGTGTCTACTCACCCGAGACGCGCGGTTCCTTCCCGCTGCACTGGCTGGCCGTCCACCGCTCCCTGCTCGCCAGCGAATCGGCGTGGACCGAGCGGGGCAGGGCGATCGACGCCGTCACGCTCGCCGCCCGGCTGGCCGGCCCCGGGCTGAGCCTGCCACCGGACACCATGGCTCTGCCGGTGCACCCCTGGCAGGCCCGCGAACTGCGCGGCCGTCCGGCCGTCACCGCTCTCCTCGAAAGCGGGCTGCTGCACGACCTCGGCGCGCACGGGGAGCCGTGGTTCCCCACTTCCTCCGTACGCACCCTGCACCGCCCCGGCGCGCCCGCGATGCTGAAGCTCTCCCTGGACCTGCCCATCACCAACTCGCGGCGGGAGAACCTCCGCAAGGAGCTGCGGCGCGGTGTCGAGGTGCACCGGCTGCTGCGCAGCGGCCTCGCCGAGCGGTGGCGTGCGACGTGCTCCGGCGGCCTCGGCTTCGACATCGTCCGCGACCCCGCCTGGCTCGCCGTCGACGCCCCGGACGGCACGCCGCTGAAGGGCCTGGACGCCGTCGTCCGGCACAACCCCCTCGGCCCGGGGGACGACGCCGCGTGCCTCGCCGGGATCGTCTCGCCACGCCCCTGGCCCGCCACCGACGGCCACCCCGGGCGGCCCCGCATGTCCTCCCGCCTCGCCGCCCTCGTCGCCCGGCTCGCGCACCGCACCGGGCGGCCCGCGGGAGCCGTCTCCGCCGAGTGGTTCCTGCGGTATCTGGAAGCGGTCGTCCGGCCTGTGCTGTGGCTCGACGGCGAGGCGGGCATCGCGCTGGAGGCCCACCAGCAGAACACGCTGGTCCTCCTGGACCGTCAGGGCTGGCCCGCCGGCGGCCGCTTCCGCGACAACCAGGGCTACTATTTCCGCGAGTCCCACCGTGACGCCCTCGACAGCAGACTCCCCGGAATCGGCACGGAGAGCGACACGTTCGTCTCCGACGAGGTGGCCGACGAGCGCTTCGCGTACTACCTCGGCATCAACAACGTGCTCGGTCTGATCGGCGCGTTCGGTGCCCAGCGGCTCGCGGACGAGAGGCTGCTGCTGGCCGCCTTCCGGCTCTTCCTGAAGGACGCCGCCACCGCCCCGGGCACCGGTGGCTCGTCCCTGCCCGCCCGCCTCCTCACGTCGCCCACGCTCCGCTGCAAGGCGAATCTGCTGACCAGGCTGCACGGGCTCGACGAGCTCGTCGGCCCGGTCGACACCCAGTCCGTCTACGTCACCATCGCCAACCCCCTTGTCGCACCGGCCGGATGACCGGCGGGAGACCGGAGGCTCGCTTTCCGGCCGGGCGCTGCCGGACGCCAGGGGACGCACCGAGAGGAGTGCCGTCGTGTCGCCCACGGACCCCGGCGCGAGCTCCAGCACCGACGACACCCTCGATCTGAGGCTGTCCGAGGAACTCGTCGAACTCATCGCCCACGACCAGCCGGAGCCGCACGCCCCCGGCGGCGCCGGTGCGCCCTGGCGCCGGGGCCCGGACCTCCTCGACTCCCTCGCGGACTGGGGACCCGTCGAGACCGGGATGGGCCCCTTCCGGCTCGTGCCCGTCCGCGTCGAACGCGACCTGCCGACCGTCACCCGCTGGATGAACGATCCAGCCGTCGCCGCCTTCTGGGAGCTCGACGGGCCCGGGACCGTCGCCGAGGCCCACCTCCGCGCACAGCTCGACGGCGACGGCCGCAGCGTGCCCTGCATGGGGGTCCTCGCCGGGGTGCCGATGAGCTACTGGGAGGTCTACCGCGCCGACCTCGACCCCATCGCCCGCCACTACCCGGCCCGGCCGCACGACACCGGACTCCACCTCCTCATCGGGACGGTCTCCTGCCGCGGCCGCGGCATCGGCACCCGCCTGCTGCGCTCCGTCGCCGACCTTGTCCTCGACCGCCGCCCCGCCTGCGGCCGGGTCGTCGCCGAACCCGACCTCCGTAACGTCCCCTCGGTCTCGGCTTTCCTCAGCGCGGGCTTCCGGCTGGCAGCCGAGATCAGCCTGCCGGAGAAGCGCGCGGCCCTGATGATCCGCGACAGGGCGTTGCGCCGGGTCCTCTGATCACCCCCAGGCAGCCCAACTCGGCGGTCGGCGGCGGCTCGTACGGCGCCGCCGCCCGGATATCACGAATCCCCGCCGGACGTCCGCCCCGGGATCCCGTCCGCCGCGCATTTCCATGATCGGGCAAGAGATGTCAGTGCCTCCCCTTAGGCTGGACGCGCTATGACTGCCTCCTCCTCGCCCTCCCTCGCCGACCTGCTGCACGCCGCCGTCACCGCCGTCGGCGGCACCGAGCGGCCCGGCCAGGCCGCCATGGCCGAAGCCGTCGCCGAAGCCGTCGACGACAACTCCCACCTGCTGGTGCAGGCCGGCACCGGCACCGGAAAGTCCCTCGGCTATCTGGTCCCGGCCCTGGCCCACGGCGAGCGCGTTGTCGTGGCGACCGCCACCCTCGCGCTCCAGCGCCAGCTCGTGGAGCGCGATCTTCCGCGGACGGTCGACGCCCTCCAGCCGCTGCTGCGCCGCCGCCCGGAGTTCGCCATGCTCAAGGGCCGGTCGAACTATCTGTGCCTGCACCGGCTGCACGAGGGCGCTCCGCAGGAGGAGGAGCAGGTCCTGTTCGACCCCGCCGAGCCGGTGGCCCCGACACCGGCCGCGCCGAACAGCAAGCTCGGCAAGGATCTGCTCCGCCTGCGCGACTGGTCCGACGAGACGGAGACGGGCGACCGCGACGACCTCACGCCCGGCGTCTCCGACCGCGCGTGGTCCCAGGTCTCGGTGACCTCCCGCGAGTGCCTGTCCGCCTCCAAGTGCGCGTACGGCGCCGAGTGCTTCGCAGAGGCCGCCCGGGAGCGGGCCAAGCTCGCCGATGTCGTGGTCACCAATCACGCCCTGCTGGCCATCGACGCGATCGAGGGCGCGCCGGTGCTGCCCAGCCATGAGGTGCTGATCGTCGACGAGGCCCACGAGCTGGTCTCCCGGGTCACCGGCGTGGCCACCGGCGAGCTCTCCCCGGGCCAGGTCAACCGCGCCCTGCGCCGGGCCGCCAAGCTCGTGGACGAGAAGGCCGCGGACGCCCTCCAGACCGCTTCCGAGACCTTCGAGCGCCTCATGGAGCTCGCGCTGCCCGGCCGTCTGGAGGTGCTCCCGGAGGACCTCGGGTACGCGCTGACGGCGCTGCGTGACGCCTCCCGCACGGTGATCTCGGCCATCGGTAACACCCGCGACAAGTCCGTCCAGGACGAGGACGCCGTCCGCAAGCAGGCGCTGGCCGCCGTGGAGAACGTCCACGCGGTGGCGGAGCGGATCGTGGAGGGCTCCGAGTACGACGTGGTGTGGTTCGCGCGGCACGACCGCTTCGGGGCGTCCCTGCGGGTCGCCCCGCTCTCGGTCTCCGGACTGCTGCGGGAGAAGCTTTTCACCGAGCGTTCGGTGATCCTCACCTCGGCCACACTCAAGATCGGCGGGGACTTCAACGGGGTCGGTGCCTCCCTGGGGCTGGCCCCGGAAGGCACCGGGGGAGAGGACAGCCCGCAGTGGAAGGGCGTCGACGTCGGCTCGCCCTTCGACTACCCCAAGCAGGGCATCCTCTACGTGGCGCAGCACCTCTCCCAGCCCGGTCGGGAGGGCAGCCGTACGGACATGCTCGACGAGCTGGCCGAGCTGGTGGAGGCGGCCGGCGGGCGTACGCTCGGGCTGTTCTCCTCGATGCGGGCCGCGCAGGCGGCCGCGGAGGCGCTGCGGGGCCGGCTCGACATGCCGATCCTGCTCCAGGGCGAGGACACCCTCGGCGAGCTCATCAAGACCTTCGCCGGCGACGCGCGGACGTGCCTGTTCGGCACGCTCTCCCTGTGGCAGGGCGTCGACGTGCCCGGCCCGAGCTGTCAGCTCGTCGTGATGGACCGGGTGCCCTTCCCGCGCCCCGACGACCCGCTGATGAGCGCCCGGCAGAAGGCCGTGGAGGAGGCGGGCGGCAATGGCTTCATGGCGGTCGCGGCGACGCACGCGGCGCTGCTGATGGCACAGGGCGCGGGCCGGCTGGTGCGCGCCTCGGGCGACCGAGGCGTTGTCGCGGTGCTCGACCCGCGGCTGGCCAAGGCCCGCTACGGGAGCTTCCTGCGCGCCTCGATGCCGGACTTCTGGTACACCACGGACCGTAACCAGGTCCGTCGCTCCCTGGCAGCGATCGACGCGGCGGCGAAGGCCGAGGAGCGGTAGGGCCCGCGTCCCCTGAGCCCCCGTCCCCTGAGCCTTACGGGGACGATCACATAGGCGAGCCCCGGAACCGGCGCAGTGGTTCCGGGGCTCGGTCGTGCGACGCCTTCAGACTCGGCGGAGCACCGCCACCACCTTGCCCAGAATGGTGGCCTCGTCACCGGGAATGGGCTGATAGGCGGCGTTGTGCGGGAGCAGCCACACGTGGCCGTCCTCGCGCTTGAAGCGCTTGACCGTCGCCTCGCCGTCGAGCATCGCGGCCACGATATCGCCGTTCTCCGCGACCGGCTGGCGACGCACCGTTACCCAGTCGCCGTCGCAGATCGCGGCCTCGACCATGGAATCGCCGACCACCTTGAGGACGAACAGCTCACCGTCGCCGACCAATTGGCGCGGCAGCGGGAAGACGTCCTCGACGGACTCCTCGGCGAGGATCGGCCCGCCGGCGGCGATCCGGCCGACGAGGGGCACATAGGAGGCCGCGGGCTTGCCGGTCGTGTCGGTGGGCTGCGAGCTGGGCTGGTCGGAGCCGCGCACCTCATAGGCGCGGGGGCGGTGGGGGTCCCTGCGGAGGAAGCCCTTGCGCTCCAGGGCCATGAGCTGGTGGGCCACGGAGGAGGTGCTCGAGAGTCCCACCGCCTGGCCGATCTCGCGCATGGAGGGCGGATAGCCCCGCCGCTGGACGGAGTCCCGGATGACCTCGATCACCCGCCGCTGCCGGTCGGTGAGACCCGAGCTGTCGGCCCGGATTCCTGGAGGTCGTCCGGGAAGGGCGCGAGCGGGCTTGGGCCCCTCGGCGTTCATGGCTGCGTCATTCATCGGGTGTGCCTGGTCGAGTCGGTTCTGGGAGCGGTCCTGGGCGGTGATGGTGGCGCTGTCTGCGGTGGTGGTCACGTCGGCCCCTCTCGAGATGTTCTCCCTAGCTGGACAACGGTAGTTGCTTTCGAAAGGTTGCGCCAAACACACGTTCGAGTGAAATATCGAAGATTCCCTGACGTGATCAGGCGAGAGGGTGTACGGCTGAAGATCAATTCGACCTATTACGGTACCCTTCGGTGCGAAGTCCTGCGGACTTCGCGGATCCCGTCGGACCGGGTGCCGGCCGGCCGGGATCTCCCAGGAGGTGACGGTCCGCGGTCGCCGGGCCCGTCCGGCTCGCGGTACGCGCGGTGCCGGTGGCCAGTCTGTCATCCGTGGGCCCCCGAAGGCCCCGCGGGGCCTTCGCGCGAGTCGCTCACGTAGGCTCGGGGCCTGCCCGGACGGCGCGACACGCCTCCGGCGAGGTTCGCCACCCGGCACCAGATCTAGTGGTTTGATTGCGGCGGCTACCCACAAGTTGTGGTCGACGGCTGTCGCTGGTCATTCCGGCCCGCGGCCATCGCCTATGCTTGGGGCTGCTTCGCGAGGCCCCCGGAAGGGGGTCCGCCGAAGTCGAAGATCGTGCACAGTCCTATGAGGGTGAGGAGGGTGGAGAGCCATGCACTGCCCCTTCTGCAGGCACCCCGACAGCCGTGTGGTCGACAGTCGGACCACCGATGACGGCTGCTCGATCCGCAGGCGCCGCCAGTGCCCCGACTGCTCCCGCCGGTTCACGACCGTCGAGACCGCGTCACTGATGGTGATCAAGCGCAGCGGGGTCACCGAGCCCTTCAGCCGCAACAAGGTCATCTCCGGGGTGCGCAAGGCGTGCCAGGGCCGGCCGGTCACCGAGGACGCCCTGGCGCAGCTCGGTCAGCGTGTCGAGGAGGCGGTGCGGGCCACGGGCAGCGCCGAACTCTCCACGCATGACGTCGGGCTCGCCATACTCGGCCCCCTCCGGGATCTCGACCTCGTCGCGTATCTGCGCTTCGCGTCCGTGTACCAGGCGTTCGACTCGCTGGAGGACTTCGAGGCCGCCGTCGCGGAGCTCCGGGAGCAGCGGCCCGTCGCGGCCACCGGTGAGCGCGTCGGGAGCCCCGAGGTTCCGGCGCCCGCCACCGCCGCCGACTAGCGGCGACAACCACAGACCTGCCCGGCGCGCTCCGCGCGCCCGGGTGAACGACAGACATCCGCGCCACGGAAGAATTAGGCGCATTAGGGCGTTTTGCCCGTAGAGGGAGGCGGCATGACAGAGACGACGAGCGGCCCGGCACGAGGTTCCCGCTCCAAGGGGAACAAGGGCGGCAAGGGTCTGCGCATCGAACGCATCCACACGACTCCCGGCGTGCACCCGTACGACGAGGTGGTCTGGGAGCGTCGTGACGTCGTCATGACCAACTGGCGCGACGGCTCGATCAACTTCGAGCAGCGTGGCGTCGAGTTCCCCGACTTCTGGTCGGTCAACGCGGTCAACATTGTCACGAGCAAGTACTTCCGCGGCGCGGTCGGTTCGCCCGAGCGCGAGTCGAGCCTGCGTCAGCTGATCGACCGCGTGGTGAAGACCTACCGCAAGGCGGGCGAGGAGAACGGCTACTTCGCCTCCCCGGCGGACGCCGAGATCTTCGAGCACGAGCTCAGCTACGCCCTGCTGCACCAGGTCTTCAGCTTCAACTCGCCGGTCTGGTTCAACGTCGGCACCGCCCAGCCCCAGCAGGTCTCCGCCTGCTTCATCCTGTCCGTCGACGACTCCATGGAGTCGATCCTCGACTGGTACAAGGAAGAGGGCATGATCTTCAAGGGCGGCTCGGGCGCCGGCCTGAACCTCTCCCGCATCCGCTCCTCCAAGGAGCTGCTCTCCTCCGGCGGCAACGCCTCCGGCCCGGTCTCCTTCATGCGCGGTGCCGACGCCTCCGCAGGAACGATCAAGTCCGGTGGCGCCACCCGCCGCGCGGCCAAGATGGTCGTCCTCGATGTCGACCACCCGGACGTCGAGGCCTTCATCGAGACCAAGGTGAAGGAGGAGGAGAAGGTCCGCGCCCTGCGCGACGCCGGCTTCGACATGGACCTGGGCGGCGACGACATCACGTCCGTCCAGTACCAGAACGCCAACAACTCCGTCCGTGTCAACGACGAGTTCATGAAGGCCGTCGAGACCGGCTCGAAGTTCGGCCTGCGCGGCCGGATGACCGGTGAGGTCATCGAGGAGATCGACGCCAAGGGCCTCTTCCGTAAGATGGCCGAGGCGGCCTGGGCCTGCGCCGACCCGGGCATCCAGTACGACGACACCATCAACCACTGGCACACCTCGCCGGAGACGGGCCGGATCACCGCGTCCAACCCGTGCAGCGAGTACATGCACCTGGACAACTCCTCGTGCAACCTCGCCTCGCTGAACCTGATGAAGTTCCTGCGCGACGACGACAAGGGCAACCAGTCGTTCGACGCCGAGCGCTTCGCCCAGGTCGTCGAGCTGGTCATCACGGCGATGGACATCTCCATCTGCTTCGCCGACTTCCCGACCGAGAAGATCGGCGAGACGACCCGCGCGTTCCGCCAGCTCGGCATCGGCTACGCCAACCTCGGCGCCCTGTTGATGGCCACCGGCCACGCGTACGACAGCGACGGCGGCCGCGCGCTCGCCGGTGCCATCACCTCGCTGATGACCGGTACCTCCTACAAGCGCTCCGCCGAGCTGGCCGCGGTCGTGGGTCCGTACGACGGCTACGCCCGCAACGCCGACGCCCACAAGCGCGTCATGAAGCAGCACGCCGACGCCAACGCCGTCGCCCCGCGCGCCGACGACCTGGACACCCCGGTGTGGGCCGCGGCGACGGAGGCGTGGCAGGACGTCGTCCGCCTCGGCGAGAAGAACGGCTTCCGCAACGCCCAGGCCTCCGTGCTGGCCCCCACCGGCACCATCGGCCTGATGATGGACTGCGACACCACGGGCGTCGAGCCGGACCTGGCCCTGGTCAAGTTCAAGAAGCTCGTCGGCGGCGGCTCGATGCAGATCGTGAACAACACGGTCCCCAAGGCGCTCAAGCGCCTGGGCTACCAGCCGGAGCAGGTCGAGGCGATCGTCGCCCACATCGCCGAGCACGGCAACGTCATCGACGCCCCGGGCCTGAAGGCCGAGCACTACGAGGTCTTCGACTGCGCCATGGGCGAGCGCGCGATCTCCGCCATGGGCCACGTCCGCATGATGGCCGCCGCGCAGCCGTTCCTCTCCGGCGCCATCTCCAAGACGGTGAACCTGCCGGAGTCGGCCACCGTCGAGGAGGTCGAGGAGGTCTACTTCGAGGGCTGGAAGCTCGGCCTGAAGGCGCTCGCGATCTACCGCGACAACTGCAAGGTCGGCCAGCCGCTCTCCGCCAAGAAGAAGGACGAGGCCGCCAAGGCGCCCGAGGCCGCTCCCGCCGCGGAGAAGGTCGTCGAGTACCGCCCGGTCCGCAAGCGCCTCCCCAAGGGCCGTCCGGGCATCACCACCTCCTTCACGGTCGGTGGCGCCGAGGGCTACATGACGGCCAACTCCTACCCGGACGACGGTCTCGGCGAGGTCTTCCTCAAGATGTCCAAGCAGGGCTCGACCCTCGCGGGCATGATGGACGCCTTCTCCATCGCGGTCTCCGTCGGTCTGCAGTACGGCGTGCCGCTGGAGACCTACGTCTCGAAGTTCACCAACATGCGCTTCGAGCCGGCCGGCATGACCGACGACCCGGACGTCCGGATGGCGCAGTCGATCGTCGACTACATCTTCCGCCGCCTGGCGCTGGACTTCCTGCCGTTCGAGACCCGCTCGGCCCTGGGCATCCACTCCGCCGAGGAGCGCCAGCGCCACCTGGACACCGGGTCGTACGAGCCGACGGACGACGAGGTCGACGTCGAGGGCCTCGCCCAGTCGGCGCCGCGGCACGTCGAGGCCCCCAAGGCGGAGGCCCCGGCCCAGCCCGCGGCGGCCGTCCCGGCCCCGAAGCAGGCGCACAACAGCACCGAACTGGTGGAGATGCAGCTCGGCCTGAACGCCGACGCCCCGCTGTGCTTCTCCTGCGGCACGAAGATGCGCCGCGCGGGCAGCTGCTACCTCTGTGAGGGCTGCGGCTCCACCAGCGGCTGCAGCTGACGGCGAGCGCCGGACGGCGCTCACAGCCTGATGTGACCAGGCGGAAAGGCTCCCTTCGGGGACGTCTTTCCGCCTGGCTGTTTTTCGTGATCCGGCCGTTGTGCCGGGAATCAGCGGCGGCCCATCATCGCGGCGAACGCCGTGGGGTCGGCGTCGAATCCGCGGACCGCCTTGCGGAATGACCACGCCCCCGAGCTGTCCCGGATGAATTCCCCCACGGTCGCGGCCGTGAACGCCGCGACGCCGGCGAGATCCTCGGCAGCCAGCACGGACCGGCCTTCGCTGATTCGGACGCCCGTATTCGCCACCTCACCGAAGGTCTTCCGTCCGGCGTTCTGCTGGATGGCCACGCCCACCACCACCCGGCCGTACTCGTCCGACAGCCGGTCGAGTTCGAGCGTCATCGCCTCGTCGGTGCCCAGGCCCTGGCCCGTGCGGCTGTCCCTGTTGAGGGTGATGGTGCCGTCGGGGGCCCGGCTGTCGAAGTACACGAGATACGCGGGCTTTCCATAGGGCGCGTTCGCGGGATATGTCGCCGCGATGAGGTCGAGGTCGGTGGCGGGAGTGCCGGGTGGGCTCGGGTCCCATTTGAGCGTCACCTCGACTTTTTCGATCCCCTTGTTGAGACTGTTCACCAGGCTCCCCTTCCTCGGAACTCGTCTGTTGCCGCCCGGCACACGTGCGAGGCGTCGGCGGTACGGAACCGGGCCAGGCCGGGCGAGGCGAGGCGGGATCCCGCGAGTTCGCGTCCCTGACTTCCAAGGATTTCATGCCGGTTGCCGCTGAGGCCACCCTCGGTGACGCACCCGACACGGTGGCGACCGCGCCCGCGGCGGTGGGGCCCGAGTCATGGAATTGCCTTTCCAGGCAAGGGAGAACGCGCATTCCGCGCTGCTCGTACCGGCTGGATGACCGTGGGGGGCGTGTGCGGTACGGAGCGCCGGTTCACTCCGTACGCCGCCGGTGGGGAGCGGCGGCAGGGGACCCCGGCGCACGCCGGAGCCTGGTCGGCTCACCGTCCCCGACGGTGTGCTTCCGTGCCCCCGGCAGAGCAACGGCAGGTGAACGCCGAGGACTTGGCGGAACCGCTGAAGCGGGAGTTCCGTACCGAGCCCGGTGAGGCGGATGGCTGCACGCTCGCGCGGGTGTACTCATCCGGGACGTGATTACGCGCCGCTGTCGGCACCGTACGATGGCGCGGTGCTGGTCAAGTGGATTCGCTGCACCGTGGTGGACCGCCGCGGTTTCGAGCGGGGGCAGCGGAAATGGGCGGGGTTGCTCGGCGAGCCGGGGTTCCGGGGGCAGGGCGGGGGCTGGAGCAGGGGCCGCCCCCATGTGGCGCACCTCTTCGGCTTCTGGGAGAGCAGGGCGTTCTACGACTCGTTCATGGCGCGCTCCCACGACAGGCTGGCGGCCGCGCAGGCAGGCACCTACAAGAACATCCAGGTGCGGTTGTTCGAGCACCGGTGCGACGTAAAAGTGGGTTTCCGGCCGCAGTTCGCGGACGCGGACGTCGTGCGCGTCGCCCACTGCCGCGTCCGTGAGGACCGGGTCGAGCACTTCACGCTGATGCAGGAGAAGGTGTGGAACCCCGCCATGGCCGGATCCCCGGGCATGCTGCGCGGTGTGTTCGGCGAGGCGCCCGGCCAGGAGTTCCTGGTGCTGTCGATGTGGAACTCCGGGGCGGAGTACGGGAAATACCGGGTGGACCGGCTGGAGCGGCTCGCGCTGCGGGCGCAGACCGAGGCGGATGTCGCGGCGATCGGCGGCGACATCGTCGCGATAGAGCCGTCCTGGACGGTGTGACCGCCGCGCACTCGCGGCCGGGGTGCGTCCGGTGTCAGGCGGGCAGGGCGTAGACCCCCGCGCGAGCCGCGGCGAGTGCCGCGTCGGCGGCCTGGTCGGCATCGGCCGTGTCGATGGACTCCCGGCTGATGAACAGCCGGAAGAACAGCGGGGCCGAGGCGGCTCGCACGAGAGCGCCCGGATCGGTCCCGGAGGGCACCTCGCCGCGCTCGACAGCCCGCTCCACCAGCGGTGCGCACCGCGCGAACCGCTTGGTGTAGAAGTCGCGCAGGGCGTCCGCCGCGCGCGTGGACTGGAACGCGGCGGCGATGAAGGCGGCCGGGGCGGCGGCGCTCGCCGGGTCGTCGAAACTGTCGAGGATCTCCTGTGTCAGTGCGCGCAGATCACCCCGCAGGGATCCGGTGTCCGGCGGGGTCCAGCTGTCCTCGCCCGCGAGCTCGAGCGCGTCGGCGACGAGCCCTTCGACCCCGCCCCAGCGCCGGTAGAGCGTCGTCTTGTGGACGCCGGAGTGCTCGGCCACGTACTCGACGGTCAGGCCCGGATAGCCGGTCTCGACCAGTCCGGCGAGGACTGCGTCACGGACGGCGGCGCGGGTCCGGGCGGTGCGCCCGCCGGGGCGGACGGTGCCGGGGGCCTGGGAGGGGGACGCGTCGGACGGCAATTGCTACTCCTGTTGCATTAGTTGGTGGGTCGTGGCATGCTGAGAGTAACGCAACTCGGGTCGCATTTGCGGCTCGATTGCCCGCGCCGTGCGAGTGGCGCCCCTGCCTGTGGCCGATCGCCCCCTGGAGGTCTGTATGCCCACCCAGCTTTCCCTGCGCGGTGTTTCCCTGTCCCGTGGCGACAGGCGCCTCCTGGACGACGTGTCCTTCTCGGTGCGGCCGGGTGAGCGGATCGGCGTCGTGGGGGAGAACGGCGCCGGCAAGTCCACCCTGCTCCGACTGTTGGCCGGCGCCGAGAAACCCGACGACGGCGCGGTGGTGACGGCGGCGGACGACGGCGTCGGCCTTCTCGGCCAGACGCTCTCGCTTCCCCCGGACCGCACCGTCGGCGATGCGATCGACGCGGCGCTCGCGGAACTGCGCACCATGGAACGCCGCCTCCGCGAGCTCGAGACCGGCCTGGAGGCGGCCGGGCCGGAGGGGCTCGCCGAGTACGGGGAGTTGCTCACCGCCTTCGAAGGGCGCGGCGGCTACGAGGCCGATGCCCGGGTGGACAAGGCGCTGCATGCGCTCGGGCTTGCCCACATAGGCCGGGAGCGCGTACTGGGTGGCCTGTCGGGAGGGGAGCAGGCCCGGCTCGGACTGGCCTGCCTCATCGCGGCCGCTCCCGAGGTCATGCTCCTGGACGAACCCACCAACCACCTGGACGGTGCCGCTCTGACCTGGCTCGAAGACGCCGTACGGGCCCACACCGGCACCGTCCTCGCCGTCTCCCACGACCGGATCTTCCTGGAGCGCATCGCCACCGCCGTGGTCGAGGTCGACGCCGACCGGAGAACTCTCGTCCGCTACGGCGGCGGGTACGCGGGATTCGTGGCGGAGCGGGCGGCGGCCCGGTACCGCTGGGCGCAGGCGTACGAACAGTGGTCGGCGGAGACGCGGGCGCTGGCCGAGACCGCCGCGACCACCGCACAGCGCGTCGCCCCCGGGCGGGCCATGAAGGACGGCAACAAGATGGCGTACGACCGGGACAAGGGGCGGGTGCAGGCTTCGGTCTCCAGCCGGGTGCGCAACGCCCAGGAACGGCTGCGCCGCCTTCGGGAGAACCCGGTGCCGCGCCCGCCGGAGCCGCTGCGCTTCACCGCCCGCCCGGCGACCGGCGGAGCCGACGGCGTCCTGGTCGAGCTGGAGGACGTGCGCGTCGGGGACCGGCTCGCCGTCGGCTCCCTCCGCGTCCACGCGGGGGAGCGGATCCTGGTCCACGGAGCCAACGGCGCGGGCAAGTCCACGCTGCTCAAGACCCTGGCCGGGGTGACCGAGCCGGACAGCGGCACGGTGCGCCGACGCGGACGCGTCGGCTACCTCCCCCAGGAGACGGCCGTGAGCCGGCCCGCCGAGCGGCTGCTCGCCGCCTTCGGGCGCGAGCTCCCGGGTGGCGAGGAGGAGCACCGCGAGCTCCTGCTCTCCTACGGTCTCTTCCGGGAGCGGGATCTCCACGTGCCCGTCGGCTCGCTCTCGGTGGGGCAGCGCCGCCGCCTGGGCCTCGCCCGCCTGCTGGCCCGCCCGGCCGACCTGCTGCTGCTCGACGAGCCCACCAACCATCTCGCCCTCGGCCTGGTCGAGGAGCTGGAGCAGGCGCTGGCGAAATGGCCGGGAGCCCTGGTGGTGATCTCCCATGACAGGCTGCTGACCAGCCGCTTCGTCGGGCGCCGCTGCGAGATACGGGCCGGTCGGCCACTGACCGGGGGGTGACGTGCGGCAAGCGGCCCGCGCTCGATCTAGGGTGGCCGCATGCCACGGCCCCGACGCATCGTTCTCATCCGACACGGCGAGTCGGTGGGCAACGTCGACGACACCGTTTACGAACGGGAGCCCGACCACGCCCTGAGCCTGACCGAGAGAGGTCGCAAGCAGGCCCGGGAAGCAGGCGTCCAGCTGCGTGAGCTCTTCGGGGACGAGCAGGTGTCCGCTTACGTCTCCCCCTACCGCCGTACGCACCAGACCTTCCATGAGCTTGGACTCGACCCGGGCCGCGTCCGGGTCCGCGAGGAACCGCGCCTGCGCGAACAGGACTGGGGCAACTGGCAGGACCCCGCGGACGTGCGCCGGCAGAAGGCATACCGCGACGCCTACGGCCACTTCTTCTACCGCTTCGCCCAGGGCGAGTCGGGTGCCGATGTGTACGACCGCGTCGGAGCGTTCCTGGAGAGCCTGTGGCGCAGCTTCGAGGACCCCGGCCACCCGCCGAACGTCCTGCTGGTCACCCATGGGCTGACCATGAGGCTGTTCTGCATGCGGTGGCTGCACTGGACCGTGGCCGAATTCGAGTGCCTGTCGAACCCCGGCAACGGAGAGACCCGCGCCCTGATCCTCGGCAACGACGGCCGCTACCACCTGAACCGGCCGTTCGAGCGCTGGTGCACCCCCGAACCGTACGGGTTCACCGGTTAGAGTTCGCTGCGATGACCGCTGACCGATTCCACCGAGCCCTGGGGAGCCTGCGCGGGCTGGCCCTCGGTGACGCCCTCGGATCCCAGTTCTTCGTCCCTGCTCATTACCCCTCCCTCAAGCGCCGCGAACTGCCGCCTGCCCCCTGGCAGTGGACGGACGACACCGAAATGGCCTGTTCGGTGCTGGCCGTCCTCGCCGGGCACGGCCGGATCGATCAGGACGCCCTGGCCCGCTCCTTCGCCGAGCACCACGACTTCGACCGCGGCTACGGCCCGGCGGTCAACCGCATGCTGCGTCTGGTGAGGGAAGGGGGCGACTGGCGCGAGCTGGCCGCCGCCCTGTTCAACGGCCAGGGCTCCTGGGGCAACGGCGCCGCCATGCGCATCGCTCCGCTCGGTGCCTGGTACGCCGACGACCCGGTGCAGGCGACGCACCAGGCCGAGATCTCCGCGTACACCACCCACCAGCACCGCGAGGCCGTGGCCGGGACCATGGCCGTGGCCGCCGCCGCGGCGATCGCCGCCGCACCCGGCTCCGTCACGGCCGAAGCGCTCCTGGACGGTGTGATCGCACTCGTACCGCGCAGTGCCGTCCAGGCCGGGCTGAGGCGCGCTCGCGACATGCTCGACTACGGCGACGCGCACACCGTCGCCGCTGTCCTCGGCTGCGGGCGCCGCACCAGCGCCCATGACACGGTGCCCTTCGCGCTGTGGGCCGCCGCCCGCAACCTCGGCTCCTTCGAGTCGGCCTTCTGGACGACCGCGCAGGTCGGCGGCGACGTGGACACCACCTGCGCCATCGTCGGAGGAGTGGTCGCGGCGGGCGAGCGAGGAGCACCGCCGGCGAGCTGGCTGGAGAGTGTCGAAGCGCTTCCCGGCTGGCTGCCGGACGCTGTCAGCTGACCGGACAGAAAGAAGAGACGAAAAGGGGAGGGGGCGGGGCTACTCGGCCCGGAGCCGGGGGCGTACGCTTGCTGGCGCCATGCCGTACGAACCGCCTACCCACACCGTCGAGCGCTCCCTGCGCGCCACGACCGGAGCCAAGGTCGTCGCCGGAGTCGACGAGGTCGGCCGCGGAGCCTGGGCCGGACCGGTCACCGTGTGCGCGGCCGTCACCGGTCTGCGCCGGCCCCCGGAGGGGCTCACCGACTCCAAACTGCTCACACCCAAGCGCCGCACGGCACTCGCGGGTGAGCTGGAGAACTGGGTCACCGCTCACGCGCTCGGGCACTCCTCCCCACAGGAGATCGACGAACTGGGCATGACGGCGGCGCTGCGACTGGCGGCCACCCGCGCCCTGGACGCCCTGCCCGTACGGCCGGACGTGGTGATCCTCGACGGCAAGCACGACTACCTCGGCGATCCCTGGCGGGTCCGCACGGTCATCAAGGGCGATCAGTCCTGCGTGGTCGTCGCCGCCGCCTCGGTGATCGCCAAGGTGCGGCGTGACGCCATGATGACCGAACTGGGCGCCGCGTGTGCCGACTTCGGCTTCGGTGACAACGCCGGATACCCCTCGCCGGTGCACCGCGCCGCCCTGGAGGCGCTGGGCCCCACCCCGCACCACCGGCTGTCCTGGTCCTATCTCGACGCGCTGCCCAGGTGGCAGCACCTCAAGCGGGTGCGCAGCACCCCTGAGGCACTTGCTCTGGAGGCCGGTGGCCAACTCGGTTTCGACTTCTGAGCGGCACCGGCCGCCACCCGCCGATGCGACCCGCACAGGCGTTTGATAAACATCAACTCATGCCTCTCATCCCCGAGGAGCCTCAGATTCCCGAGAGTGTCCCGGGTCCCCGCGCAGTTCCGGCCCCCGGCCGCGGCGCGCCGACCCCCCGTTCTGTCCCTGGCCCCGGCCCCCGTCCGGTCCCGGTGCGGCCCGGCAGCCCCGGCTCCCACCGTGGTCCGGTCCCGGTCCCGTCCCCGCGTGCCGCGGTGACGCAGGCCCAGGCCCCCACCGCACCCGCCCCGGCCCCGGCGGCGGTTCCGCAGGTCCAGCTGATCCCGGCCTCCGCGCAGGGCGCGCTGGACGCCGCGGACGAGGCCGTCGACCTGCTGCTCGACACCGGTCGTGAGCCCGGCGAGATCCTGGTGCTCACCACCGGCGACCCGCACCCGTGGGCCGTGCACGAGCTGTCCTTCGGCGAGGCGTCCTACTGGGCGCAGCACGACGCCGGCGACGACGTGTTCTACGCGAGCGCCGAGGCGGACCGCGTCGGGCGTCGCCCGGTCGTGGTCGTCGCGGTCAACGGTGGCGCGGACGCCGTGGTGAACGGCGCCCTGTCTGCCGCCCTGGGCCGCGCCGGCGCGCTGCTCATCGTCTGCGCCGACCCTCAGCGGGTCAACTCCCTGCTCCCGGCAGGCGTCTGAGGCGCGGACCCGGCGGTCACCCGGCCTTGGAGGCGGCGGTGACCGCGGGGTCCGTGCCCGGTCTGCCGCCCTCGGGCCGCATCCGTCAGCCGGCCGCGGTGCCGTGCAGTGCGTGCCGCGTCTCGGAGACTGTGATTCCGGATACCGGTGGCGCGGTGCGGCACATGGGCGAACGCGGACGCCGCCCGCTGCGGCCTTCACCGAGTATCTGCCAGCCGCTCGTGGTCAGCGTGATATACGCGCCGCAGCGCAGGCCGTGCAGGGTGCAGGCGTCACGCAGGCCCCACATCCACGCGCCGTCCTCTTCCGTCCAACGGGCCTCGCCCGACCGGCAGTAGAGGAGCACGGCCGTGCGGACCGGGGTGCGGCGCCGGAGGTCGTGCGGGATCACCTGACGTAACTGCGCGAGGAGCGCGTTGCGGAGCTCCCAGCCGTCGGCCGAGGCGGGCTGTCTGGTGAAGGAGGCGCTCGCAGCGAGCCGTTCGTCCGGATCGAGGACGGCGACGACCGCTGTCGACGGCGCGGGCAGGTGACGCGCGTGCAGGCCGGTGATCAGTTCGCGCGGGTTCCGCAGCAAGGGGATCCCTGCCGCGGCCCACTCGGCGGGCTCCAGCGAGCGGCCCAGCCGGGGGCCGGAGTCGGCGGGCGGCGGAGCGAAGCCGAAGGTCATGATCCTCCCTTCGTCTGCGTGCCCACGGGGGGCGCGGGCGGGGCGTCGGGCAAGGGCGCGCGCCGCCACGGCAGTCCGCCGGGCCATGGGCGGGCGGGGGCGGGAGCACGTCCGATTCTCCCGGCTGCGCCGGTGCGCGGCAACGATCAATTGGCGCCACCGCGCCCCCACCCGGTGCTGTGCGCGCCCCTATCCCTGCCCAGCCTCCCGGCCCGTCACGCGCGCCTATCCCTGTACCGCCAGAACCAGGGGGAGTACGCCTTTCGCCCCCGCTCGGCGCAACAGCCGCGCTGCCACGGCCAGCGTCCATCCCGTGTCCGCCAGATCGTCGACGAGCAGCACAGGGCCGTCCGCCGAGACCAGGGCCGTCGCGAGAGCGGGCGGCACGGTCAACGCCCCGTCCAGAGCCCGCAGTCGCTGGGCGCTGTTGGTGCGCGGCAGGTGGGTGTCCGCTTCCGTGTCCTGGTACTCGACCGTGCCCAGCAACGGCATCCGCCCGATCCTGGCGATGTGCTCGCCGAGCGACTGGATCAGCTTGGGCCGGGTGCGGGAGGCGAGCGTGACGACGCCCACCGGCCGGGCGGTCGCGTCGGGTGCGCCGCCGGCCCAACCGCCCGGGCCCTGGGCCCAGTCGGCGAGCACTGTCACCACGGCGTCGGCCACATCGTCCGGAACGGGACCGTCCGGCGCATTTGGAGCGAGCAGCGGCCGCAGCCGGTTGCCCCAGCCGATGTCTGAGAGCCGGCCGAGGGCCCGGCCGGTGGCGGCCTGTTCCCCCGCGGGGATACGGCCTTTGAGATCCACGCCGACGGCGGGCATCCCCGTCGGCCACATCCGCCGGGGCTCGAGCTCGACACCGGGCCGTCCCAGTTCGCCCCGCGACGCGTCCAGCGCGGCAGCGGAGACCTCGGCGGTGAAACGGGGCCCCGCGCAGTTGTCGCAGCGTCCGCAAGCGGTGGCGCCCTCGTCGTCGAGCTGTCGCCGCAGGAACTCCATCCTGCATCCCGTGGTGGTGGCGTACTCCCGCATGGCCTGCTGCTCGGCCTCGCGCTGCCGGGCGACCCAGGCGTAGCGCTCGGCGTCATACGCCCACGGCCGGCCGGTCGCCGTCCAGCCACCGCGCACCCGGTGCACCGCGCCGTCCACGTCGAGCACCTTGAGCATGGTCTCCAGGCGGGAGCGCCGCAGCTCCACCTGAGGCTCCAGGGCGGGCAGCGAAACCGGCCGGTCCGACGCGGCCAGCACGTCGAGGGTGCGGCGCACCTGGTCCTCGGAGGGGAAGGCGAGGGACGCGAAGTATTTCCAGATGGCCTCGTCCTCGCGGCCCGGGAGCAGCAGCACTTCCGCGTGCTCCACTCCGCGCCCGGCGCGGCCCACCTGCTGGTAGTAGGCGATGGGGGACGACGGCGATCCCAGGTGGACGACGAACCCCAGGTCCGGCTTGTCGAAGCCCATGCCGAGCGCGGAGGTGGCGACCAGCGCCTTGACGCGGTTGGCGAGCAGGTCCTCCTCCGCCTGCTGGCGGTCGGCGTTCTCGGTCTTGCCGGTGTACGAGGCGACGACGTGGCCCCGGTGCCGCAGGAACGCCGTCACTTCCTCGGCGGCGGCGACGGTGAGGGTGTAGATGATGCCGGACCCCGGGAGCTCGCCGAGGTGGTCGGCGAGCCAGGCCAGCCGGTGGGCGGCGTCGGACAGTTGCAGGACGCTCAGGCTCAGGCTCTCCCGGTCCAGCGGCCCGCGCAGGACGAGCGCCTCCTCCGAGGTCTCGCCCGTGCCCAGCTGCTCGGCGACATCGGCGGTGACACGCGCGTTGGCGGTGGCGGTCGTGGCGAGCACGGGCACGTCGGGCGGCAGATCGGCGAGCATGGTGCGCAGGCGGCGGTAGTCGGGGCGGAAGTCGTGGCCCCAGTCGGAGATGCAGTGGGCCTCGTCGACGACCAGCAGGCCGGTGGTGGAGGCGAGCTTGGGCAGCACATTGTCCCGGAAGTCGGGGTTGTTGAGACGCTCCGGCGACACGAGCAGCACGTCCACGGCGCCGGCCGCGACCTCGGCCTGAACGGTGTCCCATTCCTCGGGATTGGCGGAGTTGATCGTGCGCGCGTGGATACCGGCCCGGGCGGCGGCCTCCACCTGGTTGCGCATCAGGGCGAGGAGCGGCGAGACGATCACCGTCGGACCGCTGCCGCGCTCGCGCAGCAGCGCGGTCGCGACGAAATACACGGCCGACTTGCCCCAGCCGGTCCGCTGGACGACCAGCGCGCGGCGATGGTGGGCGACCAGTGCTTCGATCGCGCGCCACTGATCCTCGCGCAGTCTCGCGGCGCCCGTGGTGTCTCCGACGAGACGGGCCAGGACGGTGTCGGCCGAGGTGCGGAGGTCTTCGTTGGTCATGCCCCCATGCAACACGAGGGCACTGACATCGCGCGACCGCGGCCACGAACCTGTGGAAAACGTGGACGACGCCGAGAACCGCGCCCCGCTCGGGAGAGCCGCCATCCACAAGATTCGTACGACAATATGCGGCGGTTATCCACAGGGCTGGTGGGCTGCCACGCAGTCGCGGGACTCTCGGGCCATGACCAAGCACAGTGACTCAGCCCACCCGTTCTCCTCGTCCGCCGCCGCGTCCGGCTCCACGAGCCCTCACGCGGAGCAGGAGGTCACCCTACGAAGCCCCGCCGAACTGGCCGACGCTCTGCCGTATTTGTTGGGTTTTGTCCCAGATGACAGTGTCGTCATGGTCGCGCTCCACGGCGCGCGCGGCCGATTCGGCGGCCGGCTCAGGCTCGGCATTCCCCACACCAGCGAGGAATGGCCCGAGATCTGCGACCAGCTCGCCGAGACCCTCGTCACCGGAAGCAACAAGCGCGGAGCCCGCCCCGACGGCGTCGTCCTGTTCCTGTGCCAGGACCCGGCCTCGGGTGAGACGGCGCGGGAGGTGATGGAGCGGCTTCGCCCGCTCGCCCGGTCCTTGCGTGACGCGTGCGGCCGGTTCGCCATGCCCGTGCACGAGGCGCTGTGCATCTCCGACGGCCGCTTCTGGTCCTACTGCTGTCCCGACCCGCGCTGCTGCCCCGCCGACGGCACACCCCTCGCGACCCCCGGCACCTCGGTCATGGCGGCGGCCGCCACCTACGCGGGCATGGAGATGCGCGGCTCCCTCAGCCAGATGGAAGCGCGGTACGCACCCCTCACCGGAGCCCGCGCAGAAGAGCAGACCCAGGCACTGGACGCGGCGGCGATGGCCCTGGTGCCCCGCATCCTCCGCGGCGCCGACTGCGAGACCGTGCGCCGGGAAACCCTGGATCTGATCCGGTCGGCCATGGGCAGGTTCCAGGAGACCGCCGCGCTGGGCGGCCGACCGGAATCCGACGCCCGCGACGACACCCTTCTCACCGCACAGGAAACAGCGGCGATCATCATCGGCCTGCAGGACCGCGTCACGCGGGACCGCGCGGCGGAGTGGATGGAAGGCCCGGACGTACCGGCCGCGCTGCGGCTCTGGCGCGCCCTCGCCCGCCGCTGCGTGCCGCCGTACGCCGAGCACGCCGCCGCCCCCGTCACCCTCGCCGGCTGGGTCGCCTGGTCGGCCGGCGACAAGCTCGAAGCCAGGGTCGCCCTGGGGCGGGCCCTGCGCCTCGATCCGGAATACCTCTTCGCGCAGCTTCTCCACCGTGCCTGCAACGAGGGCCTCGACCCCGAACCGCTGCGCCGCTGCCTGCGCGCGGAACAGGCCGACCGCGCACTGCGCCAGGCCGTCGAGAAGGAGGAGAGCCGGGCAAACGCCGCGGCCGGGGCCAGGGCGGACGCTCCGCCCGGTCCCGAGGCGGCGCGACGCCGGACCAGGGCGGGAAAGCCGACAGCGAAGACCCGGCCCGGCGGCCCGACCGGTCCCGCCGGAAGGGCGCGCACCCGGCGGACAGGGGGACAGCAGGGCGCCCGCAGCAGCCAGGACCGCCCCCAGTGACCCTCGCGACAAGGGAGGTGCGTGGCCCGCACCGTGACTTCGGCGGGCCCGGCACCGTTCATCCGGGTGGCCGCAAACGCTGCCCGTCGACCCGGCCCATGACACCCGCAGGGGAGTGCAGACAAGTGCAACGCATCGCCCCCCATGATCAGCCGACCCGCCGCCCCGCACCGCCCCCACGCACCGGCGCGCTCCGCGCGCACGGCCCACAGCCCGTCCACTCCGCGCTCATCTGCGTAGCGCTGCCTGCCCTCGCCATCTCCGGCGAACACGGGCAGATGACCGGCCAGGGCCTCGACGGGTTCTACCGGAGCGGCAGGCGTCTCCTCGCCCGATGTCTCGTACGGGTAGCGGGCGCCGAACCGCTGCCCGTGCAGGGGCGGCTGCTCACCGCGGACCGCGCCCGCTTCGTGGGCACCGTGCGCACCGCCGCCGACTCCGGTCCCGATCCGGCCGTCACCGTGGAACGGCTGCGCACGGCGGAGGGGGTCGAGCGCATCGTCCTGCGCAGCACCGCAGTCCGCCCTCTGAGCCTCCGCGTGGAGGTGTCGCTGGGTACCGACCTGGCCGAACTGGGCGCGGCAGCGGCGGGCCTGGCCGGAGCCGAGATCCCCGCCGCCGTGCATGCCTCCGGGCTGCGGTGGTCGGCGCCCGGCTCGCAGTCGGCCGTCATGGCCGACCCTCCGCCGGACGACGCCCTGGCCTCCGCGGGCCTGCTGTGCTGGGACGTCGACGTGGCCCCGGGAAGCAGCCGGAGCATTGAGCTGCGGGTGCTCGCCGAGCAGCCCGGCGGAACGCGTGCCCCCGAGGCATCGGCATCCTGGGGCCGCACGGGGGCGGCCTGCTGGGGCGACGCGCAGGCGGAGGGCGACGACCCACGGGCCGGGGCCCTGCTCGCCGCCGCCCTGGACGATCTCCGTGCCCTGCTGGTGCGCGACCCCGCGTACCCGGGGGACGCCCACCTCGCCGCGGGCATCCCCTGGCGCTGCGCCCTGGCTCCCGCCGAGGGGCTGTGGGCGGCCCGTATGACACTGCCGCTCGGCGTCCGGCTGGCGGCGGGCACGCTGCGCACCCTGGCGCGCACCCAGCTCCCCGGCCCCGGCCCGGACGGCGGACGTATCCCTGGCGCACTGCGCCACGCGGGGGCCCACCTGCCCCCGGGGTGTACGGGCATCGAGGCCACCCTGCTGTTCCCCGCAGTGCTCGCCGAGGCCAGAAGGTGGGGGCTCCCGGACAGGGAGACGGAAGCGCTGCTGCCCGCCGCCGAGCGGTGCCTGGGGTGGCTGCGCACGGCGGTGGGCGAAGACGGCTACCTCGCCGACCCCCTGCCCCGGGGGCCGTACCGCTGCGAAGTGCAGGCACACGCGCACCGGGCGGCCCTCCTGGGCGCCGATCTGCTGGAGGCCTGCGGCAGGCCCGGAGCGGAGGAATGGCGGAGCTGGGCGGCCGGACTTCGCCGCCGGTTCCGTGAGGAATTCTGGGTCGAGGATCCGAGCGGTGGCCGCCCGGCCGCCGCCCTCACCCCCCAGGGACAGCGGATACCGCACCTGGGGAGCGCCGCCGCGCATCTCCTCGACACGGGCCTGCTCGCGGCCGGGGTCCACGCCCCGGGACTCCTCGACAAGGTGCAGACCGAGCAAGTGGCCCGGCTGCTCGGCGGTCCTGCTCTCGACTCCGGCTGGGGATTGCGCAGCCTGGGGGCCAAGGAGCCCGGACACAATCCGTTCGGGCACCGCAGCGGCGCCGTGCGTGTGCACGAGACCGCAGTCGCCGTCTCGGGGCTGGCGGCAGCGGGCTACGAGAGAGAAGCAGGCGCACTGCTGCGTGGTGTGATCGACGCGGCCGATGCCTTCGGCCACCGCCTGCCCGAGATGTACGCGGGGGAGCAGCGCACCACCGGCAGCACGCCGCTGCCGCACCCGGCGGCATGCCGGCCTGCGGCTGTCGCCGCGGCAGGCGCGGTGCAGCTGCTGACCGCGCTCGCCGGTGTCCGTCCCGATGTGCCTGCCGGATCCGTGGCGGTCCGGCCGCTGCACACCGCGCCGTTGGGAGCCTTGCGGTTCACCGGGCTGCGCATCGCTGAGCAGCCGTTCGCCGTACGGATCAGCAGGATGGGGCTCGGTATGGTCGAGGAAGCGCCTGATGGTCTGCAGCTCGGAGTGTGAGGGTGGCGCGCGTGAGGGTGTCCGAGGGGGCGCGTCCGGTCCGCCCGCAAGACCCTGTTTATCGTCAAGCAGACGACTATGATCGCGTCATGCCCTACGACCCGTCGGCCTTTCCGCCCTTCGCTGTCACCGTCGACCTGGTCGTGCTCACGGTGCGTCGCCACGCCCTGTGCGCCCTGGCCGTCCGCCGCGGCGAGCCTCCGTACCAGGGCCGTTGGGCGCTGCCGGGCGGCTTCGTCCGGGGCGACGAGGATCTGGCGACCGCCGCCGCACGGGAGCTGGCCGAGGAGACGGGCCTGCACGCCCACGATCCGGCGGGGCCCGCACTCCCCAACGCCGCCCATCTCGAACAGCTCGCCACCTACGGCGATCCCAAGCGCGACCCTCGCATGAGGGTGGTCAGCGTGGCGCACCTCGCGCTGGCCCCCGACCTGCCCGCCCCGCGGGCCGGCGGCGACGCGCGCAGCGTGCGCTGGGCGCCGGTGGAGGATCTGCTCGACCAGGAGGCGGTTCACGGCCGCGAAGGCGAGCAGGCGGCCCCGCTGGCCTTCGACCACGCCCGGATCCTCGCGGACGGCGTGGAGCGCGCCCGTTCCAAGATCGAGTATTCCTCGCTGGCCACCGCCTTCTGTCCGCAGGAATTCACCGTCGGCGAGCTGCGCCGGGTGTACGAGGCGGTGTGGGGCGTCGCCCTGGACCCGCGCAACTTCCACCGCAAGGTGACGGGCACCCCTGGCTTCCTCGTGCCCACAGGAGGGACGACGACCCGTCAGGGCGGGCGCCCCGCACAGCTCTTCCGGGCCGGCGGGGCCACGGTGCTCAACCCGCCGATGCTGCGACCGGAGGCGTAGGAGGCGCGGTCGCTCGCACGGCGGGACACGGGTGGTCAACTGCCGCCATTGCGGATCAATTCGGGCATATCGGGTTACGGTGCTGCCGTACGTCCTCGCGACCCGGCGCGCCGTGCGATCCCTCGGGTCCGCCCGGCCCGGGCCGCCCCGGGCCGGTCGCCGGCCGCGCCGCCGAGCCGTCTCACGCCCTGCGGGAGAAGCCATGATCCAGGCCATCGGACTGACGAGCGCCCCCCGCCGCGACCAGCCTCCCGCCGTCGACGACATCACCTTCGAAGCGCGCCCCGGACGGGTGACCGTCCTCCTCGGAGCGGAAGGCGCGGGCAAGACCAGCACCCTGCGGCTCATGCTGCGGCTCGACCCCGGCCGCGGCGTCGCCCTCTTCCGCGGCCGCACCCTCGACCACATCGCCCACCCCATGCGGGAGATCGGGGTGCTCCTCGGCGACGTCCCCGGCCATCCCGCCCGTACCGCCCGGAGTCACCTGCGCATGCTCAGCGCCGCCGCCGGTGTGCCGGTACGCCGCGCCGACGAGGTGCTGGAGGTCGTCGGGCTCACCGGCCTTGCGGACCAGCGCCTCGACGCCTTCTCGCGGGGCATGGACCGCCGGCTGGGCATCGCCGCCGCGCTGCTCGGTGACCCGCACACCCTGGTCCTCGACGAGCCCGCGCACGAGCTCTCCCCTCGCGAGACCGCGTGGCTCCACGGCGTGCTGCGCGGCTTCGCGGAGCAGGGCGGCGCCGTCCTCGTCACCTCCCGCGACGCCTCCGAGGCCGCGCGCATCGCGCACCAGGTCGTCACCATCGACCAAGGACGCCTCGTCGCCGACCAAGCGGCCGCCGCCTTCGCCCGAACCCGGCTGCGCCCCCGCGTCGTGGTGCGGTCACCGCTCGCACCCCGCCTCGCCCACCTCCTGGAGGCCGAGGCCGACACCGTGGAGACGCCCCCGGGGAAGCCGCCCATGGAGGTCGTGCACGAGGGCGGCGGCAGGCTGTCGGTCTACGGCAGCAGTTGCGCGGCCGTCGGGGAGGCAGCCTACCGGCACGGCATCCTCGTCCACCGCCTGACCGAGGAGACCGGTGACACCGGCCCCGTGAGCCCCTTGGCGCGCGCCGACGGCCGCCGGGACGGGCCCGGTCAAGAGGTTCCTCCCGAAGCCCCGCCCGGTGAAACACCGGGCGGGCAGGACGTCGAGGAAGCGTCCGGCCCGGCCGTCCGGCCCGTCATCGTGCCCCGCCCGCTGCCGCGTCTCCCGGCCCCCGATCCCGTCTGGCCCCTGCGGTACGAACTGCGCCGCGCCACCGGGGCCCCGACCGGCTGGATCGTGACGGCCGCCACCCTCGGCGCCTCGCTCCTCGCCGCCGTGCTGCTGGCCCGCACCGGAGCCCCGGAGCCACGCCTGTTCACCGGCTGGCCGACCCTCCTGCCCCTGCCGCCGGCGGCGTTCGGCGCCGGGTTCATCGGAGCGCTCTCTTTCGGCCAGGAGTTCCGCTACCCCGCCCTGGCGCCGGACCAGGGCACCGTCCCGCGCCGGCTCGGCCTGCTCGGGGCCAAGCTCGCGGTCACCGGCGCCGCCGCCGTGCTCCTCGCGCTCGTCGCGGTGCTGCTCGACGCGGTCGTGGTGCGGCTGCTGTACGGCGACGACGCGGTCGTCGCTCCCGCGGGCTGGGCCGTCGGCCTCGCAGGCTGTGCCTGTCTGGCACTCGGCTGCGCGTGGGCCGGTCTCCTCGCCGGCGGACTGTTCCGCTCCACCGCTCTGGGGCTGGTCGCGGTGCTGGCTGTGCCGACCCTCGTGATGCCGCTCCTCGGCAGCGTGCTGGCCGAACCCGCCGCCCGGTCCCTCATCGGGCTGCCGGAGCGATTGCGTGCGGCCGCCGTCGTCCAGTGGCCGTCCGAGATGGACACCGGACTCTCGGCGGCCCTGCAACTGGTGGCCCAGCCCGTCGGCTGGGCGCTCGCGCTGTCGCTCGCGGGACTGCTGGGTGCGTACGTCCTCACCGTGTTCCGGGGGAGGCCGAGATGACGGCGCGCGCCGGGTGCTCACACCGCCGCGCTCACGCTCCGGAATCCGAAAGGGCGCCAGACGCCAACATCGTCACGCTCCGCAGTTACGCCACCCCGAAGAGTGCCCGGTTCTGTCCATTTGGACGTCAATTGTGAGGTAATGGGCGATCACCCTTTCGTGTGCTTTTCACCAAAGACCTCAAGGGACTTCGAGGTGTCGCCGACAAAGGAGGCGTGAGTACCCTTGCGCACACCATGATGACCGCGGCTCGCCCCGCCGACACCGGCCTCGCAGGCCCGGGCGAGCTAGACCGTTACCCCTACGCGGAGACCCCAGGGGTCGACCGCGGGGCCTCGCCTGCCTGGGACGGTGAGGCGGAGCTGAGCCGGGCCGGCCGCCGCGCGGCCGGCAGCCGCGGCCGAGGGCTGCACGGCCAGCTCGTCCAGCAGCTCGGCCAGATGATCGTCTCCGGCGATCTGGGAGCCGACCGTCCGCTCGTCCCCGAGGAGATCGGCCAGCGGTTCGAGGTCTCTCGCACCGTCGTCCGCGAGTCCCTGCGCGTCCTCGAGGCCAAGGGCCTGGTCAGCGCCCGGCCCAACGTCGGCACCCGGGTCCGCCCCGTCAGCGACTGGAACCTGCTCGACCCCGACATCATCGAGTGGCGGGCCTTCGGCCCCCAGCGCGAGGACCAGCGCCGCGAGCTCTGCGAGCTCCGCTGGACCATCGAGCCGCTCGCCGCCAGGCTCGCCGCCGGTCACGGCCGCGAGGACGTCCAGCAGCGCCTCGCCGACATGGCCGAGATCATGGGCCACGCGCTCGCGCAGGGCGACTCGCTCACCTTCTCGCGCGCCGACTCGGAGTTCCACTCGCTGCTGCTCCAGGTCGCGGGCAACCGCATGCTGGAGCACCTCGCGGGCATCGTCTCCTCCGCCCTGCATGTCTCGGGCGCGCAGTCGGGCGGCTGTGACCGCCCCACGGAAGCGGGTGTGGGTCATCACCTCCGGATCGTCGACGCCGTGGGTGCGGGGGATGCCGCCGGGGCGGAAGCCGCGATGCGTCAGCTGCTCGTCGCCCACCCGGACGTCGAGCGCGTGGTGCCGGCCCCTCGCGAGCACTGACCGCACGGAAGAGCGGAACGGCGCCGGCTGGTCGCACGGACGGGGCCGCATGCGCGAGACCGTACCCACGGCTCGCGCGTACGGCCACACGTCCGGGTCGCCCGCGCGAGCCGTTGTGGACGAACGGCACATGGCGCCCCCGGAACTCGGGCGGGGGCGCATCGGGGTGTTCTGTCCGCTGAAGTGGCCTTATATCCCTTATGGGGTGTGACTCGGGCCACGAGGATTGGGCGTAACGCTCTTTGAGGCAGTGCGATGACTAAAGAGGTGGCAGCCGCGGAAGGAATACAGGCCTCGTTCGAGCGCGCTGAGTCCCTCTGCATTCACCACCCGCGCCGCCGGTTCATCCTTGCCGGCGGTCGTCGGAACCGGTTCCTCGTCCAGAGGGAGCCGGGGCCGAAAGCCGTTTCCATCGTTCCGAGAGGTTGTTCGTGTCGGCCAGCACATCCCGTACGCTCCCGCCGGAGATCGCCGAATCCGAGTCTCTGATGGCGCTCATCGAGCAGGGAAAGGCCGAGGGGCAGATCGCCGGCGACGACGTGCGTCGGGCCTTCGAGGCTGACCAGATTCCGCCAACCCAGTGGAAGAATGTTCTGCGCAGCCTCAACCAGGTCCTCGACGAGGAGGGTGTGACGCTGATGGTCAGTGCCGCCGAGGCGCCCAAGCGCACCCGCAAGAGCGTCGCAGCGAAGAGCCCGGCGAAGCGCACCGCCACCAAGGCCGTGGCGTCCAAGACGGTCACGGCACGCCAGACCGCGTCCGCGACGTCCGCCGCGGACGCGTACGGCGACGGTGACGACGCCGTGGGCTCGCCCGTGAAGAAGGCCGCCACCAAGAAGGCGGCGGCGAAGAAGACGGTGGCCAAGAAGGCCGCCGTGAAGAAGACGGCGGCCAAGAAGACCGCCTCCAAGAAGGATGCCGACGAGCTGCTCGAGGACGAGCTCGTCGACGAGACCCCCACCCCGGGCAAGGGCGGCGAGGAAGAGGACGAGACCGGCGAGAACAAGGGCTTCGTCCTGTCCGACGAGGACGAGGACGACGCGCCCGCGCAGCAGGTCGCCGTGGCCGGTGCCACCGCCGACCCGGTCAAGGACTACCTCAAGCAGATCGGCAAGGTCCCCCTCCTCAACGCCGAGCAGGAGGTCGAGCTCGCCAAGCGCATCGAGGCGGGTCTGTTCGCAGAGGACAAGCTGGCGAACTCCGACAAGCTCGCGCCCAAGCTCAAGCGCGAGCTGGAGATCATCGCCGAGGACGGGCGCCGCGCCAAGAACCACCTGCTGGAGGCCAACCTCCGACTGGTGGTCTCCCTGGCCAAGCGCTACACCGGCCGCGGCATGCTCTTCCTGGACCTCATCCAGGAGGGCAACCTCGGTCTGATCCGCGCCGTCGAGAAGTTCGACTACACCAAGGGCTACAAGTTCTCGACGTACGCGACCTGGTGGATCCGCCAGGCCATCACGCGCGCGATGGCCGACCAGGCCCGCACCATCCGCATCCCGGTGCACATGGTCGAGGTCATCAACAAGCTCGCGCGTGTCCAGCGCCAGATGCTCCAGGACCTGGGCCGTGAGCCCACCCCGGAGGAGCTGGCCAAGGAGCTCGACATGACCCCCGAGAAGGTCATCGAGGTCCAGAAGTACGGCCGCGAGCCGATCTCCCTCCACACCCCCCTGGGTGAGGACGGCGACAGCGAGTTCGGTGACCTCATCGAGGACTCCGAGGCGGTCGTGCCTGCCGATGCCGTCAGCTTCACCCTCCTCCAGGAGCAGCTGCACTCCGTCCTGGACACGCTCAGCGAGCGTGAGGCGGGCGTCGTCTCGATGCGCTTCGGTCTCACCGACGGTCAGCCGAAGACCCTCGACGAGATCGGCAAGGTCTACGGGGTGACGCGTGAGCGCATCCGTCAGATCGAGTCGAAGACGATGTCGAAGCTGCGTCACCCGTCCCGCTCCCAGGTGCTCCGCGACTACCTGGACTGACGGACGGAACCGTCGAATCAGCAGTTCCCGAAGGCCCGGCCCTCCCTCGTGGAGGTGCCGGGCCTTCGGGCTTTCCGGGGGAGCCGGGCGCGAATTCGGAGTACGCCCGTCCGGCTTCGGGATGCGGTGATCGCCGCGCGGGTTGACCCTGGGTGTGCAAGGAACTCCGCACCGTCAGGAGACCGTATGCGTTCCCTGAGCTATCCGCTGGCAGGCGCCCTCGCGCTGCTGCTCGCGGCCCCTGCTCCGGCAGCGGCGGACCGGGGGATCATCGGCGGGCAGTCCGTGCGGGCCTCGGAGGCGCCCTGGGCCGTGGCTCTGGCGAGCCGCCAGCGGTTCGGGGTCGCCCGGTCGGGGCAGTTCTGCGGCGGCGTCGTGGTGGCCCCCAGGACGGTCATCACGGCGGCTCACTGTCTGAGCCACGAAGTGCTCGGGATGGACGTGAGCGAGGCGAAGGACCTCCGGATCATCAGCGGCCGGGACGATCTGCGCGGGGTGACCGGCTACGAGCTGGAGCTCCGCGACACCTGGGTGAACCCGGCGTACGACGCCGGGACCAACGCGGGCGACGTCGCCGTGCTCACCCTCAAGGAGCCGGTGCCCGGGGGCCGCGTCCTCCCGATGGCGCAGTCGGGCGACCCGGTGTACCGGACGGGCACGCCGGCCATGGTCTACGGGTGGGGCGACGTGTACGGCGACGGCACCTACTCGGAGACCCTCCGCACCGCCAGGCTGGTCGTGCTGGACGACGCCCTGTGCGAGCGGGCGTACCCGGGGAGCGCGGAGGGTGTCTACCGCCGGGGTTCGATGCTGTGCGGCGGGCTGCCGGACGGCGGCAAGGACGCCTGCCAGGGCGACAGCGGTGGGCCGCTGGTCGCGCGGGGGCGGCTGATCGGGCTGGTGTCCTGGGGCAGTGGTTGCGCCCAGAAGGGCCATCCAGGGGTCTATACGCGCATCTCGGCGGTCAGGTCACTGGTGTCGGCACGTGTGACCGAAGGGGCGAAGCAAGCCGCTTCAGCCGCCGCTCAGGCGGTCGACCCGCCCGTCCGGACGGCGCCCCCGGAGCCGGAGCGGACCGAGCCTCTGCTGCAGCTGCCTCCGGGCATCCAGAAGCTCATGTCGCGGGCTGTCCCGAAGGGCGTGCGCCATCACGCCAGGGCGCGGTCGGCAAGGCGGCGGTGAGTCCGTGACGGGGCCTGGTGGAGTGGGTGCGGACACGAGAGCGGGCGACCTCCCCCCGTGATGGGAGTGGTCGCCCGCCGCTGCCCGGCCCTGGATGGCCGGACCTCGCTCGTCGTCGGATGCGATGTGTCAGCGTTCCATTGCGGACTCAACGGTCCTCGTCGGACGCGGACGCCGGAGAGGCCGTGAGCCGCTCCGTCTCGTCCTGTATCTCCGCGGCGATCTTCTTGAGTTCTGGCTCGAACTTACGCCCGTGGTGGGCGCAGAAGAGCAGTTCGCCGCCGCTCATGAGAACGACGCGCAGGTAAGCCTGAGCGCCGCACCGGTCGCAGCGGTCAGCGGCCGTCAGCGGGCTCGCGGGGGTCAGAACAGTAGTCACGTCGCCTCTTCTCTAGCTCGACGAGCTGTCGTACCAGGGTCAACATCCAACCAGGCCGAAAACGTTCCCGCTCGAGGCTTTTCCTCGAAAGTTCCTTCCGAGTGGGCCGGATCTTGACGGTTGGCGGCGAATGAGCCGTATTGCGTGGGCTTACGGTTTCACGTCGCTGGGGGTCTTTGGTCCTGCCCGGCCGGCTTGCCGGGTTGTTCTTGAGGACGTGCCCGGAGCCTAAATGGTTCATGCCTCCAAGGGAACGTGATGTGCACGTCACTCCATCGTGTCATCGAACGCGTGATCGACTCTGGACTAGCATGGGCATTCCTACGGGTGGCTGCGCAAAGGCTCTACCAGGCCTCGGTACCCTCTGAACGGCGACCGAGCCATGACCGCGCCCGACCGGGCCGAAAAAGAAATTCAGCGAGGAGCGAACCGCGTGACCGCCGATATGTCCGTGCCGTCCACTGCGTTGCTGACCGGGGCAGACCGGGACGGATCCAACTACACCGCGCGGCACCTGCTCGTCCTCGAGGGTCTCGAGGCCGTTCGCAAGCGTCCCGGTATGTATATCGGCTCCACCGACAGCCGTGGCCTGATGCACTGCCTCTGGGAGATCATCGACAATTCCGTCGACGAGGCCCTGGGCGGATTCTGCGACCGGATCGAGGTGATCCTCCACGACGACGGGTCGGTGGAGGTCCGGGACAACGGCCGCGGCATCCCCGTGGACGTCGAGCCCAAGACCGGGCTTTCCGGCATCGAGGTCGTGATGACCAAGCTGCACGCGGGCGGCAAGTTCGGCGGCGGCTCGTACGCGGCCTCCGGCGGCCTGCACGGCGTGGGCGCCTCCGTCGTCAACGCGCTCTCCGCCCGGCTGGACGTGGAGGTGGACCGGAACAGCCGGACCCACGAGGTCAGCTTCCGGCGCGGCGTCCCCGGCATCTTCACCGAGTCCGGCCCGGACGCGCCCTTCGACCCGGCCGGCGGCCTCCGCAAGACCAAGAAGGTCCCCAAGACCCGCAGCGGCACCCGTGTCCGCTACTGGGCGGACCGCCAGATCTTCCTCAAGGACGCGAAGCTCTCCCTGGAGACGCTCTACGGCCGCGCCCGGCAGACCGCCTTCCTCGTGCCGGGTCTGACCATCGTGGTGCGCGACGAGCGGGGTCTCGACGGCGCGGAAGGCACCGAGGAGACGTTCCGCTACGACGGCGGCATCAGCGAGTTCTGCGAGTACCTCGCGCAGGACAAGGCCGTGTGCGACGTGCTGCGGCTGAGCGGCCAGGGCACCTTCAAGGAGACCGTTCCGGTCCTCGACGACCGCGGGCACATGACCCCGACCGAGGTCACCCGCGAGCTCGGCGTGGACATCGCCCTCCGCTGGGGCACGGGCTACGACTCGACGGTGAAGTCCTTCGTCAACATCATCGCCACCCCCAAGGGCGGCACGCACGTGGCCGGATTCGAGCGCTCGATCACCAAGACGGTCAACGAGGCGCTCCGGTCCTCGAAGCTCCTGCGGGTCGCCGAGGACGACGTCGTCAAGGACGACGCCATGGAGGGCCTCACGGCCGTCGTGACGGTCCGCCTGGCGGAGCCGCAGTTCGAGGGGCAGACCAAGGAGGTCCTGGGCACCTCGGCCGCCTCCCGGATCGTGGCGAACGTGGTCGCCAAGGAACTCAAGGCGTTCCTGACCTCCACCAAGCGCGATGCCAAGCAGCAGGCGCGGGCGGTGCTGGAGAAGGTCGTCGCCGCGGCCCGTACACGCATCGCCGCCCGGCAGCACAAGGAGGCTCAGCGGCGGAAGACGGCGCTGGAGTCCTCCTCGCTGCCGGCCAAGCTCGCCGACTGCCGCAGTGACGACGTCGAGCGCAGCGAGCTGTTCATCGTCGAGGGCGACTCGGCGCTCGGCACGGCGAAGCTGGCCCGCAACTCCGAGTTCCAGGCGCTGCTGCCGATCCGCGGCAAGATTCTCAACGTCCAGAAGTCGTCGGTCTCCGACATGCTCAAGAACGCCGAGTGCGGCGCGATCATCCAGGTGATAGGAGCGGGGTCCGGCCGGACCTTCGACATCGACGCGGCGCGCTACGGCAAGGTCATCTTCCTCGCCGACGCCGATGTGGACGGCGCGCACATCCGCTGCCTGCTGCTGACCCTCTTCCAGCGCTACATGCGGCCCATGGTGGAGGAAGGCCGGGTCTTCTCGGCGGTGCCGCCGCTGCACCGGGTGGAGCTGATCCAGCCCAAGAAGGGGCAGGACAAGTACATCTACACCTACTCCGACAACGAGCTGCGGCAGACGCTGCTGGAGCTGGAGCGGAAGAACGTCCGCTACAAGGACGGCATCCAGCGCTACAAGGGCCTGGGTGAGATGGACGCCGACCAGCTCGCGGAGACCACGATGGACCCGCGCCATCGCACGCTGCGGCGCATCAACATCAGCGATCTGGAAGCGGCGGAGCGCGCCTTCGACCTCCTGATGGGCAACGAGGTGGCCCCTCGCAAGGAGTTCATCACCAACTCCGCCGCCACGCTGGACCGCTCGCGCATCGACGCCTGACGCATCGACGGTGACGGACCGCGTCGCCTGCCGGGGCATCTCCCTCCGGCAGGCGCCGTGCCGGCGACGGCATGTCCGGCGGGAGGGAGACGTGCCGGCGCTCGCCTGTCCGAGGGGAGCCAAGCGCGGCAGCGGTCGGGCGGCTGCGCCCCGTGCGGAAGCCGTGCTGTGTGCGGAAGAGGGCTGGGCGTCGGCGCGGGCTCTCCACCCCCGGGTGGAGAGCGATCTCCACCCGGGCTCCACCCGAAGCCCACCCGTGGTCCGATCCCGGCCGTGAGCCGGATCCGTAGCGTCGGATGCGTTGAATCGTTCGCGCTCGTCCACGCTCCGCGGAGGCCCGCCCCATGTCCGGCTTTATCGATGTCGCAGTGATCGTCGCGGTCTGCGCGACCGTGCTCGTCCGGCAGACGAGGCCGCACAAGATGATGGACGACGCCCGGCGCTGGTGGGTCCTCCCCACGGTGCTCGTCGTCCTGGCCGTCCGGCAGCCGGGACTGATCGATGCCGGGCACCGCGTGGCGTCCGTGGGGCTGCTGGCCGGCGGGGTGCTGGCGGGGCTCGCCACCGGCGCCGCGTGGGCCTGGACCACCCGAATATGGTTCGACGGGTCCGGGGCCCTCTGGGCCCAGGGCGGCAAGGCCACGGCCGCGATATGGCTCGGCGGAGCGGCCCTGCGCGTCGCGCTCTACGGTCTGGGGGCGCTGGCCGGGGTCCACCAGGGCGGCTCCGCGACGATGGTGACCATGGCGGCCATGCTCCTGGCCCGTTCCGGGGTGCTGGCACACCGGGCCCAGGGCTTCCGCCCGGCGTACGGTATCCCTGCCGGTGGCTGAGACGCGCGTCGCGGCGGAGGGACTTCACGTGCCGATGGAGAAGTGGACCGAGTGGCCGGCCCGTGAGGCGCTCTCCCGGATGGGAGTGCCACTGCGGCGCCAGGTCATGAGCTGGGTGGTGCGGCTGTCCCTGCTCGGCCTGGTCCTGTGGGGGGTGCTGAGCGACCACTTGCTGCACGGGTGGGGATTCGTCGCCCTGACCGTGGGCCTGATCATCTGTGTCGCCGGGATCCGGGTGTACTACGGCACGACGCTCGCCCAGCGGCTGTGGCCGTCCCTGGGGGTGCTGGCGGTGCTCTACGCGGTCGGCGTGGGCTCCCAGGCGGCGGGGGTGCACACTCCCGCGGCGGTGCTCTGGTGCCTGTGCGCGCTCGTCGCGATGGAGCGGCTCCCGATGCTGTACGGAGTGGCCGTCTCCGTGGTCGCCATGGGGTCGTACGGTCTGGCGAGCACGGACCGGCCGACCGTCGCCGCCCTGACGGCGCTGGGGCTGCCGGTCCTGGGATACGCGCTGCGGCTGGACGAGGAGGCGCGAGGGGCCGGGTTCCGGCTGCTGGCCCAGGAGAAGGCGGCGCGCAGGGCGGAGGCCGAGTCCGCGGCCCTCGCCGAGCGGGCCCGGATCGCCCGCGAGATCCATGACGTGCTCGCCCACAGCCTCTCCGCGCAGATGGTGCACCTGGAGGCGGCGCGGCTGCTCATCGAGAGAGGGGAGGACCGGCAGCGGATCCTGGAGCGGGTGGTGGCGGCCCGGGGCATGGCACGCGAGGGGCTGGCCGAGACCCGGCAGGCGCTGTCCGCGCTGCGCGGCGAGATGACCCGCGTCGAGGACTTCCTCAGCGATGCGTCCGCGTCCGAAGGAGCGCGCTTCGAGGTGACGGGGGAGCCCCGGGGCCTTTCGGCGGAGGCTGGGCTGACGGTGCGCAGGGTCGCCCAGGAGGCCCTGACCAATGTCCGCAAGCACGCGCCCGGTGCCGATGTGGAGATGAGGTTCACCTATCTGGAGGGTGAGGTGGAGCTGTGGGTCCGTGACAGGGGCGGGCATGTGGATTCCGGAGACCTCGCCGTGTCCGGTGCCGGGTACGGTCTGCTGGGGATGCGGGAGCGCGCCGAGCTGCTCGGCGGCACGCTGGAGGCCGGACCGGCCGGACCTGGACAGGAGGGCTTCGTGGTGCGTTTGCGGGTGCCGGCATGACGGACGGTGCGGTCGGGGCGGAAGGAGTGGACGGCCCTCAGAGTGCGCAGGATGCGCCCGGGGAAGGGGCCGTCGGGGCTCCGGGACCGGTCGGGGCAGGGGGTGCCGGACGGCGCGACGTGGCGCGGGTCGTGGTGGCGGACGACCAGACCGTCGTGCGCGAGGGGATCGTGATACTGCTGGGGCTGCTGCCGGGGATCGAGGTCGTGGGGGCCGCGGCCGATGGCCATGAAGCGGTGCGCATGGTGGCCGAACTCGCCCCGGACGTGGTGCTGATGGACCTCCGGATGCCGCGGTGCGACGGGGTGGAGGCGACCCGCCGTATTCGTGACGAGCACCCGTCGACCCAGGTCGTGATCCTGACCACCTACGGCGATGACGACTCGCTCTTTCCCGCGCTCCGGGCCGGGGCGCGCGGGTATCTCACCAAGGACGCCGGTGGGGAGGAGATCGTCCGGGCGGTGCGGCATGTGATGTCGGGGGAGGCGGGGCTCTCGCCCAATATCCAGCGCCGGTTGCTGGAGCGGCTCTCCGCGCCCGGCGAAGGTGGCTCCCCGGATCGCACGGCCGCCGCGGGGTCACCCGTCGGTGACCCCGGCCCCGGTGCGCCGCCGCGCCGGGAGTTGCCGGACGGGCTGACGGGGCGTGAGGCGGAGGTGCTGTCGCTGGTCGCCGAGGGGCTGTCCAACGCCGAGATCGCCCGTCGGCTGCATGTCAGTACGGCGACGGTCAAGACGCACATCAACAACCTCTTCGCCAAGACGGGAGTGCGGGACCGGGCGCAGGCCGTGCGGTACGCCTTCCGCTACGGGATCGTGGTGCCGCCGGATCCGCGCGGGAGTTGACGGGCAGTCAAGTATGGGGAATCAGCGGGATGTCCAGGCGTAGCGGTGTTCCGGGCGGCCGGTTTCGCCGTATTTGAGGGTGAGGCGGAGTCTGCCGGATTCCTCCAGGCGTTTGAGGTAGCGCTGCGCGGTGGAGCGGCTCAGGCCCGCGCGGGTGGCGACCTCGTGGGCCGACAGCGGCCGCGCCGCGTCCGAGAGCACCCGGCGGATCAGCTCGGCGGTGGGCGCGGAGTGCCCCTTCGGCAAGGGAGCGCTGGTGGCCGCCGTGCGCAGGGTGCCGAAGATGCGGTCGACCTGGTCCTGGCCGGCCTCGTGCGCGTCGTCCAGGGTCCGGCGCAGCTGGGCGTACGCCTCCAGCTTCACTCGCAGCCCGGGGAAGGTGAACGGCTTGACCAGGTACTGCAGGGCGCCGAAGGACATCGCCGCCTGCACGGTCGCGACGTCCCGGGAGGCCGTCACCATGATCACGTCGGTGAGGTGGCCGCGCTGCCTCATCCGGCGCACCAGGGACAGCCCCGTCTCGTCGGGCAGGAAGTGGTCCAGGAGCATCAGGTCGATGCCGCCCTGTTCGAGCACGGCCAGGGCCTGGGCCGCGGAGTGGACCTTGGCGCCGACATGGAAGCCGGGTACGCGCGCGACGTACGCGGCGTTGATCTCGGCGACGCGGAAATCGTCGTCCACCACCAGGACCTCGATCATTTACTTCACCCCTTCGAGTGAGCGCACTGCTTCGGGCAAGTTCACGGTGAACACCGCGCCGCCGCCTTCCCGTTCATCCGCCCGCGCCGAGCCTCCGTAGCGTTCGGCCAGCCTTCTGACGAGGGAGAGGCCGAGTCCGCGGCGGCGGTGCGGTGGCGATTCCTTGGTGGACCAGCCGTCGGCGAAGACGAGTTCGCGATCGGCGGCGGGTATCCCGGGTCCGTTGTCGGTGACACGCACGATCAGTGCGGCGCCCGCGGCCCGCAGCTCCACTTCCACGAACGGTTCCTCGTCGGTCCGGCCCGCGGTCGCGTCCAGCGCGTTGTCCACGAGGTTGCCGAGGACGGTGACCAGGTCGCGGGGGTCGACCACCCGGTCGGGCAGCCGGGTGCGCGGGCTCACCCGCAGGGCCACGCCGCGTTCGGCCGCGACCGCGCTCTTGCCCACCAGCAGCGCGCCGACCAGCGGATCGCGCACCCGCTCGGCGACCTGCTCGGCCGTGGCCCGGTGCGCGCCCGTCACCTCCGCCAGGAAGTCGGCGGCCTCCTCGTACAGCTCCAGCTCCAGCAGCCCGACGAGGGTGTGCAGCCGGTTGGCGTGCTCGTGGTCCTGGGCGCGCAGCGCGTCGGTCAGGCCGCGGGTGCCGTCGAGTTCCCGGCGGAGCTGCTCCAGTTCGGTGCGGTCGCGCAGGGTGGCCACCGTGCCCCCGTCGGCCGTGTCCATCCGGTTGGCGATCAGGACCCGCCCGTCCCGGACGGTGAGCAGGTCCGTGCCCGTCACCCGGCCCGCCAGCACGTCCGTGGTCCGGCCGGGCGGCAGGACGCCGTCCAGCGGCTGCCCGGTCGCGTCCGGCCCGAGCCCGAGCAGCCGCTGGGCCTCGTCGTTGACGAGCCGTACGCGGCCGTGCCGGTCGAGGGCCACCACGCCCTCGCGGATGCCGTGCAGCATCGCCTCGCGCTCGTCCAGCAGGGCGGAGATCTCGGTGAGTTCGATGCCGCGGGTGCGCTTGCGCAGCCGCCGGGAGACGGCGAGTGCCGCCAGCGCCCCGGCCCCGAGAGCGGCACCGGCGTACAGCAGGATGCCGGGCACCGCGTGGACCAGCAGTGCGTGCACGTTGTCGTAGGCGATGCCCACGGACACGGCGCCGACCACGGCGCCCTCGCTGTCACGCAACGGCACCTTGCCGCGTGCGGAGCGGCCGAGCGTGCCCTCGGCGATGCCCTTCCACTCCTGCCCGCCCAGGACCTTGCCGGGATCGGTGCTGACCCGCTCACCGATCCGCGCGGGGGAGGGATGGGAGTAGCGGGTGCCCTGGACGTCGACGACCACCACATAGCTGGCACCCGTGGCCAGCCGGATGCGCTCGGCGGCGGTCTGCACGGGGCCCTGCGGGGTGGGCAGTTCGGCCAGCAGTTCACGGGCGATGCCGGGCTGGGCGGCGGTGGCCTGCGCTATGGCCAGCGCCCGCCGCTCGGCCTGGTCGTCCAGTTGCGCGCCGAGCGGCGCCAGGAAGAGTCCGGCGGCCAGCCCGGTGACGCCGGTGATGATCAGCAGCTGGGCGAGCAGCACCTGGGCGAAGACGCGGCGGGGCCACCGGGGGCGCATAGGGGTCCCTTTCGTTTCGTCCTGCGGTGCCACCAGAACGTAGCCGGACGACCGGCCAGTGGCCGGTTCCGTAGCGCTTTTGTTGTTCTACCGCGAGCAAAACGAGCAGAACAGGGTTCGTGCCCTCAACCCGCACAGCGCTCACAAGGCTGTCTGCGCGGTGTGCGCCGCGCCTACCGTCCAGCACCGCCCCGAGGGACCGCGGGGCACACGAGCCGGGCACAGGAGGCACCACCATGAACAGCGGGACGACCGACGCTACCCCCAGCGGAACCCCACCGGGCCGGAATCCGGCCATCGAACTGCGAGGGGCCACCAAGGTGTTCCGCACCCCCTCGGGCGCAGGCCACACGGCCGTGCGTGATCTCGACCTGACCGTGGAGCACGGCGAGTTCGTCGCCGTGGTGGGGCCCACCGGCTGCGGGAAGTCGACCACCCTCACCCTGGTCAGCGGGCTGGAGGAGCCGTCCGAGGGCGAGGTGCTCGTCGACGGTGAACCCGTGACGGGGATCCGGCCGGAGGTCGGGTTCGTCTTCCAGCAGGACGCGGTGTTCCCCTGGCGCACGGTCCTGTCCAATGTGATGGCCGGCCCGCGCTTCCGCGGCGTGCCGAAGGCGGAGGCGCGCGAGCGCGCCCTCGACTGGCTCGGCCGGGTGGGTCTCGCGGCCTTCGCCGACCGCTATCCGCACCAGCTCTCCGGTGGCCAGCGCAAGCGCGTGGCACTGGCGCAGACCTTCGTCGGCGACCCCTCGATCCTGCTGATGGACGAGCCCTTCTCGGCACTCGACGTGCAGACCCGCGCGCTGATGTCCGACGAGCTCCTGGAGCTGTGGGGCGGTGGGCGGCCCGGCGGAACGGCCGCGTCCGTCGTCTTCGTCACCCACGACCTGGAAGAGGCGATCGCGCTGGCCGACAAGGTGGTCGTGATGACCGCCGGCCCGGCCACCGTCAAGGAGGTCTTCCCCGTCCGGCTGCCCCGGCCCCGGAAGGTCGAATCCATCCGTCTGGAGGCGGAGTTCGTCGAGATCTATCGCGAGATCTGGTCCTCGCTCGGCGAAGAGGTCCGCATCACGCGGGAGAGGGGTGCCGAGCGTGTCGCATGAGTCGATTCCGTCCGGTTCCGCCGTCGTACCCGCCCGGGCTGCCGCGCCGAAGAGCGCCACGGGCCGTACGGAGGCCCGGGCCAAGGCCGCCCGTCACCGGAGGCTGCTGGTCCTCGCAGTGCGGGTGCTGCTGCTCGCCGTCGTGCTCTGCGCCTGGGAGTTGATGTCCCGTCACAAGGTGATCGATCCCTTCAACTTCTCGATGCCCTCGGAGATCTGGGACCAGATCGTGCAGTGGACGGCGCACGGCACCGCGCAGGGTTCGCTCGGCGAGCAGATCTGGTACACGCTCTACGAGGCGCTGTTCGGCTGGGTCATCGGTGTGACGGGCGGCGTGGCCCTCGGCATCGCGCTGGGCCGGGTGCGCTTCCTGGCCGACGTCCTCGGCCCGTACATCAAGATTCTCAACGCGCTGCCGAGGATCGTCCTCGCGCCCATTTTCCTCATCTGGTTCGGCCTGGGGCCCGCGTCCAAGGTCGCCTCGGCCGTGGTGCTGGTCTTCTTCCCCGTCTTCTTCAACGCGTTCCAGGGGGCGCGGGAGGTGGACCGCAACCTCGTCGCCAACGCCCGCATCCTGGGCGCGAGCAACCGCCGTGTGACCCTTCAGGTCGTCGTGCCGTCCGCCACGTCCTGGATCTTCACCAGCCTTCATGTGAGCTTCGGGTTCGCGCTGATCGGGGCGATCGTCGGCGAGTACATCGGGGCGACGAAGGGGATCGGGCTGCTCGTCTCCAACGCGCAGAACACCTTCAACTCGGCCGGGGTGTACGCCGCGATGGTCATCCTCGCGGTGGTCGCGCTGCTGGCCGAGGGGCTGCTGACCTTCGCGGAGCGGCGGCTGTTCCGCTGGAAGGCGGGCCGGCCGGGGACGGACGACTGACGGGCCCGGCGTCCAGGGTCCGCCGCTCCCTCGCCCTCCCCCCCTCACCCGAAGGAACTTCCCAATCGTGTTGTCAAGCTGCTCCCGTGACGGGGGGTGAAGAGTGAAAGCACTCTCCGTCTCGGATCATCGCCCACAGAACGTTG